>DATHCX010000199.1:0-14196 GCA_035319325.1 Desulfomonilaceae bacterium
CAGGGCAGCCGCTTTTACAGGATCCTTCTCTTCCCCAATGATTTCCCGCGCTTTTTTGATGACGTCCGGATGATCGCTCCGAATGAAGCGACTTGCAACGAGGTCCTGCCCCATCTTGGCATCGGTGCAGGGTAGAGCGTACGTCGCAGCTGGATCTTTTTCCCGTGAAACCGTGATCTCGGAATGAGCAAATTTCTGACGGAATTCGTCCGTAGGTATGGCGAACTGCCGGCCTGCCTGAACCTGGAGTCGAATGAAGTCGATATCGTCGGGATTCGGTAGGGAACCTTCCAGTGGCACGGACGTCATGGACACGAGATCGGGAAGCTCACTACGGGTATTCATCTCTTTCGAGATTTCCGCCTTGTCCGAGCGAGAGACCGTGATGTTCAAAGGCATCCGGCCTTTGAGCAGTCTTCCGTCGTCGTCTATCCACATGGTTAGCTCTACGGTCCTGAATATGGCTCGGACCCGCCATGCAGGGAACTTCTTGCCCGAAATCTCCGTCTCGGCCTTTTCCAGGACCTGTATAACGGCTTCCCATTTGTTGCCGTCCAGGGGATCGAAAACGGGAATACGAATTTCTTCGCCGACATGCAGTCCGGTGAGCGGCACGGGCAATCCCAGAGACCTGGACATCCGCGGACTCTCGTGCAGTTTCAGCCGTTTTGTGCCTCCTCCTTGGGAACGGGGTATTTCCAGGACGAGGTCCCTGTCCTGCATCCTACCTTTGTGTTCAAAGGAAATGATCCCGGAGGATACCTTCATATGGAACGAAATGAGCCGAAACTCATTGTCCACGCGAGACTCATTCGCAATTTTTACGGGTTTTACCTGGCCCTGCAGATTGAGCGCGAGCGTAAGATCGTCCCGGAGTATCCACTCGCCGTCACCACGAAATTGACGAGACCGGCCGAATCCCGCATACGCCCCTCCGATGCGCAGGAGGAACCAGTCGTCGGCTTCGGTCGCTGCAATGTGGAATCCTTCACCTATGGTCGCGACGCTGGGGAAGTACCGGTCGCGCACGAGCATTCCCATGAGCACGACCCATACTCCCACCACCAGTATGGTGAGCAGGGGGTTGAACCCGGAATGTGGCCGCCTGAACATCGAAATCATGAACGGATCTTTATGTTTCACTCTTACTTCGCGTCATGAGGGGAAGAATCGCGGAATTGTGAGGCCGCGAGCCTGACTGCGTATGGACGTCGATCCTCCTAAGCGCCTGCTCTTCTCTTCAAGACGTTCAACAAATCCTGGTTGTTTGCCAGCACCGTTGCGGTCTGGCTTTCCGTAAGACCGGCGCCCATAAGGACTTTGCCTGCCATTTCCCGGGTTATCAGATTTTCCGGCGAATGAGTATCCGTGTTGATCACAAGCCGGGCACCGACTTCGAATGCGATTCTTGCCACATGTCCATTCGTGAGACTATGGCCGGATCTCGCGGTGATCTCCAGAAAAACGCCGTTTTCTGCAGCAAGGCGTGCCTGGTCGGGAGTGATGAATCCCGGATGGGCAAGGATATCGGCCCCCGCCTCTATAGCGGCCTGATTCGTGCCCGGCATTACAGGCTCCACAGGCGATTCTCCGTGCACGACGACAAAGACGGCACCCAGTTTTCTTGCCGCTGAAATCAATTCCGGTATTTGATCCAGCGGTGCGTGGGTGATCTCCCCGCCTGGAATGACGAAAGTGTCCTGGAACCGATTCAGCTCGTGTGCAACCTTTGCCAGTCTGGGCACGACGAAATCCAGGTTGGATGCATCCACGTGATCGGCCAATCCGATCGCGCGGTATCCCAGAATTCCCGCCCTGCGGACCAATTCACTCGCAATCAGCTCTCCATCACTGAAAAAAGTGTGGGTATGAAAATCTATCACGCTCCACCTCCCCGGTCAGACGGTATGGTGCTGTGCACACTTCGTTTCTCGAACCCCGGACAGCACCGCTGAATCCCGGGATGCACGATTGCAAATCATGGATTGTCACACTGATGAGCTTCCGGTCTCTGTATTCATATAGATTCGGCATTCCATCGTCAATGATGTGAACCGTCCCCAGGGGTCCTGCGCCTTAGTTCCGCCTTCTTTTCGGAATTGTCCAACGACACGGCAATGCCTTGCAGGCTTTTCACACCCAGAAGATTCGTGATTTTCTGCCCCTGGCCGTCAAGCACATGAACCTCCATTTCACCCAACGGCATATTGAACAAGAAGGCCGTGCCGACTTTGTAACGGGTAACCGTGTGAATTCTGCCGTCAGCGGTCTTCACTTTCGACTTTCCCACGGTCTTGACGTCGGTTTCCTTCTGAATTTCTCCGAGCAGCGTGCTATCTATCAATGAATATGTCGCTCCCGTATCCAGGAGAAATCTGCGCGGCTTTCCGGTCTTACTGAACCGCACTTGCACGAAAATATGTCCTTGATCGTTCATGGGCACGGAAACGCTTTGAGGACCCGTTGCAGCAATGGACAATTCATCCAAAATAGTGCGAGCCATCTTTTCCGCATTCTTGTCCGGATTCAAGAGCATGGTCCGCTCTCCATCCTTGCGCGCTGCTTCTATTCTGTCCTGCCGCAAATACGTTAAGCCTCGAGCAGCATATGCGGCGGCATATGTGGAATCCAATTCGATTGCTTTATTCAAATCGCTGAGCGCCTTATCAGTGTCTCCCATATCCAGGTGCACAATCCCGCGGTTCGTGAAGGAGGATGATCTCAAGGACGTATTTTCATGACGGGTTTTTATGGCCGCAGTAAAGTTCGACAGCGCCCGCGTATCATTTCCTT
This sequence comes from Desulfomonilaceae bacterium, assembly GCA_035319325.1. Lineage (GTDB taxonomy): Bacteria > Desulfobacterota > Desulfomonilia > Desulfomonilales > Desulfomonilaceae > DATHCX01. The sequence continues at coordinate 2,794 of DATHCX010000199.1, forward strand.
CGCGTCGGGCGATCATGCCTTTCAAGAGATATCCCTGAGCTTGGTTTTCTCCATCCGTGGCACCGGATTCGACAACCCGATCAACATCTCTGCGCGCATTGTCGAATTGACCCAAGTGATAGTACGCACGAGCTCGGCTGAGCATTACGACATGAGCATTTTTTTCATCTGGTTCGAGGAATTCCAGCGCTTCTGAAAAAGCTTCAACCGCCTCGCGGTACTTTCCGGACTGAATATGCTCCTGGCCCTTTTCGAAAAGGGCGGACACCTGGCTCTTGGCTCCCGCTCCGAAACTGAGCAATCCCAAAAAAAGCACGCAGAGAAATGCTATTTTGACTATGTTCATGGGTGAATTACAGGCACATATGCATGCTCGGCCAGGACGAATTTAATCACCTCGCGTCCGCAGAGTAAAGCCAAAAGTTCCGATCCGTAATTTCAGTCACTCCAGGGAAGTGTCTGACCTCTGTCAGTGCGAGGAGTGAAACGACGAAGCAATCTGTATACTTAAGAGCAAAGATCGCTTCGCTTCCAACGGAAGCCGCATGCCCATCCGTAACCGGGCGAACACTCTTGTCGGCAGGCCTATTTCTTTCGAGTGCTTCTAAACCAGGCGACGATCTCTTCAATCTCGGAAAGCTCCCGACCGGTGAATTTTCTGATGAGACCCAAAATTTGCTGAGACAACCAGAATCTTTCCTCTTTTTGCGCAGTGTCTGCAAGGCTCAAGAATTCCTGCAACAAATTCACCGTGATTCTGAGTTGGTCGAGAATGGAATCGGCCACCACCGAGTCCAGTTTGCGTTGTTGGACTTCAAGTATGGTAATTACTTTTGCCGCATCCATTGACGGGTTGCCGTCAAGAGCAGCGCCGCTTCTTATCAATGCGGCTGCATGATTTTTCGGCAACAGGTATCCCCTGTGCAGCTCCACTGCCTGAAGATCGGGATAGATGCGGGGAATCTGCACCCCGGTTCGCACATCGAAGAATTCCGCTGCTCGATCTTCCAGGAGTTCCCTGGTTCCCTCCGGAACGCGCACGAGGATTGTCGCTTCTCTTATCAGGATATGATCGTACTCGCCCTTGTTCATGGACACATCATATCACGCGTCCCCCGGATTCCATACGACGCCGACCCTGCTCACGGACATGACAATTAGGGAGTTTTGACGGAGATATCCCGGAGGCGCTCGTCCGGGACTGCGAAGGAGACAAAAATCTTCGGGCCTCGTTCGTTGCAAGGGCTCGGGAGCACGCGCACATACATGCATATAGGGATTCTCAAAAGTAGTGTCGGTTTTGATTACGCGAAAAGATTCGAAGACTGTCATTGCGAGGGCGAAGCCCGAAGCAATCTCCAATTAACCGATACAGAGATTGCTTCGTCGTTCCACTCCTCGCAATGACATAATTGGATCGTTCGAATGTGGGCGAGAGTCATGAACGAATCCGACAGAACCTGCGAGAACTGCTATAACATTTAACTGGTATTTCGAAACAATATTTGTTTGCGTCCAATTATTCAGCCCACTGGACTGAGAAAGTAATTGACGGGACTTGACTTTACCACAAAATATGCATTACTGTTCATGCGAAAAAGATTCCCAGCTTACATCGGTAGTACCATCCTGGCAGCCGTGATTTCGGCAGGATGAACGGCAGCAGCAACCGATATCGGCTCACGAGGATCCGTCCGTGTCAGGTCGGCTGAATCATGAACGGGCAGAACCTTGCTGAATGAACAGGCCGTCCAGGGGGGCCACGTTTTGAGTGGCTGGTTGACGGGCTCTGTCGAACTGTATTGCGAATCGCGCGATCCGCGTGTACATTGGTGAGACTTCATCCGATCCAAGGAGAATGTCTATGGCCGGGATTTTCAGGTTTTTAAGAAGTTTTGGTAAAGAAAAACTCAACAATGTAGGGCAGAGCATCACCCAGAAAATTGTGGCGTGGGATCCGGAAACCGCGTCCCAAGCAGAAATCGAAGACATGATCCGGGAACTCGACAAGATCACAATTGAAGCGGGCAAAGCGAAAGCGGACTACGATAGAGAGCAGGCCGAGGCAGACGCGGCGAACAAGAATTATGACAAATATGTGGCCGCCGCCGAACTACTCAATAAACAGCTCCAGGAGGCCCAGACCGGCGGCGATCAGGCAAAGGCGAGCGGCATTTCGGCAAGTCTGGACAAACTCCTGCACGAACTGGAGCAGATGCAGCCCGAAGTGGACCGAGAAGTGAGGGAGGCCGGAGAAGCAAAGGCGTATTACGAAGAAATCCGAAGCCTCGCGGAAGTCACGGCACAAAAAGTTCGTACTGCCCGAACCCAGTTGGAGCAGGCACAGCGCGACATGCGTCGAGCGGAAATCGAGCGCCAACGAGCCGAGTCGAGATCTGAAAAAGCGGAATACACCGCAGGGCTCAGAAAAGAAACGTCAAGTCTCGGCGTCGCACTGGAAGCAATGAATCGCCAGGCGGAACAGGCAAGGGCGGCAGCAGCCGCTTCGGATATGAAATCGAAGCTCCTTGGGCCGGAACCGCCTGCAAGAGATCAGCATATAGAAGAGGCTCTCAAAACGGTATCGGCCGAACAGTCAGCTGCGCCCTCCTCCTTTGCGGACAGACTGGCCGCGCTGCGAAAGAATCAAGATTGATTCCTGAGATGTGGGGGTGTTGGTAGGAAATCGGGGTTTCCCGGCGGCCAATCTCGTTTGTTCGGAAATCATATGCCGTTCGTTCCGGAACAGGCGATCCCGCCGATTGCGACCTTCCGAGCCCGTGAGTTTCACCCGCGAACGTACGGATACTCGAGACCGTTGAACACAGATTTGAGACTTGATGAAAGGTATCACTTTTCCTTCTTGGGAGTTTGCTCATGAAAAATGGAGAGCCGGTGCAAACAGCTCAGGAAACCATGCTCCAGGCGCAGGATGTCCATCTATCCTTCGGAGGCGTCAGGGCGTTGGTGGGCGTCAGCCTGGAGGTGAAAAAAGGACAGATTTACGCACTCATCGGGCCCAACGGCGCAGGAAAGACCTGCATGCTCAATTGCATAAGCAGGTTCTATACCCCGCACGCCGGACAATTACTGTATAAGAATGAAGACCTGCTCAAAGTTGCAACCCACTCCATCGCCCGCCTCGGCATAGCGCGAACCTTCCAAAATATAGAACTTTTCAAGGGTATGACCGTTCTGGACAACATCAAGCTGGGGCGCCACTGCTTTCTGAAATCCGGCATCCTGTCCGACGTCTTGTATTTCGGCCGTGCTAGAAGGGAAGAATTAGCCCTCCGCCGGGAACTTGAGGAAAAAATCATCGATCTGTTGGAAATAGCAGCAATTCGCAAGAAAGTTGTGGGAACGCTCCCGTACGGTTTGCAAAAGCGCGTGGAGCTCGCTAGAGCTTTGGCGATGCGCCCGGAACTCCTGCTTCTGGACGAGCCCATGGCGGGGATGAACCTTGAAGAGACAGAAGATATGTGCCGGTTCATCCTGAACGTGCACCACATGTGGGGCGTGACGATCGTCCTGGTGGAGCACGACATGGGCGTAGTCATGGACATATCGGACCGTGTCTGCGTCCTGGAATTCGGCGTCCGTTTGGCCGAAGGGGCGCCCGAAGAAATTCAGAAAAACCCGCAGGTCGTTCGAGCCTATCTGGGCGAAGATGAAACGGCTTATTCTCGCCTTTGAACAGGAAAATGGCACAAAATAGCTTTCAATCGGAAGATTGTCCCCTGACTCTGCCGTCGCTTTTGCTTCGGAACGCGCGAACGTTCGGGCATGGAAAAGTAGCATTGCGGCGGAAGGAGTTCGGCATCTGGCAGACCATGACCTGGCAGCAGTATGCGGACCATGTTCGGGATTTTGCCCTCGGTCTTCTGGCCCTCGGGTTTCAGCCGGGAGAAACCCTCGGTATCATCGGAGACAACCGACCCGAGTGGATTTTTGCTGAGCTGGCCGCCCAAGCAGCGGGGGGAATTCCATTTGGTGTCTTTCGTGACGCACTCTCCTCGGAAGTGGCATATTTGATCGGTCACTCGGAAGCGGGAATCGTCATGGCCGAGGATCAGGAACAGGTGGACAAGATCTTGGAGATCAAAGATCAGCTGCCTCGACTCAGGCGAATCATATACGTCGATCCCAAGGGGTTGTGGGAATACGAAGATCCGCTGCTCATGGAATTCAAGGAAGTACAGCTGCTCGGGCAGGAATTAGGGGCCAAAGAGCCCGATCTGTTCGAATCGAAAGTGCGTGCCGTCAAGGAAGAGGATCTGGCGCTCATATGCTATACGTCCGGAACCACGGGGATGCCGAAGGGCGCGATGCTCACGCACTCAGGGGTGCTGAAAATGGCTGAGTCCCTGAACAAGGCAGACCCCAAGAATCCTGACGACCAATTTGTGTCATTTACGCCGCTGCCGTGGATAGTGGAGCAGACCATGAGCGTCTATTCCGCTTTATTTGCGTCGTACACGGTGAATTTCCCCGAAGAGCCCGACACGGTCATGGCGGACGTATATGAAATAGCTCCCACGCTGGTAGTGGGTTCGCCCCGCATGTGGGAGGGACTTGCCAGGGAAGTAAAGGTCAAACACCAGGATGCGAGTTGGTTCAAACGGTTCATATATAAGGTGTGTGTGCCTTTAGGGTATCGGTGGGCTGATTTCAAATTCGAGAAAAAGCGGCCGCCGTTGGTTTGGAAGCTGCTGTACTGGTTCGCATACGCGGCACTGTTCAGGGCATTGAGGGATCGATTAGGTTTTACCAACGTAAAATCCGCCATGACGGGCGGTGCTGCCCTCGGTCCGGATGTGTTTCGGTTCTTTCACGCCCTGGGAGTTAATCTTAAGCAGATCTACGGCCAGACGGAGTTATCGGGATACACCACCATACATCGGGACGGGGACATCAATTTCGATTCCGTGGGAAAACCGATCGATGCTGCGGACATCGTCATATTCGAGCCGGACGGGGAAGGTGTCGGTCAGGTCGTGACGGGTGGACCGGGATTGTTCATCGGCTATTACCGGAACGAAGAGGCGACGAGAGAAACGATTGTCGATGGGTATCTTCGTTCGGGTGATGCCGGTTATTTTACTCCTGACGGACACCTGGTGATCATCGACCGGGTGAAGGACCTGATGCAGCTGAAGAGTGGTGCTCGCTTTTCTCCCATGTTTATCGAAAATAAGCTGAAATTCAGCACATACATCGTTGAGGCCGTGGTTCTGGGTCATGAAATGGATTACGTGACCTCGATAATCTGTATCGATTACAAGAATGTCGGGAAATGGGCCGAAGAAAATCGGTTAGGGTACACGACGTACTCGGACCTTGCATCCAAGCAGGAAATCTACGACCTCATACAGCGGGAAGTGGACTGGGTGAACGGCACGCTTCCCGAGCGAGCGCGCATCAAGAAGTTTCTCCTGTTGTACAAGGAACTGGACGCGGACGACGAGGAAATGACCCGCACGCGAAAAATACGAAGGTCATTTATAAACAAGAAATATGCCAAAGAAATTGCGGGATTGTATGGCAATGAATCGAACCTGCCCATCGAAACGGTGATTCGCTATCAAGACGGCAAGACGGCGACATTGAGAACGAATCTTCAGATAAGAACCGTGAAGTAACCAGTAGGGGCCTACGCTTCCGGGGAGATGTTTATGGATAGTGAATTTCTGTTTTTCATGCAGTTTTTGCTTTCCGGCCTGTCCATCGGTTCCATTTATGCGCTGGTGGCTATCGGGTTTGTGTTGATATACAAATCCACATCTATTTTGAACCTTGCACAAGGTGAGCTGCTTATGGTGGGCGCATATATTTGCCTCTCCATGACCTTGGATTTCAAGCTACCTTTTCTTGTTTCCTTTCTTATAACCCTCTGTTTTTCAGTACTTCTGGGCCTGGTGATTGAGCGCCTCGTTTTGAGGCCGTTGATCGGGGAATCCATCATTTCGGTTATCATGGCGACACTGGGGCTCACGTATGTTCTGCGTGGAACGGTGATCATGCTCTGGGGCAACGATATTCGCCAGTTCAACATCTTTCCCGATGCACCCCTGGATTTGTGGGGGGTAAAGCTGGCTCCCTTGTACTTGTGGAGCATGGGTATTTCCATGACCCTGCTCGTCGTCTTTGCCCTCTTCTTCAAGTACAGCCGTACCGGAATTTTCATGAGGGCAGTGGCGGACCACCAGACCGCGGCTCAAAGCATGGGCATATCAGTCAAGAAGGTCTTCGCGACGAGCTGGTGCATCGCTGCCGTTGTCTCCTCCATTGGCGGAATCCTGGTGGGAAACATAGGCGGCGTGGGCGTGCAGCTCAGCCATTTTGGCCTCAAAGTGCTGCCGGCAGTTATATTCGGCGGTCTGGACAGCATATTGGGAGCGATAATAGGCGGGTTGACGGTAGGAGTCCTCGAATTCCTATCCGCCGGCTACCTTGACCCGTATATACCTGCATTAAATGAGGTTTTCCCTTTTATTGTTCTCGTATTGATCCTGATGGTCAGACCGTACGGTCTGTTCGGGACTGAGGAAATAGAGCGAGTCTGAGTCTCGTTCACGCAAGAAAGGTCTCTATGCCCGCCGGAGTATTCCACGAGAGTTATGGGACTGATGAGCGGATCTTTCAGACTTGGTTCGTCAAGATCTGGCTGTTCGCGTTTCTGATGCTGTGTTTCATAATACCGTTCATCGGATCTGAGTATACCATTTCGACCCTGACCGAACTGGGAATCGCGATCATTGCGTGCCACGGTCTCAACCTGCTCACCGGTTTCACGGGTCAGATATCTTTGGGTCATGCGGCTTTCGTAGGAGTGGGTGCGTACGCGTGCTCAATCCTGATCGGAGCCTACAACGTGCCGTTTCTGATCGCATTGCCCGCCACGGGCGCAATCACCGCGCTCATCGGGATGATATTCGGTACTCCCTCGCTGAGGCTCAGAGGGCTCTACCTGGCCATGGCGACGATTGCGGCACAGTTTATCATTGAATTCACCATTCGTCGTTGGGACAAGCTCACGGGCGGAGTGCAGGGAATGTACGTTGAACCCGCCCGAATAGGCCCGTTTCATTTCAACGACAAGCTGCATCTCTATTATTTCACCCTGATCATTGTCATCCTTGCCACGCTGGCAGCAAAAAACATCGTGAGAGCGAGATCGGGACGTGCGTTTGTCGCAATCAGGGACAGGTATCTCGCAGCGGAGGTGATCGGAGTAAACCTCTTCAAATACCGCCTCATGTCCTTTGCGGCTGCTTCTTTCTACGCCGGAATAGCGGGCGCTCTGATGGCTCAGCACTTTAAGGCCATCACTCACGAATCGTTTACCATCACCCAATCCGTCGACTATCTCGCCATGTGCATCATCGGCGGTCTGGGCCAGGTGCTGGGCCCCATATTCGGGGTCGCCTTCTGGTTCATTCTCGATCGGTGTCTCGAAATGACCACCACCGCTCTCAATACGGCTTTTCCATCACATGTCACCTGGTTTGTCTCTATCAGGGAGATCGTCTTCGGCCTGGTGATCATTCTGTTCCTGATATTTGAACCGGACGGACTTGCCGCGCGTTGGCGCACCATTCGTTCGTATTGGAAACTCTGGCCGTTCTCGTATTAGGAGCGTGACACATGAGCGGATTCGGACCACGCGGAGACGGAGAACGGCTTGCAAGGTGCTTCCGCTCTTATGAGCACACAAATGCCGAGGGATCTTGTAGCTTCTGTTGGGAATGTCCAGTTCAGGGCGAAATGAAGATTCCCTCACCTATTTTCCGTGCGACTTCAACCAGGAGGAAAACAATGCGGAGATGGTTTTTCAGATCGGCAATCGTAGGCGTTGCTCTGGCTCTGGTCTTAGGCTTCATTGCGGGGTATGCGGGAGCTGCGGACGAAGTGAAATGGGGCGTCCTGATCGATTTGTCCGGACCGACGTCGGATTGGGGAAAGACCCAGACCAAGGGACAGCTGGATGCTGCACGTTGGATCAACGAGAACGGCGGCATCAACGGCAAGAAACTGGAACTCGTTGTCATCGACGACGCGTACAATGTGCCGAAAGGGGTGGCGGGATACAATCGGCTCATCGAATCCGAGAAAGTCCTTGGCGTGTACATTCAATCTACGGGCACCACGCTGACCCTCGCTAAGAAGATCGCGGAAGACAAAATCACTACTTTCGGAGCATCCTTCACCTCGAAATTCCAGGATCCGAGCAAATTTCCCTACAGCTTTTTCGTGGGTCCTTCATATGGCACAATGGGCAGAGTCGCGCTGAAATGGATAAAGGATAATTGGAAAGATACCAGCCGAAAGCCAAAAATTTGCTATCTGTATCCGGATAATCAGTACGGCAGGGACATCCTCGATGCTTGTAATCTTTACGCGAAGACGCTGGGGATCGAAGTCGTTACCGATCAGGTGGTGAACTGGCCGACCAAAGATGCCACCGTACAGCTCACCAACATGAAACGGACCGACCCGGATTTCGCCTACCTGACCTCTACAGCCATGAACGGCGCGGTAATCCTGAAGAATGCCAAGGCCCTCGGTTTGCGAACCAAGTTCATCTCCAACATCCGGAATTTTGAAGAAACTCTGATCACCCTGAGCGGCGGAGCGGCCGAAGGAAGCTATGGGGTGGATCCGTTTGCACCGTACGGAGCGGACGTTCCCGGAATGAAGAAGGTGGTGGAATGCCACGAAAAATGGCATGCCGGTGAAGTGGGCACCAACGTGTATGTCGAAGGTTGGGTGAACATCCTTGTAGCCGCTGAAGCGCTGCGCATGGCGGACAAAGCGGGAAAATTGGTTCCCGAAGGAATCAGGGAGGCACTCGAGCAATTCAAGAATTTCGATACCGGCGGGCTCGCTCCTCCTCTCACGTATACGAGCACGGATCACCAGGGCAGCATGGCTGCCAAAGTGTACGAAGTGAAAGGCGGCAAAATGGTCGATGTCAGCGGATGGATCGATCTGCCGCGGGAACAGGAGTACTTCGGCAAGTAGGACTCCAGATTGATCGGGCATCATTTGAAACTACATCGGGGGGAACGATTCTACATTTCCCCCGATGAACGCTACATTTTTTATTGCGTGTCTCAGGCAGCCAGTTCAAGAGACCGGAAGTCGGGCCTACCTGACACGGCCGCGCAATGAAGAGACGGTAATCATGCTGACCGTAAACAATATAGAAGTCATTTATGATGATGTGATTCTCGTACTCAAGGGCCTCTCCCTTGAGGTCAGCGAGGGTCGCATTGTAGCGCTTCTGGGAGCCAACGGCGCGGGGAAAACCACAACCCTCAAAGCCATCTCAGGTCTCCTGAAAGTGGAAGACGGAGAAGTCACCGATGGTTCCATCGAATTTATGGGGGAACGCATCGACGGCAAAGATCCAGGCGAAATCGTACGGAAAGGTATCTTTCAGGTTATGGAAGGCCGGTGCGTGTTCGAGAATCTCACCGTGCACGAAAATTTGATGGCCGCCACCCAGACCCGACGGGATCGCAAGGAAATAAGACAGCAATACGACATGGTGTTCCACTACTTTCCCTACTTGGACAAAAGGCGCAACAATCTCGCTGGATATCTTTCCGGCGGCGAGCAGCAGATGCTGGTCATCGGCCGTGCGCTCATGGCAAGAACCAAGCTTCTGCTCCTGGACGAGCCTTCCCTCGGCCTTAGCCCCATGCTCGTGGGAGAGATTTTCAAGATCATAAAACGGCTCAACACAGAGCAAAACATGACCATTCTCCTGGTGGAGCAAAATGCGCGCATGGCACTGTCTATAGCGGATCACGGATACGTCATGGAAAACGGCAGAATAGTCCTTGACGACTCTGTGGAAAAGCTAAAAGAAAATGAAGACGTGAAAATGTTTTATCTCGGTTTGACCGAAATGGGTGCAAAACGCAGCTACCGCGACGCCAAATTTTACAAGAGAAGAAAGCGGTGGCTCACCTGAGCGCAATATTCTTCGCTGCAATACGAATCTGAGTTCAAAAGCAATCATTCTTACAAATGCGTTTTCAAATACGTGAAATCGGCGGGACACTCTTTAATAAAGAGGGTCCCCCCAATCTTACCTTTTTGAAAGCGCATTTGTATTAGCGTCGATTATTTTTCGCATCGTGACTTCGTCCATTCCCCGGACGAGGACAATTTTTTCCCTGGACGTGAGGCCCAACAGGATAGAGAGCGACGATTGCGGAAGACCCAACAGTTTCCCCAAAAATTTCAGCAAGTGTTTGTTGGCTTTCCCTTCCACGGGCGGAGCGGTAATTCTGACCGTCAGACTGTCTTCGCGTTCAAGACTCACGGTATTTTTCGACGCATTGGGAACCACTCTCACTCTGAGCGTAACCCCGTCTTCTCTTTGCCTTACGTACATCGTGAATTGCCTGTCCGGCGGTGTGCATAAACGCACGAGAGCCGTGCCTTCAGAAAATATGCCACAACCATTCGGGAGCGGCCATGTTATCTGAGCATCTGGGCAAGGTCCTGCAGGGTGGGAACGAGAAACCAGTCGAGGAACATGATCACCAGCAGCACGATTATCGGCGAGAAGTCAATACCCATGGGAGGAAGAGGCAGAACGCGTCTCACCAGTCTGAACGCAGGGTCAGTGACGTTGTACAAGAAACGCACAATGGGGTTGTACGGATCGGGATTCACCCACGTTATCACCGCGGCTATTATCACAATCCACATGTAAATAAACAGAACGGAGTGTAAAACTCCGGCCAGGGCATTCAATAGGTTACTCACAAGAAACATAAACTTCTTCCCACCTCGACGAATTGCGGATTACAAGTGCGAAAAAGCAAATGCATACAGCGTTCAAATCATCTCGCTCGAAATTCCGATCTTCCTATTGTACTTACCAATTTCACGAACTATGTCAAGTCATCGTTGGTGCTCTGCGGAGTGCACATCGCTTCTCGCCCGGTCGATTTTCACGGGGGTACCGCATCCATGCGCGGAATGCAGCATCTTCCCGGTCAAGGCCTGCTCGAGGTTGCGCAAAGGCTATTTTATCAGCAGGTTCGGCAACCACAGAGAAATCTGTGGAAATAACAGCAAAATCAACAAACAAACCGACATTCCGATAATATAGGGATAGACGCCCTTATAGACTGTCGCGATGGGAACCTTGGTGACACCTGCCACCACGAACGCATTGATGGCCATAGGAGGCAGGATGACGCCTATCATGGTGACAACGCTCACAATAACCCCGAACCACACCGGATCGTAACCGAGTTTCAGAACCACGGGGAGAAAAATCGGAGTCGCCAGGATCAAGAAAGCCAGATCCTCTATGAAGGACCCCCCAATCAGATATACGGCAATGATGATGAGCATCACGACAGTGCGGTCTACATT
>DATHCX010000200.1:0-3605 GCA_035319325.1 Desulfomonilaceae bacterium
TATCGGGGCGTGACCAGTGAAGAGGCGGTGGCCGAAATCCTTGACGCTCTGGAAGAGGGCAAGCCGGCCTCGAAGTATCTCATGACCTGAAGAACTTTTTCATAGAAATCAGGAGACTGAACAGCTCGAAGCAGTCGTCGCGGGGACGGGGAGAGGTTTGCCCGCAGCGAGCGGCGCAAGAGACAATTCCTTTGAACGACAGACCTTTTCCAAGGACAAACACATGACAACGGGAATCTTCATCGAAAGGCAGGATCAGATACACCGGAAAGGCAGTCAGCCGTTCCGGATGTCGTGCGACAAAGACAGTCTTGCCGGCGCTGTGAGTCAGAGGGCTTGTGTGTTCTGTGGCTCGAGAGTGGTCCTGTACCCTATCGCAGATGCTCTGCACCTGGTTCACGGGCCTATAGGCTGCGCTGCGTACACATGGGACATTCGGGGCGCGTTGTCTTCGGGGCCGGCTCTGCACAGGCTCAGTTTCTCTACGGATCTCCAGGAACAAGACGTGATCTTCGGTGGGGAAGACAAGCTTTATCGCAGTCTCGTGGAACTGATCGACAAGCATGAGCCGAAAGCTGCCTTCGTATACTCCACATGCATTGTGGGGATCATCGGAGACGATCTGCAAGCGGTTTCCAAACGGGTCGCCGAAGAAAAAGGGATCCCGGTGATTCCCGTCCAGTCCGAGGGCTTCAAAGGCAACAAACGGGCCGGGTACAATGCAGCGTGCACGGCAATGTTCAAACTTGTGGGCAAAGGAGACATATCCGACATTTCTCCGCTGAGCCTGAACATCCTGGGCGATTTTAACCTCGCGGGCGAAATCTGGATCGTTCGAGAGTACTGCGAACGCATGGGGCTTACCGTGGTGGCCAACATCACCGGGGACGGCAGGGTGGCCGATATCCAGCGAGCCCACGGTGCTGCTCTCAACGTGGTCCAGTGTTCGGGGTCCACAATGGATCTGGCCAAAATGATGAAGGAAAAATTCAGCACGGCCTTCTTGAGGGTGTCCTATTTCGGTGTGGAAGACATGGCCGAATCGCTCTACAACGTGGCGCGGTTCTTCGAACACCTCGATCCCGGCATCGTAAACCGCACTCGTGATCTCGTGAAAGGCGAACTCAGCGCGATCCTCGGCGAAATCCAGCAATACCGGCGTGTGCTCATCGGCAAGAAGGCGGCCATCTACGTGGGCGGAGCGTTCAAGGCTTTCTCTCTCGTGAAGGCCTTCAGAGTGTTGGGTATGCAAGTGGTGCTCGTGGGCTCCCAAACCGGAACGGAGGAGGATTATCGCGAACTCGACGAGATCACGGACGACGGCACCATCATCGTAGATGATTCCAACCCCTTGGAACTCTCAGCTTTTCTTCAGGAGCAGGATGTCGACATTTTCGTGGGCGGCGTCAAGGAAAGGCCCATCGCTTACAAGCTTGGAGTCGGGTTTTGCGACCACAACCACGAGCGCAAGGAAGCCCTGGAAGGGTTTGTTGGCATGCTCAACTTTGCCCGGGAAGTCTATGCCACGTGCATGACCCCGGTCTGGCGATTCGTGCCGCGCAACAATCGCTTGCGTTCCCGGTCTTGCCGGCCCGAATCGTGCCGAGCGGCTTCCTGAGGAATGTCGGCTTATCAAAGGAATCAATCATGAAAACGAAACCAAACATCGCGGTCTCCACAACGAACGCATGCAAACTCTGTAAACCGCTTGGCGCATGCCTTGCGTTTCGAGGAATAGAGGGAGCGGTTCCGTTTCTCCATGGCTCGCAGGGCTGCGCAACGTACATGCGACGGTACGTCATCAGCCATTTCAGGGAACCCATGGATATCGCATCCTCGTCCCTTGGTGAGAAGCATGCAGTGTACGGCGGCGGTCCCAACCTGAAGCTCGGGCTGAAAAATGTCATCGCAAAATATAACGCCAGCATGATCGGGATTGCCTCCACGTGCCTGACGGAAACCATCGGAGATGACGTGCGGATGCTCGTACAAGAGTTCCGCAAGGATTTTCGGGACGTTATGGAACGACATGGCGGACCTGCGCTGGTATCCGTTTCCACGCCGAGCTATTCCGGTACATACATGGAGGGTTTTCATTCGGCAGTGAGGGCAGCTGTAGAGCAACTGGCAGAAGCCAAGGAGCCACACGGCGAAGTGGCCGTTTTCCCCGGGTTCATCTCGCCCGCCGATACTCGTTACCTAAAAGAGATTCTTGCAGATTTCGGACTGGACAACACCATCCTGCCGGATCTGTCTCTCACGTTGGATGGTCCCGCTCTGGCGGAGTACGAGAAGCTTCCGTCCGGCGGCACTCCCGTCTCACGGATCAAGGCTCTCGGCGGTTGCAGGGACGCAATGGAATTCGGACGCACTCTGCCAGGCACGACCACCGCAGGTAAACTGCTCCGGGACAAATTCGGCGCTTCGCTCAGGTCACTCGGCACACCCATAGGCCTGCGCGAAACGGATCGTTTTTTCGGTGCGCTGGCGGAACTCTCCGGGCGTGCAATTCCCGAAGGGCACGCACTGGAGCGAGGTCGTCTCCTCGATGCGTATGTGGACGGCCACAAATACATTTTCAATAAACGGGCCATTGTATATGGCGAGGAAGACCTTGTCGTCGGTTTGACCGCCTTTCTGGCAGAAATCGGCATCAAACCCGTGATGTGCGCATCGGGCGGCAAAAGCAGCCGCCTGGAAAAGGCTGTGGGAGAGGTGAGCAGCGATCTGCTTTCCGAGCCACCCATGATTCGTGAAGACATGGATTTTCAGGAAATCGCGGAGGAAGGGGAGGCGCTGCAACCTGATCTGCTGATAGGGAACAGCAAAGGCTACCACCTGGCGCGACGCTGGGGCATTCCCCTGATCCGGGTGGGCTTTCCCATCCACGATCGATTCGGCGGCCAGCGAACCCTTCATATCGGCTACCGGGGAGCGCAGTCACTTCTCGATAGGATCATCAACGCTGTTATCGAAACAAAACAGGACCAATCGCCAGTGGGCTACAGCTATATATAAGAGGATAGAACCATGAGCAGGCCGGATATAAACAATCATCCCTGTTTCAATGTCCACGCGAAAGGCACGTGCGGCCGGGTTCACCTGCCCGTGGCTCCTGATTGCAACATCAAATGCAATTACTGCAACAGGAAATACGACTGCGTGAACGAGAGCAGACCTGGAGTAACCAGCTCGGTGCTCAGACCGGAGCAGGCACTCCGGTATCTGGAGAGAGTCCTGGAAAAGTCTCCGAACATAACGGTGGCGGGGATTGCGGGACCCGGGGACGCATTCGCCAATGCAAAAGGTACGATGGAAACGCTGCGGCTGATCAGAGGCCGCTTCCCGGAGCTGCTTTTGTGTCTTGCCACGAATGGCCTGAACATATGGCCGCAGATCGCCGAACTCGCGGAACTACAGGTGTCCCACGTGACGATGACGGTCAACGCCGTGGACCCGGAGATAGGCGCCAAAATTTATAGTTGGGTGCGGGACGGAAAAGTTATCTACCGGGGGCGGGATGCCGCGGAACTGCTGCTGAAACGACAGATCGAGGCGATAAAAGCGCTCAAGGCACACGGCATAGTAGTCAAAGTGAACACCAT
>DATHCX010000201.1:0-4614 GCA_035319325.1 Desulfomonilaceae bacterium
TTTCTTCGTCTCGTATTTCTCCAATCATGATCACGTCAGGATCCTGGCGCATGACATGCCTCAACATGGGACCAAAGGTCATTTTCTCGTCAGGATTGTGGAGCATGCTGACAGCAGGATTGACAGCAATTTGATTGAATCGATCGGAGACCATTTCGATGGGATCTTCGATGGTGGTGATATTGCGCTCGGCCGTGGCAAGCACACGCAGAGCGGAGTACAACGTGGTCGTTTTACCGGATCCCGTGGGACCGGTCACGAGAACGATCCCGTGGGGACGAACAATGAACCCCTGAAATGTTGTCAAGTCGATGGGAGTAAGCCCCAGCTCCTCCAGATCCATGAAAAGAAGGTCCGGATCCTGAATTCTGCAAACAGTCTTTTCTCCGAATGCGGTGGGCACCGTGGAAACGCGGACCTCCACTTCCCGGTTCGTGGTGTTCAATTTTATTCTACCGTCCTGAGGGCGGCGTTTTTCAGCTATGTCCATGGCCGCCATGCCTTTTATGCATGACGTGAACGCCTGATGAAGTGCACCGGGAATCCAGTCCACGTCGTGCAGAATCCCGTCTATACGCATGCGAATCAGGCTCTTGTTGCGCCGCGGCTCGATGTGGATGTCGCTTGCGCGCTGGGTAATGGAGCGCCTGAACATTGCGTCAACTGCTGTGCGGATGTTTTTATCCGTATGTGATATTTCTTCAAGGCTCTTGATTTCAGAGAGCCGCTCCAAATCGGATAATTCCTTGAAATACTTGACGTGCTTTGCCTCTGCGGCCTTTATGGAGCCTCGAAACCCGTGAAACTCGAGAATGATCTTCAGAATGTCACCTTTCGGGGCGATGACGAGTTCCAAATCCCTACCCGTGACTCGGGAAACGTCGTCGAGGACTTCCTGCTGGGTGGGGTCGTACACCGCGAGACGCAGTTTGTCATTGGCCATCTCAACGGGGATGAGCAGAAAGCGATCGGAAAACTTCTGAGGTAGAGTGCGAGTGACGAAATCCGGGTCCAACTCAAGGGCGTCCAGCCTGAGGAACGGAAATCTGAGATGGTCGGCTATGGCCTCCACTATCACGGACTCTTCCAATAGGCCTTTAGGCCCGGAAAGTTTGAGCTCCGCAATGACATCGACCGCCGTCGTATGGTGCGCGTGCGGAATTCCGGCTTTGGCCTGTTTCGCGTGGTCCTGAGACAGGCGATCCCGGATGTACACGTCTGCTTCCTGGAGTCGCAGAAGACCACCGTCATCCAGGAAGCTGCGCGAATACAGGATTTCGCTGATTTCAGTCGTATCGTTATATATTTTCAAGTGCGTCCACCACGGGCCGGTCTTTCGCGTTTTGCTCTGAAGCAGCGAAAACCACACGCTCTCGAGTCACCCCGATCGATCGCTCGATCCGGGAAAACCGTCGATGCATCCTATTTTTCCATGATAGTCTTTGCCAGACGCAGAATCAACTGCAGGGGTATGCCAGGTAAGCGCTCAGCCGGACGAGAAGACCAAACGCTCACCCCGGGATTCTGGTGCGGATCATGACCCGTCGACTTTTTCTCTCAGTTCTTTGCCCGTTTTGAAGAACGGAAGTCTTTTTTCGTCTACGGGTATTCGGTCGCCTGTCTTGGGATTTCGGCCGGTATAGCCCTGATATTCTTTAACCATGAAGGAGCCGAACCCGCGAATCTCTATACGGTCCCCGTCAGCGAGAGCGCCGGACATCTCGTCGAAAACCAAGTTGACAATTTCCTCGGACTTCCGCAGAGGAAGATCCGAATCCTTGGCCAGAGCCACAATAAGATCGGATTTGTTCATGACGGATTTCCACCTCTATCTGTCATTTGGTTTTTTTCACTGCTTCCCTGAGAGACCGCGAGGCGCTGAAACGAGGGACTTTCGCCGCCGCTATTTTGATTTTCTCCCGTGTCTGGGGATTCACGCCCTTCCGTGCCTTCTTCTTGATCACGCGAAACGTTCCGAGATCGGAGATCCTGATTTTTCCTTCTTTTTTCTTCAACGCCTCATGAACGACCGCGACGATCGCATTCAGTGCCGTCGCAGCAGCCTTCTTGGTGATGCCCGCTTCCTCGGCCATCTTCTTTACGACTTCCGCTTTAGTCATGGTACATACCTCCCACCTGACGCAGATGAATACAAGTAAATTACAATGAGGAATTGCGCATTGTTACATATAGGAATTTGAATCGTCAAGACAATTTACACCAAATGCGTATCCGTCCGGTTACGGGGAGGCACACGGCAGTCGTTGTGCGCGAAGCGAAGCAATCTCGGCCCCCATATGTAGGGAATGGTGCGTCGTTTCACTCCTCACCATGACACGGAAACGATGGTTCCCAGCCGCGACGGAATGTTTATTCGCTAACATCACTTCACAGGGTCACTGCCGAACACACTGACCCGTTGTGACCGGCGGTCTTTCGGCATTTGCATACTGCGGGTTCGGTGCCGTGATTTATTGCACAGCCCCAAACAACAATGTCCGGCAGCAACACCGGACATCACCCTCTTTTGAATGAGGCTGTTCGAAAAGCTATACGAATCCGCAAGAAATGTTAAGGGGAAACATAGGCAAGCTTCCCCTTAACCGGATACGATTCATAGTAATTCGCTTTCAAGTGCTTGAAATCGAGGAGGAACTTCTTACAAAGAGTGCCTCCTGGAACCCCCGCATCAAAAAGCTTTTTGAAAGCGCATTAGGTATCGGACCGACTCGATTGCAATTCCAGCCGGGTTCAAGCACTACAAAGATTTCTTTGCAGTTTTGGTCTTCCGCTTGAAAGTCTTCTTGATGTGCTTGCTCTTGTTGTACGCATGGCTCGATTTCTTATGGCTCTTCGAAGAGTAAGCGTGCTTTTTGGAAGTCTTTTTGCCTGAAGCGAACTTTTTGGAAGTTGCGTTCTTCTTGTGAGCTGATTTCAGCTTCGAAGATTTCTTGGGTGTGCTCATCTTGGCATCGGTTGAGCTCTTTTTGTGGGCAGTTTTCAGAACACTGGCGAGGCTGTCATGAGGCGCCTTAAACTTTTGATTGGATGTATCTGACTCCCCAGCACATAAATTGCCTGCCGTAAAGGCAGTACAGCACGTTGCCAAAAAAAACACCAATACTAGGAATCTTGGCATGACTTCGCTCTCCCGAGTTTTATGATTTTGGACAGCCTATCGAATTAAGTGCCATTTGTCAAGCTAATAACAGAATGCGATGTCACGGAACATACCTTTTTGACGAAAAACACACATTTTTGTATATAGCAAGCGAAAAAAGTTTGCAAAGGTCCACAGACAACGCGCCTTCTAAAAAGCCGGTTGATTGGTTTTATTTGATAGCTCTATTTAGCGAATGCACACTTTTAATAAAGAAAACTATTTAAGAAACGAGATAACATCTTAACATGTCAGTATTAATAGGTATTATAAAATCAGAGAGTGCCTTTTGTGGTAATACAGATAGTATACACCATGAGTTAAGCTCACTTGCTAAGCCAGTTTCTTGTTTTGCGTGCTCGCTCTAAAACGCCCCGCCTTGAAAACGAAATTGTGTTCGATCCGCTCTTGATTTTCTGCGCCACCCTTATTATGGATAATGGCCGTCCGTTGCTACCGTATCAATGAGGCAAGGCAATGAGAGTAAACAGCTGGTTCTGGGTACCGTTCATCGTGATGCTGTTCGCTCCCGGGACTGCATGGACCGAAGGCGAAATACTGGAGTTCGTGTGCCAATCATGCAGGTACAGAGAACGATTTGTTCAGGGAGCAAACGAGTCCGATCAGGCCAGAAACGTTCAACAGGTGATTGTGGTCTGCGAGCGGACAGGACAAATAAGGAACATCGTGATTCCCCTGGATCCGAATCAGCCGGTGCATGGGGAGCCTCTCCTGGCAAGGCAGTACGGGACCGGCCGCAGCGATCTTCTCGGCTTGAAATTGCCGAGATTTCTGGTTCCAGGGAACACCTGTCCCCTGTTTCCCATCAGCGCGTACCTGGAGCATAACGTCTGTCCGGTGGATGGCAGACCCGGAATACACTTTTCGGTGGTCGGGTACTATTGACTCCAGCACGTCACGCTCTTGCGAAAATGGATGGCTTATTGGGGTTCTCAAAAGTTGTGTCGGTTTTGATTACGCGAAAGGATCCGAAGACGGTCATTGCGAGGGCGAAGCCCGAAGCAATCTCCAACGAACCAGAACTGAGATTGCTTTGTCGTTCCACTCCCCGCGACGACATCATTGGCTAGTCGGAATGTGGGAGAAAGTCATCGACGAATCCGACAGGATTTTGGAGAGCTGCCGAACATCGGGAGGCCGAATCATGAAGATTCTTTTTTGCGGGAAAACCTTTCCCAGGGCTTGCGAAATGCTTCAAGTTCTTCTTCCGAATGAGGACATAAGGAACTGCTCGGATGATCAGGTGATAGAGCTCGGTGTGCACGTGGATGTCATCATTCCGTTGATGCACAAGCTGGAAGGCGCATTGATCGGGAGCACTAGCGCAAAGCTCATACATCAGTGGGGAGTGGGGCTCGAGGGTGTCGATCTTGCGACAGCAACCGCACGCGGCATCCTCGTGTGCAATGTGCCCGGAGACGCCACGGCGAACG
>DATHCX010000202.1:0-6965 GCA_035319325.1 Desulfomonilaceae bacterium
TACTCGGCCATACCCTTCTTCGACAATATTCGCGTTATCGCCGCTGTAAGGGTCGTCTTGCCGTGATCGATATGACCTATGGTTCCTACGTTCACGTGAGGCTTCGTACGCTCAAACTTCGCCTTGCCCATGGGCTCCTCCAGATTGCTTGAAATCGGCAACCACTTTTTCCGTGACTGATTGGGGCGCCGGTTCATAATGAGAAAATCGCATCGTGAATGTGGCTCGACCTTGCGTGAGGCTTCTCAAATCCGTTGCGTACCCGAACATTCGGCTCAAGGGCACCCGCACGCCTACGGTCTGTATGCCGGATCGGCTTTCCATCCCGAGAATTTTTCCGCGCCGGGACGTGAGATCCCCGAGCACGTCACCCAGGAACTCCCCGGGTGCGACAACCTCCACGTCCATAATAGGCTCAAGAAGTATGCTTCGGCCTTTGGTGCACGCCTGTTTGAAGGCCATGAACCCGGCCATTTTGAACGCCATTTCCGAGGAATCCACCTCGTGATACTTGCCGTCCTCAAGGGTGACCTTTACGTCCACCACCGGATATCCAGCCAGAATCCCTGATTCCATGGCCCTGCGGACGCCCTCTTCGACAGGTTTGATAAACTCTTTGGGAATAGCGCCGCCCACTATCTTCTCGACGAACTCGAGGCCCGTCCCACGCTTTATCGGTTCAACCCGGAGAGATATCTCCGCGAATTGCCCTTTGCCACCGGTCTGCTTGACATGGCGATACAGGATGTCCGTCGGTTGGGTCAGCGTCTCCCGGAAAGCCACCTGCGGCTCTCCCACTCGGGCTTCCACCTGGAACTCCCGCAGCAGCCTGTCCACAACTATTTCCAGGTGCAGTTCACCCATGCCTGACAGAATGGTCTGCCCCGTGTCCCGGTCTGTGCGAACCTTTAGCGAGGGGTCCTCACGCAACAGCCTGCTCAACGCACGGCCCAACTTGTCCACTTCGTCTCTCGACTTCGGTTCCAGGGCCACTGAAATCACGGGCTCCGGAAATTCCATGGACTCAAGCAGCAGCGGATGATCCTCATCTGCCAGAGTGTCTCCGGTGCGCGTAAACTTGAGGCCTACAGCCGCCACGATGTCGCCTGCGCTTGCCTCTTTCACTTCTTCCCGCTGATTGGCATGCATTTTAACGAGTCTGCCAATGCGTTCCTTCTTGTCGCTGTTTACGTTATACACCGACGAGCCTGTATTGAGCTTACCGGAATACACTCTGAAAAAAGTGAGGTTTCCCGTGTACGGATCGTTCATCACCTTGAAGGCCAGAGCGGCAAACGCTCCATTCACCGGCCTGGTTACACTCCTGCCGTTGGAATCCTTACCCTCTACTGCAGGTACGTCTACGGGTGAGGGCAGGAAATCCACCACCGCATCCAGGAGCTGCTGTATTCCCTTGTTCTTAAAGGCCGCTCCCAAAAGGACCGGGGTCAATTTCAGCGCGAGAGTTCCCTTACGGATTGTACGGACAATGTCTTCAACGGGTATGTCCGTGTCGCCCTCGAGGTAGCGCTCCAACAATTCATCATCCAGTTCGCACGCGCTCTCGATGAGTTTTTGCCGTGCATCGAGCGCTTCGTCCAGATATTCCTTGGGAATGTCCACTTCTTCGTATTTCGTGCCCATTGACGATTCGTCGAACACGATGGCTTTCAGGGAAACCAGATCTATCACTCCGGCAAAATTCTCTTCAGTCCCGAGGGGCAACTGGAGGAGCACAGGATTGGTGCGCAATCTGGTTTTCATCATGTCAACGACTCTCAAGTAATCGGCTCCCGATCGATCCATTTTGTTGATGAAAGCGATCCTCGGAATGGCGTATCGGTCGGCTTGCTTCCACACTGTCTCCGACTGGGGCTCTACTCCGCCCACGGCACAGAATACCGCGATCGCTCCATCTAAAACTCTCAGGGACCTCTCCACCTCTATGGTGAAGTCAACGTGTCCCGGTGTATCGATTACGTTTATTCTATGTTTTCTCCACTGGCACGTGGTGGCAGCGGAGGTGATCGTAATTCCTCTTTCCTGTTCCTGTTCCATCCAGTCCATAACGGCATTGCCGTCGTGGACTTCGCCTATACGATGTGAAACGCCGGTGTAATAGAGTACCCGTTCCGTGGTTGTGGTCTTTCCGGCGTCTATATGTGCCATTATCCCGATATTTCGGGTAGTTGCGAGAGAATCCCCTTTCATGTGCTTCCTGATGTACCTACCACCTATAATGGGCGAAAGCCTTGTTGGCCTCGGCCATTTTATGCGTGTCTTCTTTCTTTTTTACGGCGCTCCCCTTGTTGCCCGCCGCGTCGAGGAACTCTGAAGCGAGCTTCTCTTTCATGCTTTTTTCGCCCCGTGAGCGAGCGTATTGTATCAACCACCGGATCGCCAGTGCCTGACGTCTTTCTGGCCGAATCTCCACCGGAACCTGATACGTGCTTCCACCCACGCGGCGGGAGCGAACTTCCAGAACGGGCTTAACGTTGTCCACGGCTCTCTCGAAGAGTTTCAAGGCATCTTCGTTGGTTTTCTTTGCCATAATATCCAGCGCGCCGTACAAGATGGCTTCAGCTATGGATTTTTTGCCTTCCCACATGATCCCGTGAATAAACTTCGATATGAGCTTGCTGTGGTACTTGGGATCCGGCAGCACGTCCCTCTTGGCGACCTTCCCTTTTCTCGGCATAGACTTCGCTCCAGTTTCGCGTTTTTGCCTGTTTCGCTCCCGGCGTCTTCAGAACAAGGTGCGCCGGGCAGCTTCCAGGATGGCCAGGTCCAGAAGGCTAGGCGAATCACGTTCGCCGTTTCGTCTCTTTTTGTCCCTTCTAAACCTACCCCGTCCTCTCGGACGGTTTACCTGGACCCGGTTTAATCCCTTTTTGAACTGTTCTCCGGCTGTTGCCGCTTCCGGCGTCAAACCCTGCGGTCCGGAAGTGTGGACCTGAAGATCACATGGGATTATTTAGGTCTCTTCGTTCCGTATTTAGATCTTCCCTGTTTCCGGTCCTGAACGCCGAAGGCATCCTGAGCGCCTCTAATTATGTGATACCTCACACCAGGCAAGTCCTTGACACGACCGCCTCTTATCAATACGACCGAGTGCTCCTGCAAATTGTGACCGATACCGGGAATGTAGGAGGTGACTTCGTAGCCGTTTGTCAGACGGACCCTGGCGACCTTTCTCAAAGCTGAGTTAGGCTTTTTGGGCGTGGTGGTATACACCCTCACACACACTCCCCGGCGCTGGGGACAGTTGGTCAGGGCAGGGGCCGAGGTTTTTTTCCTTGGCCTCGAGCGACCTTTTCTGACCAGCTGGTTAATTGTCGGCATACGCCTTTACCTCCAAACAAGTATCCAGGTATTATGCTCAAAACTTTTCGCTGTTGTCAATGACTTTTTTCTCAGAATCGTAATCATTTACGCGGCCAAGGCGAACTCTCTCCCCGTGAATCCCGGACAACCCCATTGTGCCGGTTGGTTTTCATGCGGGGAGTGTGGCTGGCACCGAAGCGGCCGCCGGGTTGCAGGACCAGCGGCTCTGCACCAGTAGGTGCCCCTGACTCGGGACTCGAACGCGAAATGCTCCCGGAACATTCCGCAAAATCGCATCGATAAGACCGCGGTTCCCCATGGGGAGACCGGGATGAGATGTTGTTGCGGACGCCCCGGGGATGGATGCGGATCCATCCCCGGGACGGCGGAACGCGCTATGCGGATTCCTGATAGCCGTCGCCCGCTGCGCGCCTTTCTCGGGTGGGTCGAGCCGGCTCCGTTTCCACGTCGCCGTGATCCAATTTGAGATTCTTGTACCGGGGAAGGCCGGTCCCTGCCGGAATAAGTCTCCCCATGATGACGTTTTCTTTCAGTCCTCGCAGAAAATCTATCTTTCCGGAAATAGATGCTTCGGTCAGCACTTTCGTGGTTTCCTGGAAGCTGGCCGCGCTGATAAACGAATCCGTGGACAGCGAGGCCTTGGTGATTCCCAGGAGGAGCGGTTCGCCGACCGCCGGAATCCCGCCGGCCTGCATTACCCTGTTGTTCTCATCTTCGAACAGGGATCGTTCGATCTGTTCGCCCACGAGGAAATCCGTATCGCCCACTTCCTTGACGCGCACGCGGCGCAGCATCTGCCGGACGATGACTTCGATGTGCTTGTCATTGATCTTGACGCCCTGCAGACGGTACACTTCCTGAACTTCGTCCACGAGGTACTTTGCCAGATCTTTCTCTCCTTTGATGCCCAGGAGGTCATGGGGGTTGGTGGAGCCTTCCATAAGTGCTTCACCCGCCTGAACCCAGTCTCCCGCGTGAACGGAAATGTGCTTCCCTTTCGGAATAAGGTATTCCTTGGGTTCGCCGACTTCCGGGGTTACGATGACTTTTCGTTTACCCTTGGTATCCTTTCCGAAGCTTACTATCCCGTCGATTTCCGAGATGATCGCGAATTCCTTGGGCTTGCGCGCTTCGAAAAGTTCGGCCACCCTGGGGAGGCCCCCTGTGATGTCTTTGGTTTTGGTGGTCTCACGAGGGATCTTCGCAATAACGTCGCCCGCGTGGACTTCCTCACCTTCTTTTACCATGATGTTCGCGCCCACCGGCAGCAGGTAACGGGCTTCAGAGTCACCGATCTTGGTGGTTCTGCCGTGCTCGTCCTTGATAGAGACTCTCGGTCTGATTTCCGCATCCCGGTCTTTGTACTCCACGATCACCTTACGTGAAAGGCCTGTAACCTCATCCACCTGTTCACTCATGGTGAGACCTTCGATGACGTCTCCGAACTTCACCCGGCCGCCGACCTCGGTAATAATCGGAATCGTGTACGGATCCCATTCTGCAAGGAGAGTTTCCCGGTTAACGGTCTCCGCGTCCTGGACCCTGAGCCGCGCTCCGTAGATGACCTTGTTCCGCTCTCGTTCCCTGCCTTTTTCGTCGGTAACGGCGATGGAGCCGTTTCGGTTCATGACCACGAGTTCGCCGTCTCTATTGACAACGGTCTTGAGGTCGATGAACTTGACCCGACCTTCGTTTCGGGAAAACAACTCGGAGGAGCCTGAACCCAACCATTCCAGAAGGACCTGGCCTTCGGATTCTATTCGGTCACCCGATTGCACTTTCACGTTCATGTAGTCCATGACGGGATAGCGCTCGTACAAACGGAAGCGCACCATACCGTCTTCGGAACCCAGTACCTGGAAAATGCCGCCTCGTTTTTCGGGCTCGGTCATACGAGTGCCGGCCGGTGTTTCGTTAATGAATGAATTGGGCGAAATCCTGTCACCATGGCGCACCACGAACCTGCGTCCTTCGGGAATCTCGAATTTGTGCTTTACGCCTTCATCGTCGACGATGGTGAAGGCCTTTCTGTCCATGGAGATCTCTATTTTGCCGCCCAGGCGTTCTGCTTCGTCTCTCTGGTGATGAGGCCCCTCGTAGAGGAACGAGTTCTCACGAAGAGTCTGCCCGTCGGTGACCAACCATTTCGCCACTTCAGATTCATCGAGAGTGAATTCCTCCGACACGATAATGGCTTTTATCTTGTCCTTGTCCCGCTCGAAGGAAGTCCGCCCTCTCTTACGTGCGGAGATGATGTTCCGTTTGAGCGAAGCGGTGCCGCCGATGTGGAACGTACGCATGGTCAGCTGCGTGCCGGGCTCGCCGATGGACTGGGCAGCAATGATGCCCACTGCTTCGCCGATGTTCACCATTCGGCCGTGAGCCAGGTCACGACCGTAGCAGAGGCCGCAGACACCTCTTTTGGACTGACAGGTGAGCACCGACCGGATTTTCACTCTGTCTATGCCTGCGTCCTGGATTCTCTCCCGATGCTCTTCCTGGATCTCTTCATTGGCATGGACGATTATTTCTCCTGTGAACGGATGCTCGATCTCTTCCAGGGCCACGCGTCCCAGGATACGATCCGCCACATGTTCGATGATCTCGCCGCCCTCTTCCAAAGAAGCCATTTCAATACCGTCCAGCGTGCCGCAGTCGACCTCGCTGATGATGGCATCCTGAGCCACATCCACAAGTCGTCTCGTGAGATACCCGGAGTTCGCCGTTTTCAGCGCCGTGTCAGCGAGACCCTTGCGTGCGCCGTGTGTTGAAATGAAGTACTGCAACACGGTGAGACCTTCCCGGAAGTTGGCCTCGATGGGCGTCTCGATGATTTCGCCGGTGGGCTTGGCCATCAGGCCTCGCATTCCGGCAAGCTGACGTATCTGCTGCGTGCTTCCGCGGGCTCCGGAGTCGGCCATCATGTAAATGGGGTTGAAGCTTTCCACTTTCTTTTCAGCCCCGTCTTTCAACGGGATGGTCATGGTACGCAGACCGCTCATCATCCTTTCGGATATGTCTTCATTGGCACGCGCCCATATGTCGATCACCTTGTTGTACCGCTCGCCGTCCGTAATCAGGCCCTCTTTGTACTGGTTCTGGATTTCCAGCACCTCTTCCCTGGCCTTCGTCAGAATGTCCTTCTTGGATTCAGGGATTCTCATATCGTCGACGCAGATGGAGAGACCCGCCTTCGTGGCATAGTAGTATCCCAGGTCTTTGAGCCGGTCGGCCAGGATGACGGTCTTTTTTGCGCCGCATCGCCTGTACGCCTCATCGATGAGGTTAGCCAGCTCTTTTTTCTTCATGACTTTGTTGATTACCGGGAAGTTGATCTCTTCCGGTACTATTTCACGCAGAAGGATTCGGCCAACGGTGGACTGAATTGTTTCACCGTGCTCATGGAGCACGATTTTTTCGTGCAAGTCCACCACTCCCGCGTCGTACGCAACGCGCGCCTCGGATGCATCGGAAAACACGCGGGGGGGTCGCATTTCCAGATCCGGATCCACGGATTCCCTGGTGAGGTAGTACAAACCCAGCACAATGTCCTGGGTCGGCACAATGATGGGTTTTCCGTGAGCCGGCGACAGAATGTTGTTCGTGCTCATCATGAGCAC
>DATHCX010000203.1:0-20508 GCA_035319325.1 Desulfomonilaceae bacterium
CAGGGATTCCCCCGCAGTCTTGGCCACGCGCTCGGACCATTTGATGACCCACAGATCCGCGTTCGGTCCGAACAGCAGGTCGCGGCCGAATGACACGTCGTAATCCGCTCCGACCACAATGGACGTGATGCTGAGATCCGTGGAGATGCTGTCATCCTTCTTCAGGAGCAGGCCCCCGAAATTCCCGTCGCCCGGGGTATGACCGCCTCCGGTCCATATCCATGGAAGGTATTCCAGACGTCCGGTTATCTTGTCCCACATGCGCACATGTGAATAGAATTCCCACAGCGTCCTGTCCGCGGGCAGTCGCAGATGCCCCACGAGGCTCAGGTACGTTCCCTCACCTGCTTTGCTGGCGACCTTGACCGGTCCGGACAAGTTGGAGAAAAAAGGCCTCATGCCGAGGTCCAAGGTAAAACCTCGTTTGGGACAAAGGATTTCCCGCTTCGCCTGGCCGGCGGCAACATCCCACTCTGGCCCGGTATCCCGGCCTGCTATGCCGGCAGACCGCGTCCGCGTATCAGATACATCGGTATCGGACACCCGCACTTTAATCGGAAAACGATATTGCTGGTCCCAGGCGCCGGCCTGACTCGCTGCAATCATAAGCAGGGCCAGGGATATCACGGCACAGACAATTCTCATCGTGCCCCTCGCTACCATTCGCGTACCTCCAAACGATGATGTACCGAAGCTCCCGGCGCCCCATTGAAACGATAATATGGCAACAGAAACGCCTTTCCCCGGACCCACCGGTTTTCCCGCCGGATGAAGCACCCGCGAGAGCGGGTCTTCACATGATGCTCCTGATGCCTATCCCAAACCGGGGAGAATGTCAAGATTTTTGTAAATGTAATCTACTTAAATCTCAGAAGTTTAGAATCAGAAATTAAAGTAATTTATTATGATATTAGCGTATTACGCGATCTTCACTTTTTTAATTATGAGCTCTATAAACTCATACCTATTTCCATGGGTTATACTAAAAACCAACATTCACTTCCCCACGCAAAACCGCTCGAATATCCGATCCAGAATCCCGTCATCCACCCGTTCACCCGTCAGTTCCTCCAGGAATCCCAGGGCGGTCCTCAGTTCCAGGCTCAGCACATCCGAACCTGTACCCTCACCTCTCCCCAATGATCCCGTAAGCGAACTCACGGTCTTAGCCACGGATTCCACGAGCAAGAGGCAGCGCTCGTTCAGCCCGCCTCCTGCCGCGGGCAGGGTAAGGTCGCGGCCGATCCTGATTAGCGCCTCTTCCAGGTCGGCCAGACCGTCTCCGGTTCGGGCGCTGATTCGCAAGGCAGGGCCGCTCGTGTCCGGTAGACGATGGTCCTTTGCATCCACTATTGTGCCGAGATCCGTCTTGTTCAAGACCACCACGATCGTTTGTCCTCTGCACTCTTCAAGCAGATTCAAGTCCTCTTCACCAAGAGGTTCGCTCCCGTCGAGGACCGCTACAATCACTGCTGCGTCTTGCATTCGCGTGCGTGTACGGCGTATGCCTTCTTCCTCCACGAGATCGGGGTCCTCGCGTATTCCGGCGGTATCGGACAAGAGAAAGGACATTCCGTCAAGGACGAGGCGTTCGTCAACAGGGTCCCGGGTCGTGCCGGGGTGGGGTGTGACGATCATGCGGTCGGACCTGAGCAGCGCGTTGAAAAGGGTTGACTTTCCTACGTTGGGCTTTCCCGCGATGACAGTTTTGATTCCCTTCCTGCTTGCCTTTCCTGCTGCTGCGGTTGTTTGCAGGATCTCGATCCGTTCCTGAATTCCGCGAAGAGCAGCGTGCACGTCCGGAGGCGATTCGTCATCATCCTCGTCAAAATCTATGTGAGCCTCGATTTCAGCGAGAAGGTCTTTCAGTGCGTTGGACAGTCCCCGGACCTCTGTTGAAAGAGACCTGTCCATCCTCCCCCGTGCCTCTTGCGCTGCAGACTCGTTGGATGATTCAATGATGTCGATAACGGCTTCGGCTTGAATAAGATCCAGTTTTCCTGCAAGAAACGCTCTGCGAGTGAACTCGCCCCTGCCTGCAAGACGCGCTCCCCGATCCAGCAGGAGGCGGATCACCAGATCCAGAAGTACCGGACTTCCGTGCAAGCTGAGTTCCGCGACATCCTCGCCGGTGTAGGACCGTGGCCCCCGCATGACGGTGACGATTCCGTCATCGATCACCTGCCCCCGATCCGGGTCCACAATCTTTCCGTACACCGCCTTTCGATCGGGGAATTCCGCGTCGGACTCCGCGGTCACGAAGATCCTTTCAAGGAAGGGCAACGCGTCAGGACCGCTCAGACGAATGACTCCGATTCCTGAATAGCCCGCGGGAGTCGACAGTGCCACGATGGTATCATTGAGCGTAGGGGGTAGCTGCTTCATGGAGGGAAAAACGTATCTGACCGGTGTCGTATTCGGATCGACCGGTGCCAGGATGTGGCGTGTATTCCTTTTCTTGTGGCTGTGAAACGCACCAGCCGGGGCCGTGCTACGAATCTTGACCTGTCTCGAGAGCCGCGTTCAAAATGGTCGGCAGAGTCCGCGTGTGTGCCGGGTCACGTTGAGCCATCGTATCATCAGAATCCACAGACCCCGAAACCGGTTCTGCACGTTCGGGCATTCCTTTTCGGAATTATTCACATGATGCGAGGGCGTAAGCCCGCGGCAATCTCCTGACCGTTAAGAACAGATTGCTTCGTCGTTCCACTCCTCGCAATGACACTGGTTCTATGAACCGATTCTTTGGCAAAGGCATAATTCCGTTCATTTTTGCAATCACTGCAGCCCGGGCGGTTCGCGGAAAATTTCGCCTGCCTTTCCTCGCGATATCACCCGGCTGAATCAGCGGCGGCGGCGCTTTGATCCCATTCCGCGGCGAGGGTACACAATAATGCGCCTCATGGGCCCTTCACCGTAACTCTTTGTATACACTTCCTTGTCTTCCGCAAGGATCATGTGAATGATTCGGCGCTCGTGAGGAGGCATGGGATTGAACGAAACGGGCTTTAGAGTCTTCTTGGCTTTGTGGCTCATTTTCAGAGCCATTTCCGTCAGGCTTTCCTTCTTTCGCAACCGGTAATTTTCGGTGTCTACCACCACCTCGATCTTTTCACCCGGAGCGTTTTCTCTGTTGATAATTTTGTTTACCATGTATTGGAGGGCATCCAGGGTCTGACCCTTCTTTCCGATGAGCAGTCCCGAGCCGTCACCTTTGATTTCCAGGTAGACTGCGCCACTGGCCACAGAGGCTTCCACTTCCGCATCCACGGGGATTTTTCGTATGATGTTCTGCAGGATCTCCCGTACCTGGGCCACCACCTCGTCGGCAATTTCAATAGGCTCCATCGTCTCCCGGACTTCCTCCGGAGACTCCGGCGCCTGGACAAAATCTTCTTCCGATTCCTGCTCTTCGAAGGATTGGATCAGCCGGTTTTCCTGTTGCCCGGGTTCTGGTTCTTGTGCTTCCGCTACCGCCGTCAGGATGTTCCGTTTTCTCACTCTCACCCTGGCGTCCCGTTGTCCGACTATTCCCAGGAAGCCCCGTGTGCTCTCTTCCAGAACTTCTACGTCCAGGAGCGCTTCCTCCACGTTCAGTTCTTCGCAGGCTTTGGCTATGGCCTCCTTCACGGATTTTCCGGTAAACTCATAGAAAGACATGATAATTGTCCCCTTACTTCGCCATTTTGTTGGTAATGACCTGCTGGCCTATGGACAGCATGTTGTTCACCAACCAGTAAAGCACCAGACCCGAAGGAAAATTTAGAAACAGATAGGTAAATACCACCGGCATCAGCAGCATCATTTTCTTCTGGGTGGGGTCTCCTCCCGACGGTGTGAGCCATTGCTGGAGTACCATGGTCCCACCCATCAGAATAGGAGTGACGTAATAAGGATCCGGTGCGGACAAATCGTTGATGCACAGGTAAATTGATGGAATACACAAGAAATGCGCGTGCCTGAGTTCAATGGCATAAGAAAGAGCCTGATACAGGGCTATGAACACCGGAAGTTGCAGGAACATGGGCCAGCAGCTCCCCAGCGGGCTGACCTTTTGATCCCGGAAAAGCTCCATGGTGGCCTTGTTCAAAGCGGACTTGTCGTCTTTGTATTTTTCTTTCAGTTTGGCTATCTGGGGCTGTATCTCCTGCATCCTCTTCATGGATTTCATGCTCTTGTGAGTCAATGGAATGAAAAGGATCTTTATCAATATGGTCAGCAGGATGATGTCCCATCCGTAGTTATGGGTTCCCGGCACCCTTATTCCGGCAATTTCGAATCCTGAATTACAGAATCTCAGGAACGCCATAAGATATTTCGCCATGACGTCAAGGACTTTGTAATAGCTATATACAAGCGCTTTCGACAAATTGTCGCCCGCGGCTGTAAGCGCTTGCCGCTCCTTGGGGCCGAGATACACGGATAAGTTGATCTCACCCGTTTCGCCCGGAGCAAGATCCAGGGCCCCATATCTGACGCGTATTTCAGCAGTGTCGTCCTTGGGTTTGAGGAGACTCACCTTATTTGCGGGATTCTTCGCGAAAACCAGGGCTTTGAAAAAATACACATCTCCGAGTCCAGCCCATTCCACCTGGCCCGAGGGTTCTTCCTCGCCCTTTATATCCTTGAACGCGTAGTCCTTGAGTTCCCCATTGAGCAGAATTTCAGCGCTGTCCCATGAGAACCTCGATCCCGCATCCGGATGAAAGAATTTGCGCCAGGGTAACGTGATCAGATAATTTCTGCTCTCATTGGACTTGTTGTGGAGCGTAAAAGAGAAACCGATCTCGTAATTTTCAGCTTTGAACGTGAACTTTTTTGTGACGGTAACTCCCGCTGACGTGGTGGCCTTGAATACTACGGTTTGTTGGGCATCGGAATCGTTCAACACGATGGAATGAGGAGATTCGGCATCGTATTCAAGGGCTGAATCCACGAAGGTTTCATCCCGTTTGGTGAACATTATGGACGGTCCGGACGTGTCAGGACCCTCCGTATTGAACAGGTTCACCGGCTCATTACTATTCAGCGTCGCAGTATAGTCCTTGAGCTTGAAGGAGATGATCTTGCCGCCTCTTGATGAAAGAACCGCCTCGTACTTGGGGCTGTCGACCCTGACCAGCACTTCCGTGCCCGGGACGGTTTGTTCGCGTGTGGCCTGCTTTACCGAGCTTTCCGAACCCATCTGGGGTGAAGCGACAGGTGCTGCTGCCCTGGCAGGTTCCTCTTTGCGCGACTCAGGCGCCACGACCTGCTTTGGAGCTTCCGTAGTGACCGGCGGTTTCTTCGGCGGCGGAGCGTATGCCTGATACAGAAACTGAAAACCCAGAATAATGACAATGGACAAGACAATTGCGAGAACGAGATTACGATCCATGCTTTTTCTCCCCGAACAGGGGTTTAGAGATTAATTGGGCACCCGCACTACGCCGCGCACGATTCTTCAGGGTACCGGGTCGAATCCTCCGGGGCCGAACGGACGACACCGGCCAAGTCGTTTGAGCGCCAACCTCGAACCTCTGAAAAATCCGTGGGAAATCACGGCTAACCGGGCATATTCCGAGCAGGTGGGATAAAAGCGGCAAGCTGACGGGAAAAGAGGAGAAATCAGGACCTGGTACAGTCTGATCGCCCCCGCAAGGGCGTGTCTGCCCACTTCTTGTATTCTGTTTCGAAAAATCGGTCCAGCTCCCGGAAGAGCTGTTCTGTATTCAATACGGAGGCATCTTTCAAGGCTATGAACACCATATCCGTTTCGGGCGGCAATTTCTCCCGATTCAGCCTGAAGTATTCCTTGAGCCTCCTCTTGATCCGATTTCGAGCGCAAGCGTTCCCAGCTTTCCTGCCGGCCGCGATACCCAGCCGTGTTACTTCCAGCGGGTTCCTGAGCATCCGGATGTGAAAATGAGACGTGCGGTAGCGGACACCCTTTTTCATGATCCTCGCGTATTCGGAGGATCGTCGAATTCTGTCCTCTTTTGTCAACCTGAAGCGTCGCGCGTCAGACTGACAGGCGCTTGCGTCCTTTTGCCCTTCTCCGCTTGAGGACGATTCGTCCACTTTTAGTCCTCATCCGAATCCGGAAACCGTGAGTTCTCTTGCGAGAGATGTTGCTCGGTTGAAATGTTCTTTTCACGGTGGTTCCCCGACCTTATGTTCAAACCTCTAAAAGAGACATGTAACCATATGCGTTTCAGGAAGTCAAGCTTCTTTTCCCACGTTGCGTATCCATTCAGTTACGAGCAGGAAAAGATCGTCATTGCGAGCGTAGCGGAGCAATCTCGCCTTTAATTATCGAGATTGCTTCGTCGTTTCACTCCTCGCAGCGACACGGAATCAACGGTTCCCTTACGAGACGGAATATCCCGGGCCGTGTGTGATCGGTTGTAGCGACCGATAACGCAAAACTTCCCCGGGCGGAACCCGCATCGAGCGAAACCGAACCCGATTCCTGAAGACCGGCTTTCCAGGTCTACTCCAGGATTTCGTCAGGAGGTTTCCTGTGGCTGTTCCTGCGCACCACGTGAAACAGCCATGCGAAAAAACTTCGCGGCAACGCACGTGCTGGCTAAGAATTTCGCAGTACCGTGACTTGCCAGAATACGCGTTACGCCATTCCCAGTGAAAACGCCCGAGCCAACATTTCCAAAAACTGCCTGCTCAAGCCTTTCCAAAAAAAAAGCCGCTCATGCGGCTTAACAGGTATGGTTTTAGTTTCGTTTGTAATGGCTAAATTAAGCAATTTGCGTACCACAAATAACCGCTGGAATTCGGATTCTTTCTTCATACAGTGCAACCGCGCTGCCACGACTTCCAAATCACTATGATTTTTTACTTTAAAAAATGATTGCAATCATGCGTATTAAATAGTATATTTTCATTAGACATAAGGGAGGTCCGGCCATGGCATTCCAATTCCTCGTTATCTTGCTCCAGTGCGCAGCTCTCGCGGCATTTCTCATCCTCTGGTACTTCTGGGTCAAAAGGAAAATGGAAACTTCCTTCTTGTTGGAGGAAGAAAGCCACGTGCTGTTTCCTTTCAAATATTTCTCCTGGGTGCTCATGGGACTGATCTTTCTCACGTGCCTTGTTCAGATCCACTTCATCCGGGTCTCTTCAAGCGTTCATGAACGAATGGCATCGATGGTGGGTTATTACAAGAAACACGAGCAGCACGCCGCGTCGATGAATGACATGAAAGGTGCCATTGACCGATTGCGTTCGGACATGGAACTGAATTTCAAGAACCTGCGCGCTCAGCAGGTTGACTCTTTGCCCTTCAAGTGCCCGGAAGCTCCGGTTGCATCTGACACCCGTTCTCAGGGGAAAGGGCCACTCGTTACCATTCAACCCCCGAAAACCGACACACCGGGATTCGCTAAAGAAGCCAAGGCAGCGTCCACTCCGAAGATGGGGCCGAGTGCGAGACCTCACATGAGGCAACCAAAGCAGGAAGAAGGAGAGTCGGTGTACTCCATGCCTCTGAGTCGTACAGGACGCGCCGTAGTGGATAATCTGCGCGTGAGACAGAGACCTCATCAGGACGCAGTGGTTGTTGACAAGCTTACTCCAGGCCAATCCGTAAAAGTCACCGAAAAGCGGCTTATACACGAGACAGTTTGGTTCAGAGTCGTCACGCCGTCAGGAAGAGCGGGTTGGGTTGATTACCGGTACCTGAAACTCGAAGGCAGCGTCTAAGATACCGTTTCATTTCATACTGATACGTGCTTTCCTCGTGCGGGGGAGTCTTTCACCGTTTCTGAATTATAAGTCTCGAAAAATTTTCCTGTTTCAAAGCCTAAAGATCTTGGTTAGAATCGCCGCGGGCATTGTTCGTTGCCCCCCCGATAATCCCAACTTCGAGGATTATACGGGCGCGAAAAAATTGCGCAGCAACAAAAAACACGCTGAATATGATGTTTGTTCGCTCCGGTCCCGCGAGGCCCCGCTGACGCTGCAGACGAAGTGTCCAAGCAATCACCCTGGAGGAACGGACCATGTCAAAGGCTCGGATATTGGTCGTTGAGGACGAAGGGATCATAGCGGAAGACATTCGGATGAGTTTACAGGATCTGGGTTACAGGATTGCCGGTGTGGTAACCACGGGTGAAGAAGCTGTGGCCAAGGCAGCCGAACAGCGGCCGGATTTGGTGCTCATGGATGTGGTTCTGCAAGGCGAAATGGATGGAATAGAGGCCGCACGCCAAATTCATTCTCTCCTGAACATTCCCATCATTTACCTGACCGCGTATTCGGACGATAAGGTGTTAAAACGGGCAAAAAACACCGAACCGTTCGGCTACTTGATCAAACCTTTTCGCGATCGGGAGTTGCGTTCCACGATTGAGATGGCCCTGTTCAAGAATGAAATGGACAACAGGCTCAAGGAAAGCCAGGAATGGCTCTCCGTAACGCTCAAGAGTATCGGCGACGGTTTGATAGCGACCGATCGAGAAGGTTTCGTGCAGTTTATCAATCCCGCAGCCGAAGCACTGACTGGCTGGTCCACGGACCAGGCACGAGGAAGGTCCCTGGACGAAGTTTTCTCCGTGACGCACGAACAGAACAGCGACCGAATAGAAAAAATGGCCGGGACCTTGATCGCATTGCAAAAAGAAACCTGCCTGGCCGGCAAGCTTTTGCTTACGAAGCACGGTTCAGCCATCCCCATCGAAGCCAATGCATCTCCCATCAAGGGGCCTGATGAAGGTACCATTGGAATAGTATTGGTTTTTCGGGATATTACCGAACGGAAACGAACCGAGGAGCGCCTTCGATTACTTTCCGAAGCTGTAGCCCAGTCTTCGGAAGGTATTGCCGTGATGAATCTCGACCGGAAATTGGTATTCGTCAACGAGGCCTTCGCATCCATGCACGGCTATTCGCCGGAGGAACTGCACGGGAAGCGGGTATCCTTGTTCCATGCGCCCCAGCAAACCGCGGACATTGATGACGATTTTGATGACATGGCGCGTCAAGGCACTCACAACGATGAGGTCCTGCACATCCGCAAGGACGGCACGGCTTTTCCGGGCCTCATGCACAATTCCGTCCTGAGAGACGGTGATGGAGTAATCGTCGGGTTTGTTGCAACCATTCGCGACATCTCGGATATACGAGCAAATCAGGAGGCTCTGCGCGCAAGTCATGAAGCTTTGGAAGCATATTCCACTTCTCTTGAGGCAAAGGTGGCGGAACGAACCGCGGAGCTCGAAAATTCACGCTTGGAATTGAAAAAGTATTCGGAAAGCCTGGAAAAAACTAACGAAGCTTTGAAGATCATTATAGAGGGTATTGAAGATCAGAAGAAGGACGTGGAAAAGAAGATTTCTCACAACCTGAATCTGACCGTAAAGCCGATCATAGATCAACTCAAATCGCATGATGTCCCCGAAACCGTGAATTTTCTCCTGTCTTCGCTGGAGTTCAGTCTCACAAATATGTTTTCTTCATTCGGATTCAATATCGTAAAGGAAGGGCATCTGTTGACCCCGCGTGAAATTCGCATATGCGAGATGATTCGTTCAGGGTTGTCTTCAAAGCAGATAGCCAAGGTTATGGGTATTTCTCCTCAGACAATCCTGGTCCACCGCAGGAACATCCGGAGGAAATTGTCTCTGGGCAAATCAGGCCAAAACCTGGCTTCATTTCTCAAATCAAGTTCTTAGTATTGCTTTTCGTAAGTTCGGTGCCGGACTTCATGACCAAGAGAGATTGCTTCGTCGTTGCACTCCTCGCAATGACAGGCCCGGGCAGTGTCATTGCGAGCGAAGCGAAGCAATCTGCTCCGAAAAAAATGTGCGACCTGATTTAAGAAAACCTGTACTTAAGATGCTGAATCTGCGGTGGCCCGTTTGCGGGCGTTCGTGCTATTTCGTCTGAGCGGTCGATCCGATGAAAGAGAAATCCGCTATGCGTTCGAAGAGCCTGCCGATTTTCCACAGCAGTCCGAGCCGGTTATCTCTCAGTCGATCATCTTCCACCATGACCATGACCCGGTCGAAAAAATCATCGATGGGCGCCTTCAATTCCGCGATTATTTCCAGGGCCTTCGCGTAATCTCCGCCACGGATGAGGGGTTCCGCGCCCCGGATAACATCTTGAAACGCTGAAAACAGCCTTTTTTCTTCTTCGGCCTCAAAAAGTGCTTCGGAAACTTGCGTGGGATCCGTGTTTTTCAATATGTTCACCGCCCGTTTGAATCCGATCATGATCGAGTCGAAATCTGGACGGTTCTTCCATTCCTGCAGCGCTTCGACCCTGCGCCGTGCATCGGAGAGATCGTCGAAGCGAGCCCTTACTGCCGCTTCCACCACGTCCAGGGGAAAACCCCTTGATACATGGAAATTTACGAATCTCGTGCGAATAAATTCCAGAACATCGCGAATCACTTCGGTCTCTTCGCGCGTGCGCTTGTCTTTGAGCAGCCCGGCGGCCTCACGAAGGAGTTGCAGAATGTCGAGGGGTTTCTCCAGGTTCATGACAATCTGAATGATGCCAAGGGCATTACGTCTCAGCCCGTACGGGTCGGCAGCGCCCGTGGGAATGAGGCCAACACTGAAGCATCCTACTATGGTGTCCATGCGGTCTGATATGGACACCAGCGACCCGATGACTCCTTCGGGCAGCCTGTCCCCCGCGTATGCCGGGAGATAGTGTTCCCTTACAGCGGTTGCGATGTCATCCGGTTCGCCGTCCATCCGGGCATAATAGCTCCCGATAATGCCCTGCAGTTCGGGGAATTCATAGACAATACCTGTCTCCAGGTCGCATTTGCACAGGAGCGCCGCGCGTTCGACATCCTGAACCGCATCAGGGGCGTATTTTTCTGCGAGAAGGACCGCGAGCCTCGTGAACCTCTCCACTTTCTCGAAGGCAGTTCCGAGCCGTGAATGGAACACTACTCCCTTGAGTGCTTCCAGACGGCTAAACAAAGGCATTTTACGGTCTTCCCGGAAATAGAACCGGGCATCTTCCAGCCTGGCCTTGAGCACCCGTTGATGTCCTTTTACGGATACGTCCGTATCATGTACCGGAGTATTGTTGACCGCGATGAACCGGTTCGTGATACGGCCGTCATCTCCCTGAACGGAAAAATACCGCTGATGTTTCTTCATGCAGGTTATCAGTATGGAAGCGGGCAGCTCAAGAAAATCCCGGGAGAATCTCCCCATTACCGGATAGGGACTTTCCACCAGATAGGTGACTTCGTCCAGCAGCGCAGGATCATCGAAGACTGTGTAGCCTGCAGATGTCGCAAGCTCTGCAACACGCGTTTCGATCTCTTTCCGCCTCCGCTCGGGTTCGATGATCACCCCGCGGCTTTCCAGGGCAGACTTGAGGGCCTGAAAATCAGTTGCGGGGAATTCTCCGGGATTCACGAATCTGTGTCCCCTGCTCAGGTTTCCGGTTGAAATATTTCCGAAGGAGAACGGCACCACGTCTCCTTGGAAAATTGCCACGATCCAGTGTATGGGGCGTCCGAATCTGACTTCCTGGTCCATCCAGCGCATGGTTTTGGGAAATGCTATCTTTTCCAGCAATCCCGGGATCACGTCCGACAAGACTTCGGCGGTGGGACGACCCGCTTCGGTTTTCCGGACCGCCACCTGCTCGCCCTTCGGTGTATCGATGACGATGAGATCGGTTACGTCGACACCCTGGCTTCGTGCGAATCCGACGGCCGCCTTGGTCGGTCTTCCTTCCTCGTCAAAGGCAGCGGTACGGGACGGCCCGGTTTTTTCAATCAGTGTGGTCGGTTGATGTTCGATCAAATCCGAAATGCAAAGGATCAATCGCCGGGGGGTAGCATAGGTTTCCATGCGGCCGTACGGCAGGCGGGCCGAGTCCAGTGCTTTACCGCACAGCTCGGCCAACGAAACCAGTGCAGGGCCCATAAAACCTGCAGGGATCTCTTCAGTGCCTATTTCGAGAAGAAACTCACCTTTCATGATGCAGCCCCGCTTTCGCTAAACTTGTTGAGAAGTGGAAAGCCCATGTTTTCCCGCTGGGCCAGATAAGCGGAAGCGGCTTTACGGGCCAAGTTTCTCACCCGGTGAATATACGCCGTGCGTTCGGCCACGCTTATTGCCCCCCTCGCATCCAGGATATTGAACACGTGAGAGCACTTCAGACAGTAGTCGTAACCGGGCAAGACCAGAGCTTCCTCTGCGTCCAGGAGGGCTTCGCCTTCGGCTTCATACATGCTGAACAAGGTGAACAGCATGTCCGTATTGGCTTTGTCGAAATTGTAAATAGATCCTTCCACTTCAGATCTGTGGTGTATGTCTCCGTACGTGATGTCCCGCGTCCATTTCAGGTCGTATACGCTTTCCACTCCCTGGAGATACATGCAGATTCGTTCTATGCCGTAAGTCAGCTCCACGGATACGGGTTTCAAATCTATTCCGCCGGCCTGCTGAAAGTACGTGAATTGAGTGATTTCCATGCCGTCCAACCACACTTCCCACCCGACACCCCATGCTCCGAGGGTGGGAGATTCCCAGTCGTCTTCCACAAAGCGGATGTCGTGGGCCAGTGGATCTATCCCGAATGCAGCGAGGGATTCTATGTACATGTCCTGTATTTCGAGAGGAGAAGGCTTGAGAATGACCTGGTATTGGTAGTAATGCTGGAGTCTGTTCGGGTTCTCGCCATATCTGCCGTCCGTGGGTCTGCGGGAGGGTTCCACGTATGCGACATTCCACGGCTCGGGCCCGAGAACTCGCAGGAACGTGGCGGGATTCATCGTTCCCGCGCCCTTTTCCATATCGTAGGGTTGCTGAATCACGCAGCCTCGATCGGACCAGAACTTCTCCAGAGAGAGAATCAATTGTTGAAATGTAAGCATGTGGCGGGCCTCACTTTGCTGATGCCCCATCAGAACATGATGGGAAACAATCGAATTTTGTAACATCCGCACCGGGTTGAGTCAAGCATTCCCCGGATTTGGTAGTAACGCCTCGCTCACAGGCGGGAAAGTCGGCCGGGCGGAATTGTCATTGCGAGGAGTGAAACGACGAAGCAATCTGGATACTTAAAGTCGAGATTGCTTCCCTATGCTCGCAATGACGTGCTGTCGTCAATTCTCGCCCGACCGAAACTGAGGCGTTACATTTGGTAGTGTTCTCATTCGAAAGGTTGGCGACCAGACTTCACCGCGTCGTCTGCCTGAGCAAAACGAAGGCTAACAAGCAGGATACAGGCGTTGAAAGGGCAAAAATGAACGGCATAAAGTATTCGGGCCATAACCAAAACGAGAGAAGGGTAAGAGGAATATCTATAAGAATCGCGATAATCCAGAATTCAACTCGGTTGGTGATTTGCCTTTTGGAGGCTTTCAAATCAGTTCAGTACCTCGGATTTTTACCCCTGCGGGTGCTGCGGATGTCCACAGCCCGCTCGCGAGGGAGAGGCGGTTTCCGTCATGATTGCATCC
This sequence comes from Desulfomonilaceae bacterium, assembly GCA_035319325.1. GTDB lineage: Bacteria > Desulfobacterota > Desulfomonilia > Desulfomonilales > Desulfomonilaceae > DATHCX01. The sequence continues at coordinate 13,439 of DATHCX010000203.1, forward strand.
GGTTGTCTCGCCACGTTTGATTCCTGGCGATAGTAGCCCTATAATGAGGTCCGTACCGTTCCATGGCAATGAAGGGGAAGGAAGGAATGAAACGTGCCCGGACCGTCATCCTGCTCATTATGATCTTGACTGTTTTCCAGCAGCAATTCGGTTCCCTCGTCTTGTCTGAAGATAGAGACGCAGAAATGGAAAAAGGAATAGCCGCCCTAGAATCCGGTCGCGCGGACGAAGCCATTGAGATGTTCTCCACGTTGATCGCTGCGAATCCCCAGAGTATTTTTTATTACTACCGAGGAGTCGGTTACAGCTTCAAGAACAAGGACCGGCTCGCTATCCAGGATTATAACAAGGCGATTTCCATGGATACGGGCGAAGCCTCATACTATGTCAAGCGGGGACTTTCCCTTTTGCGAAGCGGTCAATTCCAGGAATCAGTCGATGATTTCACTACAGCTTTGCAGCTGAATCCTGCTATTCCGGGAGCGTACGGATACAGGGCGCGGGCATTGTTTAGTCTGAGAAGGAGCGCGGATTCCCTTGAAGACCTGAAGAGCGCGATATCGACAAGTCCCAACGTTCCCGCCCTGTTCCGGTTACGGGGTGATATCCATTCGGCCGCGGGAAATTATGAAAGTGCAATTCAAGACTACACGAAAGCGATAGAACTCAGGGAAAATGACGCGACCGCGTACAACAACCGCGGCATTGCGTACGCAAACCTGGGCAAAACCCGGGAGGCATTGGAAGACCTCAACAGAGCGATGGATGTAGCAGCGTACAGGCAGAATTCAGGGCATGGCTCAGGCCTTCCCGCGGCCCCGTGGTGACGCGTGATCCCGGGGTAACCTTCGGACGTGAAACAGGGTTGGGTGCGCTCTCTTGTTATCTTGTGTCCAGAGAATGGCAGTCGCGAATGCACGAAATCAGACCAATGCGTTTTCAAATATGTGAAATGGGGCGGGACACTCTTTACAAAGAGGGGCCCCCCAATCTTACTTTTTTGAAAGTGCATTCGTATTAGACGCTGGCAGCGCGGACTCGAAATGTGACAAACCGATAGGAGCAGGCCTGACCGCATCACGGGTTCAGTCTTCCGCCCTGATACATGGAACAACGTCATTGTCATACGCCCGTTTGTGAAGCGAGGAGTCGGTTATGAATGCAAATCCGCCGCAATTTTCCAACATCACAGGAAGCGATGTGTATCCCGTTTACGCCAAGTTGTTTTGGAGAGCGTTGAGCCTTATGGCCGACTCGGGAAACCGGAAGATCAGGAAGCAAAAGGCAATCAGTCCGGGCGACACGTTGTTCAATTTCATCAAGCTCTCTTTTCTGGAAACTACGGTTCTGAAGTACAGGCACATGGTCCGTTTTGGAGATGCAGTGCTTTTGGACAGCACGTTTCCCCCCTTTCCGTCACGTGCGTTCGACAAAAGGATGATCAATTATCTCAATAACCTGGACATGACCCACCTGCCGTCCGGAATAGTTTCCATATCCACCACGAATTGTTGTCCGTACGCGTGTGCCTTCTGCTCGACCAATGCGAGAAGGAATACCGAAAACGATTTGGATGAAGATTTGCTCAAAAGGACCATACGCCAGGTGGAGAATTTGGGCGTGCCCACAATAATTCTACACGGCGGGGAACCCATGTTCCGGTACGACCGTTTCCTCAGGCTCGTAAGACATGTCTCGGACGAGATCTGTCTGTGGATGTTCACCACCGGATACGGAGTTACCGAAGAAAACGCAAAGGAACTCAAAGCCAACGGCTTGTTCGGCGTTTGGGTGAGCCTGGATCATTATACCCCCGACGTTCATAATCGTCTGAGAGGACACCAGGAGGCGTTTGAAAACGCGTGCCGGGCCGTCAAACACTTCAAGGCCGCGGGCGTGTACACGTGCCTGTCGCTCGTACCTCCGGATGACCTCCTGGAACCGGAGAATTTCAAGAAGTATTATGATTTCGCGAAAGAACTGGGCGCTGCGGAAATTCGCGTTATGGAAAAAAAGCCTTCTGGACGGGAGGCCTGCCGGGGCGTCATGTCCCACAGCTCCGTATTGGAGCAACTTCAGAAGGACCTCTTTCACGATCCGGAGTATCGGGATCATCCGCCCCTGAGCGGCTTGTCCACCTGGTTGGAGAAGGACCCGGCGCTGGGATGCCAGTGCAGGTTCGAATATCTGTTCATTACGTCGACGGGCGAAGTTCAGCCCTGCGAAGCCACGGAAATATCGTTCGGCAACATCACCCAGGAGCCCTTCCCGGAGATTTACACGCGGGCGTGCAATGCCTTCCCTAAACCTGCCACCGGTTGCATACCCATGGTCATGTACTCCGAAGTGAGAGATTTTCAAAAGATCAAAGATTCGCTGGCGTCCCACGAAAAATCGGAAATATCGACCAGGATCATGCGGATGTTCCAGGAGAGAGGCGCCATCCCCGGCGCATACAAGCTCCTCTGGTCCATGTACGAGCGGCGGCTTTCAGCCCACAAGAGTCGAGCCGCAGGAAATGGGTTCAAGACTCAATGATGTGATACGAATGAGCTTTCCAAGATGTAACGTGGCGGGCATGTCTCCTCCGCTGCGAACGGTACTGCCTCACTGCGCTTCGGGGACATGCCCGTCCTCGCCCCAGGGTGCTTCCTTATTGACGAAACGGTATGAGATTGCTTCGTCGTTCCACTCCTCGCAATGACATGATTGGACCGCAGGAATAGGGGCGAGCATTATGAGAGAATCCGACATAATTTTTGGGAACTACTGTAGCAGTTCAGAGCGCAGGCGCCGCTATCTCTCCGGACGCGAGTTTCATGAGAAACAGGGCAGTTAATTTGGCTCGTTGGGGAAGGCTGCGCAGAAGAACGTACTCGTTCGGGCTATGAATGTTTCCACCGGTAACGCCGAGGCTGTCCACGGTCGGAAGACCGTGAACTGCAAGCAGATTTCCGTCGCACGCTCCTCCGCTATCCGACCAGCCCAAGTCCATCCCCAGAGTTCCTGCGCAGTTCGCAAAATGTTTCAAAAGCCCCACGGTAGGCTCGTCCAGCGGCTTTGGAGGCCTTGCAAAACCTCCCAGGAGTCGTATCGCAATCCCCTCTGTGCTACCGACTTCGTCTGCAATCTTTCGTATGCTCTCCTCCATGAACGCCTGATCCGCCGGTCGCGCAATTCTTACGTTAAAGCGCAACACAGCCCTGTCCGGCACCACGTTGACGGGGCCCCCTCCATGAACATACCCCACGTTGACGGTGGTCCCCTCCGATAAGGAAAGCTCGTTGAGTCGGACGACAAACTCGGCCAAGGCGTTGATCGCATTTCGGCCCAGATGGGGTTCCCGGCCCGCGTGGGCAGCTTTGCCTCGTACTGTCACCGTGAAATTTCCCGAGCCTTTCCGAGCGGCCACGAGAGAGCCATCGGGAAAAGACGGCTCAAATACAAGCCCGACATGATTTTTCCGGGCCGCCTGCTCCAGCAATACCCGGGATCCGGGCGAACCGATCTCCTCATCCGGGTTTATCAGGACCTGCCACCCGATGCGTGCGGCATACGGGGTCCGTTCCAGAGCTTGCAGCGCTTTGAACAGTACCACGATCCCGCCCTTTGCGTCCGTGACACCAGGACCGTTCAGCACCTCATCGGACGGTTGGAAGCATTTTTGGAAAACGTGATCAGCAGGATACACGGTGTCCATGTGGCAGCACAGCAGGACCTGCAACGCCGATTCAGGGCGTTTGGAAATGACCAGCGCCTTGCCGAGTTCGATGTCTGCCACCTCACCCGTTTCATCGGGAATGGCACAGGACGGTAGTGCCACCAGGCGGCTCTCGCCTCCGAGGGCTTCGAATTCCGAACGCAGCAGCTCCAGCAAGCGTTCCAAACCTGCCAAATTCCGGCTGCCCGTGTTCACGTCAGCCCAGCGAAGCAGCAGGGCGCACATGGATTCGTATTCTCCGTCCAAAAAATTCAGAGAAGATTCATACATATCCATCTGAGATTCCGCAGCGGCGTCACAGGCCCAAACGCTCGCTGATTCCGCTCATTGCTTCCAGAGAAATCGCGATGAAGTCGTCTAGAGGTATCCCGATGTGTTCGCACAGGAGGATATGGTCCCTGTTGACCGAACGAGCGAATTCTTTGGCTTTCATTCTTTTCTTGACTGACTTGGATTTCACCGAGGCTATTTTTTTGTCCGGATTCACGAGGGTTGCTGCCACGAGCATGCCCGTTATTGTTTCAGCAGCCGTGAGCGCGAAGTGTATAGGGTCCTTCCGGGTAAGCCCGAGGTTTTCCGCGTTGTGGTACTTTATTGCATCCCGAATTTGGGGGTCCACCCCTTTCTCCTCAAGGATCTTTTCCGTCAAGAGCGTGTGCTGTTGCATGTGATCCCTGGTCTCGTTGTAGTCCAGGTCGTGAAGCAGGCCGGTCAAACCCCACATTTCCGGATCGGCTCCGAATCGCGGAGCCAGCGCCCTCATAATTGCTTCGGATGCAAGGCTGTGCTTTCGCATGCTGTCTGCTTCCAGATGGTGTTCCATAAGCGCCAGTGCTTCTTCTCGAGTAATTCCCCATTTGTTGGCATCCACGTTATTACCCCTCGCGAGATTCGAAATTGTTTCACCACCCCACCTATCGGACCGGCATCCCTCGATGTGTTTAACACACACATCAGCATTCATTCAATCCGATTGCGTGTTATTGAGCATCCATTGGGTTTCGGATGGAAACCTGCAGCCGTTGCGAGCGCAGCGAAGCAAGCTACGCGCTTGTTCGTTTGACTCCTCGCCATGACAGAGGTCAGGCAGTTCCCCCGAGTAACAAATGGTTACGTAGTTGACATCTAGGATGAGGATTATTACTTTAAATGCGATCTGTAACGCATGGTAATTGATTTTCGTCATTCAAGGGGTGTTCGATGAGAACCATAAATATGGATCATGTTGCAGCATCGCCACTTCTTCCGGAAGTGATCGAAGCAATGATGCCTTTCCTAACTGTCAAATTCGGGAACCCTTCGAGCATGCACAGCCTCGGGGCGGACGTGGCGGAGGAAATTGACGCAGCGAGAACCAACGTAGCTCAACTGATCAACGCAAAAGATCAGGAGGTGTTTTTCACGTCCGGAGGTACGGAAGCTAATAACTGGGCGCTCAAGGGGATTGCCTCAACAAACCGATCTCGGGGTAATCACATTATAACTTCGTCCATCGAACATTTTTCCATCATGCATGCGGTGAAAGCCCTGGAAAAACAGGGATTCGAAGTGACGAGGCTACCGGTGGACGCCTATGGAATTGTGGATCCCCAGGATGTGGAACGCGCCATCACCCAGAACACCATACTTATCTCGGTAATGCATGCGAATAATGAAATGGGCAGCATACAGCCCATTGCCGAAATCGGCAAAATCGCACGGCAGTACAAAATTCCGTTTCACACGGACGCAGTGGCGACCGCGGGTGTTATCCCCGTAGACGTCGATCAATTAAATGTGGACCTCCTGTCCATGGCGGCCAATCCGTTCTATGGACCCCAGGGAGTGGGCGCCCTGTACGTCCGTAGGGGGGTAAAGATAAGCCCCCTGCTCGACGGCGGCATACAGGAAGGGGGCTACCGGGCGGGGACCGAAAATGTCGTCGGAATCGTGGGCATGGGCAAGGCTGCGGAAATGGCGGTGGTGGAAATGGATGCCCGCATCGCTCATTTGATTCCGCTGAGAGACAGACTCCTCACAGAAATTCCCGCGGCCATCGAAGAAGTGGATCCGGTGGGACATCCTACCTTGAGGCTCCCGGGAAATGTGAGCGTGACGGTGAAATACGTGGAAGGGGAATCCATGCTCCTGTTCCTCGATATGGAAGGCATAAAAATCGCCAGCGGCTCGGCGTGCATTTCCAGATCCTTAAAGGTTTCCCACGTAATGCTTTCCATGGGTATAGACGCGGGTACTGCGCAGGGTTCGCTGTTATTCACCCTGGGAGAGGACAATACCTACGAAGACGTGGACGATGTTCTGAGGATTTTGCCTCCGATAGTGCAAAAGCTCAGGGATATGTCGCCGCTCTACAAAAGGAGCTCAAAAACTAAAGCCAGTTAATCAAAAAAAGGGTATAATAACGACCCAAAAAGAAACAACCGGCTCGGAACGTTTGCGCGTACCCTGGCCGGCCTCCCGGGGGTAGGATATGTACAGTGAAATCGTGATGGAACACTTTAAGAATCCCAGAAACGTAGGGGAAATACCCAACGCGGATGGCGTAGGAGAGGTGGGAAATCCGGCGTGCGGCGACATCATGGCCTTTTATATCAAGGTCAAAGACAATGTCCTGGAAGACGTAAAATTCAAGACGTTCGGATGCGGTGCGGCGATAGCGGTGTCCAGCATGGTCAGCGAAATGGCCAAAGGCAAGACCCTGGACGAGGCCATGAAAATCAGCAACAAATCCGTCATAGAAGCGCTGGATGGTCTTCCTCAAAAAAAGCACCATTGCTCGAATCTGGGGGCCGACGCGTTGCACCGTGCCATTGAGGATTACAGGGCCAAACAAAAAGGCGAGAAATTTCAAAAGCCGGAAGATTCGCCAGAAGCCTGTTCATGCCCCGTATGCGATGTGAACGATCCAGAAGAGGCGCCATATTGCGCCAGCGTCTGTGAACACTCCTCAAAGTGACAGGTGTATACAGGGATTCTCAAAGGTAATGTCGGTTTTGATGACGCGAAAAGATTGAAAGAATGCCATTGCGAGGGCAAAGCCCGAAGCAATCTCCAACTGACCACAACCGAGATTGCTTCGTCGTTCCAATCCTCGCAATGACACGATTGGACCACCGGAATAACCGCGAGAATTAGGAGAGAATCCGACACAGGGTTCCAGAATTACTATGGCAGATCTCCCTGCAGCAGACTCGCGGGTTTCAGCATAAACAAGGACGGGGAATATACGGAAGGTCCGGAGCCTTTGGTTTCCGGACCTTACCTTTTTCTATTCACTCGACGGGCGGGATCGGGGGTTGTGGGGGAGTGCGCTCCTGCTGGGGGGGCTGTGCTTCGATGGTAGGCTGTT
>DATHCX010000204.1:0-3040 GCA_035319325.1 Desulfomonilaceae bacterium
CTTCCCCTTCTCGTTTACCTCGCCGAATCCCGCGCTGAGCACGATGACATGTTTGGTGCCCAGTGAGGCGATTTCTTCAAGGGCAGCCGCGACGAACTTGCCCGGAATTGCGATAAAGGCCAGATCGGGAGTTTCCGGCAGATTCAGCGGGGAAGGGTAGGCCGGCAGCCCTTGTACCCGGGAGGCCCGGGGATTGACGAGGAACAGCCTCCCCTTATAGCCTTTGAGGAGGAGGTTCCGGACAATTCTTCCTCCGGGTTTTTGTATGTCTTCGCTTGCTCCGATCACAGCTATGCTTTGCGGGGCAAAAAGTTTCTGAAGCATGATTTCTCCTGAAAACGACTACTACAGCCGACTGGCTCTACTGTGCGAAAAGCGATGCAGCGATTCGGCCGGGAACGGACTGCGTCAGCGGGATGAAAGACTGATAGCATTTCGCTTTCAAAAAAGTAAGGTTGGGGTCTCTCTTTGTAAGGCGGAATTATGCCTTTGCCAAAGAATCGGTTCATAGAACCAGTGTCATTGCGAGGAGTGAAGCGACGAAGCAATCTGTTCTTAACGATCAGGAGATTGCCACGGGCTTACGCCCTCGCAATGACGGTCACATTCTTTCTCAAGTGAATAAGTCCCTTGTAAGGAGTGTCCCGCCCAAACCCTCTCCCAGATTTTTGTCTTGCGCTGGAACCTGTATTTCCGCTTTGGAAATGCAGGTTCCGGCAAGTGTTATAGCAGTTCTCGAAAATTCTGTAGGATTCGTTCGTGACTTACTCCCACATTCCGGTCAGCCAATCATGTCATTGCGAGGGGTGGAACGACGAAGCAATCTTAGGTTTGGTTAGTGAGAGATTGCTTCGGGCTTTGCCCTCGCAATGACAGTCTTCGAATTCTTTCGCGTAATCAAAACCGACACTACTTTGGAGAATCCCCATAAAAGTTCTTGAGATGGGTTCGCGGAACTTCTTACAAGAAGTGCCTCCCCAATTTCACTTGTTTGGAAGCGAATGTGCCGAGAGTTTGTCCAGGGTTCTGTCATCGAGGCGGGGGAGCCTTGGGCACATCAGGCCAGGGCATGCTGTCCAAGGGGAGTTTGATTGCGGTCAATTTCCAATCCAGCCCTTTCCGGGTCAAGATGAGTCTTACCTTTTTCGCTGCGTCGTTGCGGTCTTCTATTTCGGCGACAAATTTCGTGGATGATTCATACTTCAATGCGATCTTAGGCGGAGGAGCTCCTGCGTCGGCTGTTTGTCCGGTCCCTTGTTTTTTCTCCCCGCGGGACAGCTGGCCGAAAATGATCTTGCCTCGCATCAATTCGTCAAGACCGGCCGGTGTCACGATTGAATCGACAATCTTGTCGACCATGGTATCTGCCAGACGACTCATGACGTCGGATCCGAGCAGTTCGAGAATCTGAGCCCCCTTCTGGATGACGTCCATCCTGGTGGCAAGGAAAGTCTTGAGTTGATCTTTGAGATTCTGGCGAACGGACGTGAAATCGATGTATTCGGCAAGTTTTGCAGCATCGTTTTGTTCTATGGCGGACTTGATCTGATAGAGGGTGACGTAGGGCAGAGAATAGAGTCCTGCGGCTACGGCCGACAACAAGACGATAATCGCGACCGCGACGATCTTTGATTTCCTGCTCATGGTTTGCCTTTTCAATCAGGGTGTCTTCGACACGTCGTATCATGCCCATACACGAGCACTCCAAAGAAACCGGCACTGTCGTTGTGCCCCGGACCGGAGAAGGAACATAGTCTAATGATCCTTCACGACGCTTTCCGACCCGGTCCAATCAGAAAACCACCCGACGGGAAGTTTCAGGCCGATAACGTACACCTCACTGCTGGAAACCCAGGACCTGATGATCCTTCGGACTTCCAGATCCAGCGACTCCCCTATGAGAGACACTATCGTCGCCCTCGGGATATAGAACGTATCAATTCCCAGGAGCAGAATTCCTTGCGGCTCCAGGAACCGGTCGACAGAAGCCAGGATGGTCTGCACGTGGTCAAGACCATCGCGGCCGCCGTTCCATATCTCGGGGTGTTCCTGCAAGTCGTAATGGGTAAACCCTACTTCGGTAGGAACATACGGACAATTACTGAAAATCAGGTCGAACTTTCCGTCCACTTTAGTAAACCAGTCGCTTTGCCTGAAATCTATCGACGGAGCTTCGCTTGCCTTCGCAACGATTCGTGCGTTTGCCACGAATTTGGCATTGACGTCCACCGCCACCACGTTCACATCGTTTGTGCGAGCGCAATATACCGCAAGCAGCCCCAGATGGCCTGTCCCCATGTCGAGCACCCGTTGTCCATTCCGGGCATAGCGACGGATTCCCCTCCGCAGGACCAGCGAAGTCGCATCCCAGATGTGGTCGTGCACTAGACTGACCGCATCCACGTTAAAATGCCACCCAGCCAGGGCCAGACGGAACCAGCGCAGCGGAGGAATCCCGTGCAAGAGATTCAAAAACGACAGCCACAGATTCGCTTCCATTGCCATGCGACAGCCTCCGTTTCACGAAAACGAGCCATCAAGACCGAAACGTTCTGTTACCTGTCTCTACACGAGGAAAGGGCTCATCGGCTCTCCGACATCCGTCCTTCCTCATGCCCGAATATCCTGTTACCACTCCGTCCCGGGATAAAACCTCGACGCATTTTCCCGCGTTGTTCGCTTCGAAAGCAAAAACACCGCCCTCGACCTGTTCCCAGGACCCGAAGCGGGAGCAACGGTTTTCGTCATGATTCAGTGTACCTCGCGCTCCTGTGGGGGTCAATGAGTTTCTCCCCGGTCTTTTTCAGGAGCTGGTCCGTATCCGTTCCGTTACGAGTGGGAAAAAAGCTGTTATTGCGAGCGAAATAACGCAGTCCCTGCCCCTATAGAGAGGTTGCTTCGTCGTTTCACTGCTCGCAATGACACGGACATGATGTTTCCCTCGCGAGAATGAATGATTACGTTCGTCCGCCGAATGCTATTGACCTTATAGTGATTCTGGGTTGAATTTGGCTGTGATATACTGTGTCGCCGACTCATC
>DATHCX010000205.1:0-25129 GCA_035319325.1 Desulfomonilaceae bacterium
CTCCGTTCTCTTCCAGCCTCTCGAGGACCTTCCTCGACACTATGTCCCCCGCGTGGAGGATCATCTCGGTGTCTGCCAGCAATTCTTCAAGAATGTATTCCAATGTGTCGTCGGGAGTCCGCAGATGCGTGTCGGACAGTACACCTATTTTCATTCTACGTTCCCGGGACCGCGGCCGGTCCTTTTCCGTTGACAGCTTTGAGTATCATATCTCCGCACACTACAAGGGTCGAGCCGCTTATCAATACGATACCACCCACGTCCTTGTAATCTCTGGCCCTGTCCAGGACCGATGCCAGTCTCTCTCCCCGGCCAAGTCTCAGCCCCATGTCCACTGCAAACGCGGATGCCCAGCACGCAGATCTTGATACCACCGTCACCGCGTGAATTTTGTTATTCGGTACGTAGGTGGAAATCCCAAAACATTTCTTGAGAGGCGGCAGGCTCAACACGAGGCGCTCGTGCATCGGGGAGCCCTGGGCATAGAGATGAACCTCCTGCGGAGCGGAAGCCCTTATGTACGCATCACCCCCGCTCGACACAATCATGTCTGATGAATCCTGTGCAAGGTCCCGTCCGACAAAATCAGCGATAGCTCCGCTCATGCATGACATGGGCGGCACGCTCGTATTGCGACTCGCCAGGTCTGTGTACCGCACAATCTCGGGGGCAGACGCGTAGATTTGGATCGGTGCGGCTGTTTCCCGGAATGCAGGATGCTGTCGCAGGTATTCTTCGATCTGGTATCTATATCGGAACACGGCATCTTTGGCCTTTGCTCCGAGATTGCTGTGAGCCTGAATCTGAAGATGTGTCTCGCGAACTTCCACATCAAAGCTCACGGCTTGAGCCAAGGAAATCTTGTTCCGGTAATTTTTTCGCTCGTAAATGTCATAAACGGACGGCATTGCCTAAACCCACTTGATTTTTTTAGGTTTCTTACGGCTCTTCTGGCTCATCGGTGGCTGATTATTCATCGACGTCCGCGACTGTGTCAAGGATATTTTGGCCGAATAAGTAATCATTCGGTCTCGCGCGGAAACCGTCGTTTCCGTGTCATTGCGAGGAGTGAAACGACGAAGCAATCTCGAATTCAAGTGCGGAGATTGCTTCGCTTCGCTCGCAATGACAGCCTTTTTCCCTTCGGTAACTGAAAGGATACCCCAAAAACCCTCAGGGATTCCCGGCCGCGGAAATTCCCGGGAATCCGGCGTTCATTCCCTCATGCTGCTCTACCCGGGGGGCCCACCGCAAACGGCTAGTCTTCGGTGGTTCTTCGCCTGGGCTCTTGTTTCAAAAGGCTCTTGAGGTCGTACGCCCGCACCTGGCTCCGGGATTTGAGAAAAGCCAGCCAATCGGTTTTCTTTCTTTCCAGGGTGATCAGCCTCGTGCCCGACATGCCCGGTAGCGAATCGACTGCGAAATCCGTGACCACTCCTTGTATTTTCGGTGTGCTCCATCGGTCTTCCAGAACTTCGCCGTTCCATGCGAGGCCTACAACCTGTCCCTCCTCCAGCATTTTGGTTTGACTGAGGATGCGCCTTGTGCGGGAGCTGTGCACGATTGCAAGAATGTCGTGTACGGAATCATTATACAGATCCAGAGACAGTATCCTGGGTCGGAAGAATTCATTTTTTTCATCTGCCTGGTTCATATTCGATCTTCGCTCTTCAGGCCCGGCTTTTCGCAAAATGATGTCGGATTCCCCGTAATAGTCTCTGGCAACGAAGCGTTTCTTTCCCGAAGGATCGTATATGCGGATGTGATCTTCTTTATCGTACACGGCTATGAGGGGAGTACGCCGGCCCTCGAAATCACCCACGGTAAATCCGAATACCGGGATTTTCAGAGGAACACCGAAACGACCCTGGGGTTCAAGTTCGTCTCCTTTATCGGCAAGCTTGAGGACCGGCCCGTCGTACATGTTTCGCATGCCTTTTTTCTGCCCTATAAGGATCGGTCCGCGGGTGGGATAATTGATCACTCGCAGAAAGTACGGCACGTCCTGAATCACCGGGACCAGTTTCCCGCCTCTCAGTTCGAGTACCAGGGACGCGACCACGCCTCTGTTCTGTGCGCTTACGTATATTCTGGCGGGACCTTGGGGTCGAATTTTTGCCGCGTCCACACTTTTCAGTGCGAGGGACCCCACTGAATACTCGTCGACAAGATCGAGTTTTTCGCCCGCGATGCGGTACACGTATACAGTGGACGGATCTATGATGATTATTTCGTTCTTGCCGTCACCATCGACATCCGCAACGGCCATGCCGATGCCGAGAATGTTTATTTCTGAGCTTTTCCATTCCTTCTCCGAACCCGAACCGGCATCCAGTTTGTGGGCCTTTTCCGAGGATCCCTTTTCTGCGGCCAAAAGCCTGAATTTTTGGTCTGTCGATTGCGTTGCAACCTCATAAGTGCGGTTCCTGCCGATGGATTCCGCGTCACCCGAAACCGTTTCTCGTTCCAGAGCCAGGCCGGTGGCGGCGAATACCGCAAAGAGAGCAGGCACAAAAAGGCCTAACATGACGTAGTGAAATTCCCTCATCCCTGTCCTCCTCGGATCAGATCTTCGGAAGCGAGGATCTTCACCGGGTGAATACGCGATTCACAGATTTTTTACCACGAAAAAAAGAAAATTGCAGGAGGGGTTGATATGCCCTGAGGATTCTTGCGGCTCAAGAAGCTGAAGAACGGATTGCAGTACCTGAAATCCGGGACGTCACCCGTTCAAGATGCCCGCGGCGTCAGAAACGTTGTCCGGCGAAATTCAAACGGAAACAAGTCCGGAAAAATTGCAGGCTGCGCTGCCTAAAACACGCCATTTCCTCTACGAACACACGTACCGTTCACCGGAGTCGCACAGCACGGTAACCACGATCTTGTCCCCGGTCAGTCGCCCGGCTTGCTGCATCGCTGCAAAAAGCACTGCACCCGACGAGACACCGGCAAAAATACCTTCTTTTTCGGCTACCATGCGAGCTGTCCTGACGGCTTCCTCGTACTCTACCACCACCACGTCGTCCAAAATATCCGTGTTTAGGATTCTCGGAACAAAACCGGCACCAATCCCCGGGATGCGATGGGATCCCGGATTGCCTCCCGACAGCACAGGAGAATCCGCAGGTTCTACCGCTATTACCCTGGTAGAGGGATTCTTGCTCTTGAGAACTTCACCGACCCCCGTAATGGTGCCGCCAGTTCCCACGCCCGCAACAAAGACGTCCGGTTCCCTATTCAGATTGTGCAGGATTTCCACCGCAGTCGTGCGCCGATGAACCTCCGGATTAGCCGGATTCTCGAATTGATTAATCGTAAATGTTCGCTTCCTGGATTCAGCAATATCCAACGCCCTGACAACGGCACCTTTCATTCCGTTGGAAGCAGACGTCAGAACCATTTCCGCGCCGTACGCGGCCAACAGCCGCTTTCGTTCAGGTGAAACAGTCTCCGGCATAACCAAAGTCAGATGATATCCTTTAGCAGCGGCAATCATCGCCAGACTGACGGCAGTATTCCCTCCGGACGCCTCCACCAGGGAGTCACCCGGCTGCAGAATCTTCTCCGCTTCCATGGCCTCCACAATGGCCCGACACATTCTATCCTTGATGGAACCCGCCGGATTCATGTATTCAAGTTTGCACCAGATCTGGGCTCCATCCTCGAGTTCGAGAGACCTTACCCGGACGAGAGGGGTCTCCCCCACACAGGACAACAACCGGTTTCGATTATTCATGAAACATCCACGGCGAGTCTAGATAAAGTACATGTATTTATGATCGAGATCTCGGGAGACGCCCTGTTTGCGAGCCAACGAGCACAAGTCCGCAATTGACACGGAATTGTAGTAATTCACCAAGAGCTGCTGGGTCTCATGCCATACATGTCTCGTGATACACCCGTTCATTATGTCGCACTGCTTTTTTTTTGGCTCTTCCGGCGAGAGGCAGCGCACAGGCACTATGGGACCCTGGGCAGCGTTGATAATATCACCGACGCTTATTTGCTCCGCTTCCCGCGCCAGCATGTACCCTCCGCGCGGACCGCGTCTGCTCTTGAGGAGGCCGGCCTTGAGGAGCTTGTTAAAAATCTGCTCCAGGTAACGCTGGGAAATTTTTTGTCGCCTCGAAATATCCTTGATTTGGGTCGGCTGACCTCCTCCATGGTAGGCAACATCAAAAAGGGCTCTCACCCCATATCTGCTTGTAGTCGTGATGCGCATAGGTATTTTCCCCAAAAACGCTCGGGATGTAAACAATCTTACTTATTGTTTATATTTAACTTTACCGTAGGTGTCAAGAAAATTGCTTGTTCTCGGGTAACTGCACGGTCTTTCCAGGGGGTCAGAAGCACTAAAAGCATAGAAGGTTCATGGAAGATTACCATGCCCCACGTCCCCGCGGCGGCGAACTCCGGAACGGATTCCGGACAGAGCGCAGCGACGAAGCAATCTTTCTTGGTCACGAAACCGGCACCGAACGTACGAGAAGCAATGCTTGGGTCTTTTGCGTTCTCAGGTACTTGACAGATCGAGTATGTGCATTAGAACTATATTCGTAGGTGACCTGGAGAACCTCACGCGGCCCGCGGGAGGGCCCGCACGAGTTGCTCGGCAACGAAGTCGGCCGGGAAGGGCCTCGAATTCCGAAGCTATGTGTTTCATCCGTTGACACCCGCTGCGGTACATGATAATGATATATACTTCACAAATGCCGGAGAGGTGTGAATGGGGAGCATAATAAAAAAACGCCGAAAAAAAATGCGGAAGCACAAACATAAGAAACTTCGAGCCAGGCAACGCCATAAGAACAAATAAGATGGGTTGTCATGATATCTACAGGTCTGTTTACACAGTCTGATATTCACACAATCACCAGAGCGGCCGCTTTGGCAGAGACTTTGACGCTGGGTTTTTTCCATCTTCCGGCGGATGTATGGCGGAGCGAGCCTTATACACTGTTTACCCGCAGGAACGTGAGTAAAAATCTCCTCGAACAAGGCACGTTCGCTCAGGTAATTCGCTATGCCCCCGGTCAGGATCGCACCGAAAAGCGTGACCGGAGGGAACGCTACGGAGTGGTGCTGCAGGACCCGAATATTCTCATGGCTCTCCTGAGATCTTGCGGCCACGATTTATGGACTCTCATGCTCTTCGTCCTCACTCACGAACTGGTTCACATCGTCCGCTTCACGCGGCAAAACGTGGACTTTTTCGCTTCCGTTGCCGATCGTGACAAGGAAGAGAAATTGGTTCACCGGATGACCAGGGAGATTCTCGCAGGAGTGAGCAATACGGATAGCCTTATCACCCTGTATGAAAAACCGTACGGCTTGGCCCGTCCAAATTCACTATATCAGCCAATCTCAACTGGAGGTTTTTTCGATGCCCATTTATGAATACCGGTGTGAGAAATGTGGAAATGAATTCGAAGAATGGCAAAAATTTTCTGACCCGGTAGTTGATAAATGCCCCTCGTGTGGCGGTCTGTCTCGCAGATTGATTTCACAATCCACGTTCGTGCTCAAGGGAACCGGGTGGTATGTCACGGATTATGCCAGGAAAGACGGCAGTTCCTGCCGGCAGACCTCGCCGAAGAAGGAATCTGCGACAGAAGTCAAGGCCTCGGATGCCGGTTCTTCCAAAGACTCCTAGCGCATGCTGTTGAAAGAGGACTCCAATGAAGATCAAGCGGATCGCTCACCTCGGAATCGTGGTGGCGGATCTTGATGCGGCGTTGAACTTTTTTACCGGGGGCCTTCCCCTCGATTTGACACATACTGAAGACTACCAGGGGATGAAGATCGGATTCATTCCCGTGGGTGACAGCTCCATCGAACTCCTTCAAGACACTTCGGGGTCCTCAGCTATAAAGAAGTACCTGGACAAGAACGGCGAGGGCATCCACCATATCGCGTTTGAGGTGGATGATATTCATCAGGCCGTAGCCGAACTGAAGGAAAAAGGGATCAAACTCATAGACGAAACTCCAAGACCCGGGGCGCATGGGATGACAATCGCCTTCATGCATCCCAAAGCCAGTCATGGCATTCTCATGGAGCTGGTCCAGCCAACTGCTGAAAAGCACTAGTTCCGAAACTCGGCGTCTCCTGTCCGCAGGCCGTGGGGGCTCTGTCGGAAAGGAAGGGGTTGGTTCGTCCTTCCGCGTCACACCGAAATGCGCGTCCGATCGTCAAGTGTCCCCGGAACAGGCGATCGCTACGAATGCCCTGAACATGCATGAGTAAATGCATCGGAGTGATTTTCACAAATCAGGAAGATTGCTCCACGTTGTTGAACGGTCCCTCCCGAGGACTGTCATCAGAGTTTATTGAGGAGGTTTGGAAAATGGCAGATGTCACCATGCCTATGAACGGTAAGGTTATCGCTGTAAAAACTGAAGTGGGCCAGACTGTCGAAGAAGACGCCGAACTCGTGATCATAGAGGCCATGAAGATGGAATTGCCTGTGGTCGCGACTGAGGCTGGAACTGTCAAGGAAATTAAGGCCACGGTCGGTCAGTCCTATCAGACGGGGGACGTTCTGGTGGTGGTTGGGTGAACTACGGACAGGTTTCCATGGCAACATGGAAACCTGGTTCCAGCCGAAAACTTTTTCCATTCGTGCGCTGAATGTGGCGCAACACGCGATCCCGGCCTCCTACCACTACGCGGGTTGCAGTCGGAACGATTCGGGCACGAGTCCCGTGCATCGATCACTTCCGGGCGAAATTATGCGGCAATTATTCGAAAAAACCTCTATAGGAAACATTGAACTTGCCAATCGGTCGGTGCGGTCCGCAACCTGGAGCGGAGTGGGGGATGACCGCGGCTATGTGACCGACCGCGGCCTCGAGTTCTACGGGACTCTCGCTGAAGGAAATATCGGCCTGATTATAACTGGATACCAGTATATTCTCACCAACGGGATTCAGCTTCCTTTCATGATAGGCAATTACGCCGACGATCAGATCGACGGCTTGGCTCGACTTGCCAATGTAGTCCACGCAAAAGGCGGTAAAATTGTGCCGCAAATAGTGCACGCAGGGTCGCAGGCCAATCCCGAGCTGTTCCGGGAGGGGGACGAATTATGGGGAGCTTCGCCGATTCCTGACCACATGAGCGGAGCCGTGCCCGTGGAAGTGGATACAAGAAAGATCCGGCAACTCGTAGAAGCATATGCAGCGGCAGCCGTACGTTCCAAGAGAGCTGGTTTCGACGGTGTACAATTGCACGGTGCCCATGGATACGGAATAAATCAATTCCTTTCACCTGCATGGAATAAGCGGGGGGATGCGTACGGCGGAAGTGTGAAAAACAGATACCGTTTTCTGGGAGAAGTCATGGAGGCGGTTCGAGGTGCCGTGGGAGATGATTTTCCGGTTCTCATCAAGCTCAACGGGCAGGACTTTATAGAGGGGGGGCTCGTTCCCGAGGAGTCCGTTCAGATTGGCAGGCGACTCGCAGACGACGGCATAGCGGCCATAGAGGTGAGCGGCGGATGTGCGGCTTCGCCCAAGGACAAGGCCACCGTTCGCAAAGGCATCAAGAATATGAGTGATGAAGGGTATTTCGTAGAACTCGCCGCCTTTTTCAAACGATCGGTTCCTGTGCCCATCATGACTGTGGGCGGCATACGATCCCTCAAGATCATAGAGGATATTCTCTCAGAGGGTAAGGCCGATTACATCGCGATGGCCCGGCCGTTCATCCGGGAGCCTCATCTGATCGAGCGATGGAGAAGTGGCGATACAGAACGGGCACGCTGCA
Source organism: Desulfomonilaceae bacterium (assembly GCA_035319325.1). Classification (GTDB taxonomy): domain Bacteria; phylum Desulfobacterota; class Desulfomonilia; order Desulfomonilales; family Desulfomonilaceae; genus DATHCX01. Next base: position 7,768 of record DATHCX010000205.1, read on the forward strand.
TCTCGTGTAACGGCTGTTTCGAAACGGGAATCAAAGGACACGGTATTTCCTGCAAAATAGAACGAAAGCTGGCAGAAAAGCACGGTAAGAAATAGGCACTGAGTACTTTTTCGGCAGAAGAGGTTCGCAGCCGTTTATTACCGTGCCCTGCAGTGTAGAGTGACGGGGTTCCCGGCACCCATCTGAATCAAAGACATTCGTGGTTCGCCTATACGAATTCCAACCCTGTTTCGGAACGGCTCATACCCGTTAGCGACCGACGCATTCTTGAGCGGTTTGCACATCATTACATTGAAGTGACTATCCAGTTTATACGCGGAGGTGAATCGTGCCTGACGATTTCAAGGAAAAGGTACAGAAATGGGATAGCGGCTTTCAGGAGAAATTAGCCAAGAAACCCGAACGCAAGTCCGGATTCACGACGGTCTCGGAACTGCCTGTGGAGAGGGTTTACTGGCCGTGGAGCAGCGACGCCTTCGATCTGGAGAAAGACCTGGGCATTCCGGGATCGTATCCCTTTACCCGTGGGGTGCAGCCAAACATGTATCGCGGGCGTTTGTGGACCATGCGCCAGTATGCAGGGTTCGGAAGCGCGCAAGAGACGAACAAGCGGTTCAAGTACCTTATTGAACAGGGACAGACCGGTTTGTCCGTTGCGTTCGATTTGCCGACACAGATCGGATACGATTCGGACTCGGAACTGGCGGCAGGAGAAGTCGGAAAGGTCGGAGTGGCCATCGACAGCGTGGAAGACCTCAAGATGCTCTTCAGCGGCATAGATCTTTCGGCGGTAAGCACGTCCATGACCATCAACGCGCCGGCTGCCATCCTGCTGGCCATGTACATCGCCGTGGCAGAGGAACAGGGAGCGAACGCGAGCAAGCTCAGGGGTACCATTCAAAACGATATACTCAAGGAGTACCCCGCCCGGGGCACGTACATCTTTCCTCCCATGCCTTCCATGCGCATCATCACCGATATATTTGCATTTTGCAATCAGCACGTTCCTCAGTGGAACACCATCAGCATAAGCGGGTACCACATCCGGGAAGCAGGCTCCACCGCCGTTCAGGAAGTGGCGTTCACGCTTGCCAATGGAATCGCCTACGTGCAGGCCGCGATAGACGCGGGACTGGATGTGGACAGTTTCGGAGAGCGGCTGAGCTTTTTCTTCAACGCTCACCAGGATTTTTTGGAGGAAATCGCCAAGTTCAGGGCTGCACGACGCATGTGGGCTCGCATCATGAAAGAGCGATTCAAAGCGACCAACCCCAGGGCAATGATGTTGAGGTTCCACACACAGACCGCAGGGTGTACCCTGACTGCGCAGCAACCGGAGAACAACGTGGTCCGGGTTGCATTCCAAGCGCTCTCAGCAGTTTTGGGGGGTACCCAGTCTCTGCACACCAATTCCAGGGACGAGGCTTTTGCTCTGCCGAGCACGGAATCCGTCCAGATAGCCTTGCGCACTCAGCAGATAGTCGGATACGAAACGGGCGCTGCAGATACCGTGGATCCTCTGGCCGGTTCGTATTACGTGGAAGCCCTCACCAGCGACATCGAACGACGCGCCTTGGAGTACATCAAGAAGATAGACGACATGGGCGGGGCTGTCAGAGCCGTGGAGTGCGGTTTCATCGAGCAGGAGATTCAGGATTCGGCATATCGATTCCAGAAAGCCGTGGAATCGGGCGATCAGATTATTGTGGGAGTAAATCGTTTTCAGACGGACTGGGTGACTCCGTCGGGCTTGCTCAAGGTGGATCCCAGCGTGAGAGAAAATCAAGTGGACCGGCTGGAGAAACTCAGGGCCCAGCGGGATTCGTCGGCTGCAACGCTGGCTCTCGCGAACCTCAAGAAGGCCGCTCAGGGCACGGATAATGTCGTGCCGCCGATACTTGACGCTGTGAAGAAGAGGGTTACTCTCGGCGAGATTTGCAACATCTTGAGAGAAGTGTTCGGCGAGTATACTCACGCATCGCAGTGCTGAGGAGTCGTCTGGACGGACCAGCCACAATCGAGCCGGGTAGCGTTTGTTGCCCGGCTCTTTTCATATTCCGTCCCAGAAATCGCGAACCGACGGGGGAAAGAGACGGCAAGATGAATATCAACGAAATTACGAGAGAAACTCTGCGCGGGCTCCACGGAATCGTCGTGGTGGTCGAATCCCTTAAATCCGACGCAGAGGCCGATGGCCTGTCCGGTGCTACCTTGCAGGAAGAAATCCAAGCGAAATTGGAGCAGTCCGGTGTTCGCGTTCTGCCGCACGAAGAATGGCGTGGGACAGTGGGAAGACCTTGGCTCTATGTCAGCATCAATACCATCAAGCATCTGTTCAGTTATTTTTTCTCCATAGACGTGCAACTGAAGCAGGACGTGATCCTTCCCAGGGCTGTTTCTATACAAACGAGTTCAGCGACCTGGGAAATGGGGTCCATCGGTTTTGTGACCATTGACGAGTTGCCGGAAAAAATTCGCGAATCCGTGATTGCGTACGTTGACAATTTCATAAGCGATTACAGAGCGGTAAACGATTCCTCTGAGGGATGACCGCCAACCCGTAAGACGGATTCTCCTCTCATCTGCTCTGTCCGCGGACCCTCTCGTTTGAATGCGGGTCATCCCACGATACATCAGCAAATATCAACATCTTGATTCGCTTGTGCTACACCTATTGCCCACTGCCCCGTACGGGAAGGCCACGTGCTTTCGACACGCAGTTGCTCCTACGTAACCCGGATGAGAGGTAACGCCTCAGTTACGGACGGGAAAAGGCTGTCATTGCGAGCGAAGCGAAGCAATCTCTAACTCTAAGTATCGAGATTGCTTCGTCGTTTCACTCCTCGCAATAACAGAGGTTAGGCACTTCCCCCGGGTAACTGAACGAATACCCGGAGTGCCTGCCGAACGTTGAAATCCAGGTGGAGATGGTATAAACTTATGTGTTCCTTCGAGTGTGCCGGACGGTTTTCAGCCAAAAGACTTTGTCGGGCAGTGAAGCTCCTAGGAGGCCAGTGGAGGCAGTAGTTTATGAAAGGTCCCCAAGAAACCACATCTGAGCCTGGGAAGCGCGATTCCGTTTTATCTCAGATCAACTCGTTCTTCACATCCGTTCGTACAACCATAACTCTGTTGTTCTTGCTGTCCGCTGCATCCATCGTGGGAACGATCGTACCGCAGACCTCTTCTCCCGAGCAATTGTCCGGTTATTCCTCCGGCGTGTATTTCAGAATTGCAGTTATTTTGGACTTGTACAATGTGTATAGAAGCTGGTGGTTCGTTCTGCTGCTGATCCTTCTGTCGCTAAACCTCCTGGGGTGCCTGATGAGAAGGCTACCCGCGATTCCTGCGGAATGGAGAGGCGGCTTTTCGAAAAGTAACTTCAGCTTTGCTGTTTCGCATCCCGGTGACGTGCAGGAAACCAAGAACAGGGTTCTTTCGACAATGAACCGGTTGATGGGGGCATCTGCCCGGGAGACACGAGAAAACGGATTCGCTGTTATTTCGTGGACAAAACATCGGGTGTACCTGCTGGGATTCCCTTTCTTGCATACGGCAATCATAATAATCTTGCTGGGAGGACTCGTAGGACTGGTGTACGGTACCCGAGGCCACGTGCTCATCCAGGAAGGTGATGCTGTATCGGCATTCGAATCGTCCTACGGCCAGGTTCGGTCTTTACCCTTCCAAATCGCTGTGGACAAATTCACTCTGAGTCACTACCCGTCGGGCGAACCAAAGGAATTCCGGAGCGACGTTCGGCTGCTGGAAAACGGCAAAGAAGCCGTGGCCGGTTCTATTCGCGTAAACCATCCGCTGACCTTCAAGGGAATATCCATGTACCAGTCCGACTACAGGGTCACGGGACTGAGAGAAGTGAAATTAGAAGCCCAGGACGCTTCAGGCAAGAAATCGGAATTCATTTTGCGGCCCAAGGGGAAGATGTCTATTCCCGGTGCGAGTTACGAAATTGAATTGCTGAGCCTCGATCCTGGAGCCACGGGACGGGGGGCCGGAGTCAAAATAGGCGTCACCGGGCCAGGTGAGAATCGCACCGTCTATCTGCACCGAAAGGATTCCGGGCCTGTACAGATCGGAGATGTCAAACTCCGCTTTCTGGACTACACGCCCCTCTACGCAACGGGCCTTCAGATCGGATACGATCCGGGTGCCATCCTGGTGTGGATCGGCTGCGGGTTTCTGATTGTCGGCTTTTCATTGATTCTTTTCACCAATCATCGCCAGGTTAGCGTGAAAATCCGCCCCGAAAAAACAGGATCGAGGATTGAGGTTTCCGGCAGGAGCAAGAGGCTGCGACGTGAGTTTCGTGAGCAGGTTGAGGCAGGACTCGGCGCTCAATTGAGGGAAAATCTGCGGCGAAATCCCGGAACAGGCAACACAAAAAATGTGGATGATTAAATGACAAGTACAGAACTGAACACGTATGTCGCCTTCGGCTATTTTGTCGCGGGATTCTGCTATCTCGGGGCTTACGTTTCCGGTTTGCTGGGATCCACTTTACGGAAACCTGTTCTCGTGATGTTCTTGGCTGTATTCGCGGCACATACGGGTAGCATTGCCCTCAGGTGGGTAGAATCCTATCAGATGGGGATAGGACATGCCCCGCTTTCCAATCTCTACGAATCGCTCGTGTTCTTCGCCTGGACCATCGCACTGGCGCTGGTGGTGGTACGAGTGCGATATGGGACGGACATAATCGTGCTGTTGGGCCTTCCTCTGGTATTTGTGGTCATGGCGTACACCTTTTTTCTCGATTCCAGCATCAGGCCCCTTATTCCCGCATTGCAGTCCAACTGGCTGGTGGCGCACGTGATAGCGTGTTTTCTGGGGTATGCCGGCTTTGCCGTATCATTTGTAGCAGCCTTGCTCCTTCTTGCCGCCCGTAGTTCAACGTCTCTGAAGCAGCATCTTCCGCGGATCGATCTTCTTGACGAGATCGTGTATCGCTCAGTCTTGATAGGGCTTCCCATGCTCACCTTGGGGATCATTACCGGCGCAGCCTGGGCCGATTATGCATGGGGTTCGTACTGGTCGTGGGACCCGAAGGAAACCTGGTCGCTGATCACCTGGCTCGTGTATTCGGCGTTTCTCCATGCGCGAATCACCAGAGGCTGGTCAGGGAATAGAATGGCATTGCTGTCCGTCCTGGGTTTCGCTGCGGTGCTTTTCACCTATTTTGGAGTGAACTATCTGCCGGGCCTGCACAGTTACTTCTAGACCAGTTCTTTCGCTGCCACATGCTTGACGGCTCTGCGAATCGACAGTTCCCGCCTTCTCTGCAAAAGCGCGGCTGCACAATTCAGGACTGTCGCTCGTGTTCGAACGTCTGCAATGTCGTATCAATTCAGTTACTCGGGGGGGAGTGCCTAGTCTCTGTCATTGCGAGGAGTGAAACGACGAAGCAATCTCGATGCTTAAAGCAGTTCTCCAAAGCTCTGTCGGAGTCTCTCATAATTCCCACCCGTATGCCGGTGGTTCAATCATGTCATTGCGAGGAGTGAAACGAAGAAGCAATCTCTGTTTTGGTTAATTTGAGATTGCTCCGGGCTTCGCCCTCGCAATGACAATCTTGTGTCACGCGTAACCGAATGATGGCTCAATGATTCATGTTATACTTGACAAAATATTAATATTATATTAAATTTATTATCTATTTCTTCTACGTAATTTGATTACGTCAGTCGCACGAAAAACCAACTGAAGAGAATGATTCTTCTGTGGAGCGAGGCCGACAATGAACTCCCATCCTCTCGCGAGGATTCTCCTGCGAATTCGGCTTACAGTCATTTTTCTGGCCTTTGTTGTCTATCCGTGTTTGACGTGTATCGCGACTGCGCAAGGATTGCAGTCGAGTCCGTATGCAGCCCCATCTCTCCTCAGGGGAGATGCTCTCAATTTCCCCCAATCCGATTCATTGACGACAGCTCCTTCGGGAAAAGACGTCCCGAACTTGCAGCCGGTTACGTCTACAGCTTTGGCGGGAGCCTACGGGTTGGTTTCTTTACCCTTGACTATATTCTTCCCATCAGAATAGGAGAACACAGTATTGTTTTCGGAGAAGCTCATTCGGAATGGCAGGATTTCCGAAAGAAGATCAATTGGAATGCTGATGATCAGGCTTATCTTTCCATAGGTGGAGGGTATCGGACGATTCTCAAGAAAAGAACCCTCCTGGGGGTCAATGGCTTCTACGACTCGACCCGATTTAACGGTCGATGGTATTCCTCGGGCGGTGCCGGGGTTGAAATGGCGGCAATACTGCCCGGCAACGATGCTCTGGACATGAACTTCAACTGGTACGGAAAAGGCCTGGGGAACAACGTCACGCCGAACGATTTCGTGAGCGGCCCCTCCAACTACGACATCGAGACGGGCTACTCGCACCAAATCTTTTCTGGCGGTCCCGACCTGCGTCTCTTCGCGGCGGCATACAAGTTCGATGACGGCAACGGGGTTTACGGGCAGCGGACAGGAGTCGAACTCAAGAGCCCTGACGGAGTAGTGTCCGCGAAATACGAAGCCGCCTACGACCGTGTCAACAACTCCTATCAAACTATAAGCGGGTTTGTGAACATAGGATTTCAGGCGGAGAACCTGCTGAGCGGCAAGAGTCCGTTCGTCATGCCGGAGCCGATTTTCAAGAGCCCAAGGAATCCGGCACGTCTCACCGACACGGTGAAGAGGCATTGGAGACACGCCACTGAAGGTTTGTTCACAAATGTTCAGCAAAAGAAAACTGTCACCATTGTGAATAAACGCTCAAATCCTTTAACCCTTTACATGGGATTCAAAGTCGGTGGGTGGGGAACCTATACCGCCAAGGATTTTCCTGATTTTTCCGTTTATTCCGGAAATCCGAACATTTTGTTTCGTACCGTGAATCCGAACGAGCAGGTCGTGGTGAACTTTAATCACCCAAACGAGGAAGTCAGCTTCGCATTGTCCGCGGATGTCGTGACGTGGAGCAATTGCGCGCAAACTCTTGCCGAACTGACACTATTCGGCTATATGAACCAGGACATTACCGATATTAGCCTTGTCAACGGATTTAATTATCCGATGGAGCTGGCGTCCACTCTTCCCAGCGTTCAAAGCATCCGGGTCGATCACGCAACCGGCAACCAGAACACCGCCGGCGTTTTCGGACTCGGGTGTAACAGTTGCACGCACATCATTCCTCCCATAGCCTGCACGTTTTCGCCACCGGAATGCCACCCGAAGGACGACTGTCAAATGTGGCAACCAAGCGGAGGAAATTTCGTTTTGTCCATCATGCCGTAGGCAACAGGCTTGACTGATGCGAGCGGTCTCACCTTCAGGAGTATTCATGGATATCAAGGAACTGGGAACATTGTTCCTGGTAGGTTTTCACGGAACCGTCTTTACGCGGGAAATTCGCACGCTGATGGAGGAGCTTAATCCTTGCGGCGTCATTCTTTTTGCCCGCAACATAGAGGATCCGGTACAGGTAGCGACGCTGAATCGCGATGTGCAGGAAAACGCTCTCGCGAGAACCGGGACCGGACTGTTTATCGGGGTGGATCAGGAAGGCGGCAGGGTGCGCCGTTTGAAGGAACCTTTCACGGAATTTCCACCTGCTCTGGAATGCGCCTGTTCCAGCGATCCTGAAAGTGAGGTGCGTAGATTTGCCCGGGTTACGGCGGAAGAACTTCTGCTGGCTGGGTTCAACCTCGATTTTGTCCCTGTGCTGGACGTCCTGAGTCACAGTGAGAACCTTGAAAGCTCGGTCATCGGAGACAGATCGTACGGCGGCAAACCGGCAGAGGTGGCCCGATTGGGCCACATTATCTGGGAAACCATGGCCCGCAGGGGAGTAATCCCTTGCGCCAAACACTTTCCAGGCCACGGAGGAACCATCATCGATTCCCACTTCGATCTACCCGTTGACAATCGATCCGCGGAGTGGATGGAGGGATTCGATCTCATCCCGTTCAAAGAAGCAGTAGAGAGCAGCATAGACATGCTCATGACCGCCCACGTTCTCTATCCGGATCTCGATCCGAGTTTGCCTGCAACCTTGTCTTCCAGGATTATTCAGAGGTTGCTGCGCGATAACATGGGCTACGAGGGCGTTGTCATCACCGACGATCTGGACATGGGCGCAGTCGCAAAAAGGCATTCCCCCGAAGAATGCGCTCTGAAGGCTTTCTCCGCCGGTGCGGACATTCTCCTCTTCTGCAATGATCCCCAGAAGGCGTTCTCCGCAAGAGAAGCCGTATTCGCAGCAATTCGTTCCGGCGACATTTCAGAAGAACGTGTCAGTCAGTCATTCGGGCGTATTGAAGACCTCAAGACGCGGTACGCGGGATCGCTGCGGCCGTGCGATCCCAAGAAAGCACGGGATCGGTTCCAATTCCGGGTATGAGTTTCACCGGTCTTCATCAAAGAATTCTCTTTTTTCCGCGATCTCCCGCACCGCTCTGACAGCAATCTCCACGTCTTCCAGGGTGTTGAAATACCCCATACTGAAGCGAACCGTACCGTCCGGCAACGTTCCCAGAGCCTCATGTGCGAGCGGCGCACAGTGAAGGCCGACTCGCACGGAGATCTCGTGTTTGTCCAGGAGGATACTGCCTGCCTCGTGGGGATGAAGGCTGTCGAAGGTGGCAGGAATCGATCTGCCCCCGCACCCGCCAAACGTAACCCGCAGCCCGTCGGGCAACGCCTGATCGAACGTCATGGACAAAATGGGCATCTGCATGTCGACCTTCAGCGGGCCGTACAACGTTACACCGGGCACATCCACTGTTCCGTCCACAAAAGCGCTGAGGAGCTGCATTTCGTGTCTGCGAATCCGATCCACGCCCGTTTCGAGCACAAAATCGACTCCCGCCGCCAAACCGGCAATACCCACGACGTTTTGAGTGCCGCTTTCCAACTGGTCGGGGAAGAAATCAGGCTGTTCGTCCACTTCAGACATGCTCCCGGTTCCCCCGCGTTTCAGGGGGCGCACGACCAAACCTTCCCGCACGTACAGACCGCCCGTTCCCTGCGGTCCGTAGAGGCTTTTGTGGCCGGTAAACGCAAGAAAGTCCACGCCCAGCTTCTGCACGTCCACAGGGAGTGCGCCCGCTGTTTGCGCCACGTCTAGCAGTAACGGGATCTCCCCTTGCGCCGCCCGGACCGCTGCTATGTCCTGAATGGTGCCGCAGACGTTGGACGCGTGGTTGAGGCAGATGAGGGCCGTCTTCGGGCGAATCAACCGTTTGAGGCCCTGCACGTCGAGAACGCCCATCTTGTCGCACTGCGCCACGGAGACGCTTATGATTCCGGACCGTTCCAGGTGGCGAACCGGCCGTATGACCGAGTTGTGCTCCATCTGGGTGATGATCACGTGATCGCCGGGATTCAGAAAACCGTAAATTACCGTATTCAGGGATTCCGTGGCATTCAGCGTGAAGACGATGCGTTTGGGATCGGGAATATTGAACAGCGCGGCCAATTTCCCACGCGCTTCAGTCATGATCTGAGACGCTTCCACAGACCGATCATGCGTGGACCGGCCAGGATTTGCGCCTACATCATTCATGAAGGCGACCATCGCGGCGACTACCGCCGGAGGCTTGGGGAACGAGGTGGCGGCATTATCCATGTAGATCTGGCGTTTCACATTCGGCACAATGGAACTTCACCCGAAAACAAAGCTAGAAACTTCACACCTTTTGGAATTGCCCTACCGGGGTCTGTGGTCGTCGGCCTGACTTTTCAGAGCTGCGAGGATCTTCTCCGGCGTGACCGGCAGGTCCTTGATTCTCACTCCTATGGCGTCATAAATCGCGTTGGCGATTGCCGGAGCTGAAGGCACGCACGCGGGTTCGCCGATTCCCTTCGCGCCGAACGGCCCGGTAGGCTCAATGGGTTCAATGATGACTGCGTCAATGGGGATTTCGTCTTTTGCGGTGAGAATTTTGTAGTCGAGCAGGTTCGGATTCATCACTCTGCCGTGGTTTACCTGAATCTCTTCCGTGAGAGCGTATCCCGCGCCCATGATGGTTGCTCCGTAAATCTGCCCTTTCACCAGCATGGGGTTGATGGCTCTCCCCACATCGTGTGCCGCCACGTAATTGAGGATCGTCACCTGACCGGTTTCCCTGTCCACTTCCACTTCGACCCCGTGGGCTCCGAATGTATAGCAACAGGAGAGGTTACCCTTTCCGTCCCGGTCCAACATTTCGTTGGGCGGATCGTAGAAGGCTTCGGCAGTGACCATCTCACCTTTTCCCGTGCCCACGAGATGCGCTTTCCGAAGAATTCGGGCAGCAGGAATCCGAAAAACGCTATTGTCCGGCTCGCTCTTGAGAAACACGGTCCCGTTCTGGATATCCAGGTTTTCCGGATCCGACAGCACCCCGTAATCGAGTTCAGGCAGTTTGAAATTCGGATCGCGGCGTGCTTTCTTTTGGAAGTCCTGCTGCATAAGATTCGCCATCCATTTGGAAGCCAATGCCAGGACTTTGCTTTTCACTTCTCCCGCGGCCAGGAGAATTGCGTGCCCCACCATGAACGCATGCCTGCTCGCGTGAGTCCCCACGTCCCAGGGGCACACTTCCGTGTCTCCCAGGAATATGGTAACGTCTTCCGGCTTGAATCCCGTAGCTTCCGCCACCATCTGGCGAATGATGGTTTCAGAACCCTGCCCCTGGTCCGTTCCCCCGGTTATGACCTGGACCTTTCCATCGTCGTCCACCTTGAGGATGATCCCCTGCGCATCCGACAGGTAAACCCGAGCGCCTCCACCCACGTGCAGAAAAGAGGCCACCCCCACCCCGCGTCCGGTCCGCTTGCCGTGGGTCGCCGTCCAGTTCAGTTTCGTCTTGACCTCATCGAGGCATTCTTTCATCGGGCATGTGGTAACCTTCAGACCCATAGGTGTGTTTTCATACGGCAAATTCGCATTGATGGACCTGAAATCCATCGGATCGATTCCCGCGGCTTCGGCGAGCTGATCCATGGATTGTTCCACCACGTACGTGGCCTGGGGATTGCCATATCCCCGCATTGCCTGAGCATAGATGTTGTTCGTGTACACGCAGGTAGCCTGAAAATCCACGTTGGGAACGCGATACAGGGAAGAAATGGGGATCATCATGACGGACGGCGTGGTGGCTCCCCAGGAAGTGTATGCGCCGTTGTCCAGAATCATGTCCACTTTTCGAAACGTGAGCCGTCCGTCGCTGTCGCAGCCCTGCTCGACCGTAGCGATGACCGGTTGCCTGGGCGGACTCGCAGTGAATTCCTCATGCCTCGAGAACATGATCTTCACTGGACACTTGGTCGCCCATGCAAGCAACACCAGAATGAATTCATAGATGTCGGTGTCCAGCTTGCTCCCGAAGCTTCCTCCCACAAACGGCGTCAGCACACGAGTCGCACCGGCGATGCCTATGTTCTTCAAGAACATGTCCAGGCGGTCTTTCCCGCCAAAGGGGACGTTCGTGACGCTCCGGAAAATCAGGTTGCTGTTTGCGTCGAACTCGGCTATGCCGCCGCTCGTTCCCATGCAGGTCTGATGAACCCACTGCGTGGTAAACGTATCCTTCACCACAAATGCAGACTCGGTCCGAGCTTTTTCCACGTCTCCCGCGCTGAGCTTCCACGGAAGGGGGAGAATGTTGTTGCGCCTGGGTTTCCCTCTTGCGTCCAATTCATGAATCAGCGGAGCGTCCTTCTGCATTGCCTGGATGGGGTCGAACACCGCGGGCAAGTCCTCGTACTCCACCGTGATGAGGCCCAGGGCTTCCTCAGCGATATCTTCGTCTGTTGCAGCAACGGCAGCTATCTCGTCCCTGAACTGCCTGACTTTGTCTTTCTTCAAAGGCGCCTGATCCCCCAGAAACCCCACGCGAACGTCAGGCGTGTTGAATCCGGTCAAGACTGCCCGTACACCATGAAGTTTTTCGGCTTTGGATATGTCTATACTCTTGATGCGGGCATGGGGCCTGGAACTGTACAGAATCTTGCCGTACAGCATCCGCGGAACCCGTATATCATTGATGTACGCGGCTCGTCCGGTCACCTTGTCCAGGTCGGTCCTGGCGCATGATTTCCCTACATACAACTCTGTCATGGCAAACTCCTTAGACCGGCTCTTGGGCCGTGCGCCGCGACATGAGATCTGCAGCGTGCAATACTGATTCAACAATCTGTACGTAGCCCGTGCATCGGCACATGTTTCCCGCAAGCGCGTGCCGTATTTCGTCTGCAGTAGGAGCCGGATTCTGGTCCAGGAGCGCCTTCGCGGACATGATCATGCCGGGAGTGCAGAAACCGCATTGAACGCCCGCTTTTTCCAGAAAGGCCACCTGAAGGGGATGCAACTCGTTCTTTTCTCCCAGGAGCCCTTCGATGGTGAGCACGACTTTATTTTCTGCCTCGAGCACCGGATAAATACAGCTATTCACCGGAGCGCCGTTCACCAGGACCGTGCACGCGCCGCATTCTCCCTCGCCGCAACCCTGTTTTGCGCCGGTGAGGTCCAGTTCTTCCCGGAGCACCCGCAGCAGATTCCAATGGGGTTCCACCTCCACCTGTACGGGGTGGCCGTTCACGGTGAACCGTAAGGTCTGTTTCATGACCTGCCCTCTCCTTTCGCCCTTTCCTGACACATAAGTCCAGTGCGCTTCACCAGCACGCGTATCATTTCTCTACGATACCATTCGGAACCGCGGATAGTGGATCGCGGCCGCGCCTGCTCGGACGCCATTTCACCTGCTTCATTCAGGACAATCTCGTCGACGACCTTGCCTTCCAGAAATTCTTCCGCCGCTCTTACCCGCATGGGCACGGGGGCAGCCACGCCCAGCCCGATCCGCGCCTTCACGCACGTCTTCAGGTCCTCCCCAAAGGACATGAGCACAGCCACCCCTAAAATGGGGAGGTCCATGGCCTTCCTCCGGGTATGTTTCCAATACGCCATACCGGTGTTGGGCAGAGGTTCGGGAACACACAATTCTCTGACCAGTTCTCCGGGTTCCAACACGGTTCTCCCAGGACCTTTGAAGAAGTCTCGTACGGGAACGGATCTTTCTCCGTCTGCGGAGACGATCTTCACTTCCGTGTCCAGCACCAGCATGGGAGGAGCGGTATCGGCTGAGGGCGCAGCATTGCAGAGATTGCCGCCTATCGTAGCCGAATTCCTTACCTGAACCGACCCGAGACCGCTCACTGCGTCCCGGATCACCGGAAAATTGTTTCTTATTTCCGGAGAAAGCTCCAGCGTCCGGTGCGTGGTCGCGCTGCCGATCCTCAAATCTCCCCGGTACGAGATGAAGTTGAGTTCAGGAACGTTGCGCAGGGAGATGAAATAATCCGGGGATAGAAGTTTCTTTTTCCACTGAATCATCACATCGGTCCCGCCGGCCACGATTTTCGCTTTGGGTCCGTAGTGTTTCAATAGCTCCAGAACTTCCGCCAGCGACGTAGGTTTGAGATATTGATAGGTTCTCACAAGTGCCTCCTCCACATGAAATCCCGATTGATGGACACGCGTGATAGGGAAACTTTTTTATAGCACGGGCTGACCGTATTTTGAACTGGCGCTGACTGGAAATATCGTAGTTCTAGAAAATTGTGTCGGATTCTCTCATAATTCTGGCGCGTATGCCGGTGGTCCAATCATGCCATTGCGAGGAGCGCAGCGACGAAGCAATCTCCGTTTCGGTAGGTTGGAGATTGCTTCGGGCTTTGCCTTCGCCATGACAATCTTCCAAACTTTTCGCGTAATCAAAACAGACACTACTTTTTGAGAATGCCTATACACAAAAATGGATTCGGCGCCTGTTCTTATTCGCGGGCCAGGTACTGGTAAACGGCTCCAGATGCGGAAATTCCGAGGCAGGCATCAAGAATATACCTCATAGACTCGGCAATATTATCCGATATTATTGATATAATTGAATTAAAGTAGTTTCTAGTTTGACAAATCTCGCAGAGCGATGCTATTTTGTGCCGGTCTTCATGACAATGTAATGAGCCGGAAGAGTTATTCCGGCATGTGTTTTGAGTCCGGCAGAGGGTATAGGGGTTAGGGTCGGACTCTGTTTGTTTGTACCCACCCCTATTTTCACATTTCATCTGATAAATCAACCTGTTGGACGACTGTCACCGCAAATTCATGCTCCCCAGCGCCTAAGAAAGATCTTCCGTCTATTTTCGCGGCCCAGGGCCGAAAGGATCCTTGCCTCCCCCTTCGAATTCGCCTTGCGGGGTGATACCAATGCGTTTTCAAGTACGTGAAATCGGGGAGGAACTTCTTGCAAGTTGTTCCTCCCAATCTTACTTTTTTGAAAGCCCATTCGTATGAGACGGCTCTGCGTCGTCCGCAGCGGAGGAGTGCCCCCAGCCCTGTGCCCGGAATCGAGTTACCCGCAAGAAAGAGAATCCGTATTACCGATTTCAAGAACAGTGCACTATACGGATAGGCGTTGGGTTTGAGCTTCTTATACTATTTTATCCCAATTAATTCTTGACATTATGTTTATGCCAATGTTATCACATAGGAACCTACCAGCCATCCGGCTGCGCATGGTCGAAAACCCGGCGCTCCATCCTGACCCCGCTCCGGGTTTTCATTTTTTTTCTCGATGCCCTTAACAATTTTCCCTATACCATTCAATACTTTGCGCTAATCCCGTGGCCAGATCGTGTGTGGCCCTGAAGCCCAGGATCCGTTCCGCGAGACTCGTATCCGCGCTCGAATGCATAACGTCTCCTGCACGAGGTGGATCGAACTGTGGTTCGATGCTCGTGTGCAACAGTTCTTTCAGCGTGTCCAACAGTTCCAGAAGGCTTTCGCGACTCCCGCACCCGATATTATATGCCCTGCCGCACGCAGATATCGGCGCTTCAAGGGCCAGCATGTTCGCTTCCACCACGTCTTTGACGTACGTGAAGTCCCGCGTCTGGCGACCGGTTCCATAAATGACGGGCCTGTTGCCCGAAAGGAGCGCGGTGGTGAAGCGCGGAATGACTGCCGCATATTCGGACATGGGGTCCTGTTTGGGCCCGTATACGTTGAAGTACCGCAATCCCACCGTCTCGAAGCCGTACAAGTCCATGAACAACCGGCTGTATTCTTCATTGTTTTTCTTGGTCAGCGCGTATGGCGAAAGGCCGCGTCCTTCGGTGCCTTCCCGCTTCGGGAGAGTTTCGCTGTCTCCGTACACCGAAGAAGACGACGCGTAGACCACGCGATCTATTCCGTTCGCCCTGGCAGCCACAAAGATGTTGAGCGTTCCGTCAGCGTTTACGTGCTGAGTGGTCACTGGATCTTGAACAGACCGGGGAACGCTCCCCAACGCGGCCTGGTGCAAAACAGCGTCCATTCCCTTTGTTGCGGCAGCAACGGTGTGCGCATCGCGGATATCGCCCTGTATCAATTCAAAGTCCCTCTCCGCGTTCCAGCGACCGCGGCCCAGATTCTTCAGGTTTTCCATCTTGCCTGTGCTGAAATTGTCCAGGACTCTGACGCGATGCCCTCTCTCCAGGAGACCTTCCACAATATGACTGCCGATAAAACCCGCGCCGCCCGTCACAAGTATTCGTCTACCGCTCTTTCCGCCGGTCATGAATTGCTCTCCGAACCCGTTCATAATCCCCCATCTCGGGGAAGCGACAGAGTAACCCCGTTACCTTTTCAAAATCAACGCTATTTTCTCCGGCGGATCCGTTGGATTGCGGATGAAAAATGGCCGTCATTGCGAGCGAAGCGAAGCAATCTCAGTTTTTCTTAGTTAGAGATTGCTTCGGCCTTCGCCCTCGCAATGACGGTCTTCGAATCCTTTCGCGTAATCAAGACCGACATTACTTTTGAGAATCCCTATATTCGGCGACAACGATCCTCGGAGCTCGATCACGCACAGAACAAGAGGATTGTCGCGGAAAGGGAACCCACGGACAACAACGTGGAAAGGACTATGGCCGCGGTGGCCAACTCAACGTCGCTGTTGAGCTGGCCGGAGAGGATGTAATTTGCTGGTGAAGTGGGCAGCGCGAAATAGATCATGGCCACCTTGAAGGCACTTTCCGAGACTTGGAACATTTCAAGAAACGCATAGCCCACCAGAGGCAGCAACACCAGTTTGACCAACCCCGCGATGCCGGAATACGTGGCATAGCCCCTGAATGCAGCGAAATTCAGGGATCCGCCAATGGATACCAGCGCCAAGGGCAGAGCCAGCAAGGACATGAGTCCGAGCGTGTTATCCACGAACGCGGGAAAAGGAACGCGCAAACTGGAATACGCGATTCCCGAACCGCACGCGATGATCAAAGGATTGGAAAGAGTAGATCTAATGAGTATCCATGCCTGTCGCCCCCAGGAACAGGACTCACCCGAAAACCAGATGAGAGACGAAACCGCCAGGATGTTGATGAAAGGAATCGCGAACCCGATCAGCACCCCGAATTGTTTGACTCCCTCCTCGCCTGTGGCCCCAAGAACCACGGCCATACCTATGTACGTGCTGAATCTGTAGCAACTCTGAGTAAACGAGCCCACGGCAAAATTCGGCATCCTCAAAAGCTTCACGAGCAGCAGGCTCGCGACAAAGACGACGGCTACAGCGCTCAACACTGCACAGATCAATCCCCAATATATGCCGGAGACGGGAGCGGGCTTACCGATCTTCCAAAAGAGCAGCGCAGGAAAAAAAATGTAGTATATCAACCTGTCTGAAACGCCGATGAACCTCTCATCAATCATTCTCAGGCGTTTCAGCACGCCCCCCAACGCGATGACCGCGAAGATAGGGACGACACTGTTCAGAATCATGGCCACGTTATTATCTTTTTATTCGTAGATTTTCTCGTCTGGCGCATCGGCCGCTTCCGCGTCGGATTCGTAATCCCTCGGCCTGCGAATCTCATGGACTTTCGTGTACTCCTTATACCACTCATTGGCAATGATGGCCGACATAACTTCGTTGGTGCCGGTCCAGATGGATGCAAGCCTCAGATCCCGGAAGATTCGCTCGATGGGATACACGCTCGTGTAGCCGATTCCGCCCATCACCTGCATTGCCTTGTGCGCAACGGTCTGGCAGGATTCGGTGACAAATTTCTTGGTTTCAGAGACCATGCGCCTGATGACCGTGGGGTCGACTCTTGCGTCTACAGCTTTCGAGGTCGCATAAACCAGGGCTCTGGACGCATCCAGGAGCATCCGCGCCTCTGCCACCTGGAAGCTCACCCCCTGAAATTGGCTTATGACCTGGCCAAACGCTTTTCGTCTCGTGGTGTACCCGGTGGCCACATCCAGCGCCGGCCGCGCTGCTCCGATGGTCATTGCCGCGGTTCCCAGCCGTTCCGGGATCATCATGGT
>DATHCX010000206.1:0-17052 GCA_035319325.1 Desulfomonilaceae bacterium
GACCTCCTTACCGTCTATTGTCCTCGTCGTACGGTCATTGGCCCGTATGGAGTCGTCAATTGCCATCGGTGTCAACTGCAGGTGTTTCTCCGCCCATAGCGTCGAGAACCCGCTGTGGAGTTGCGGGGAGGTCGCATATGCGTTCCCCGCGCGTGGCATTCTGAATGGCGGTAATTATTGCGGCGGCCGTCGGCAAGAGTACAAACTCTCCGACACCGACAGCGCCCAGAGGCCCTCTTTTTCGCGGTGTCTGGAGCAAGATGACGTTCATGTCAAAGGCCGTCTTCATGGTGGGAAACTTGTATCCGATCCAATCGTTCGTCTCTCCGTGTACGTAGTGCTCTCGTAGGGCCATTCCCGCTCCCATGTCGAGTCCGCCCTCTATTTGACCTTCGACTATGCGAGGGTTGATCACCGTTCCCGGGTCGACGACGGCAGTCATCTTGAGCAAGCGAACTTCACCCGTCTCGGTGTCGACCTCCACTTCCGCCATTTGAACTCCATGCACCCGCGATTCGAAAGGCACGCCCCTCCCAGTCTCCGGGTCCAGGAGCGTGGTCTGTGCCACTCGCGTTCCAAGATACCTGGTCGGTTTCCCGGCCGCGACAAGGTGTTTGTGCTCAGGTCCTCCGGCTTCCTCCATAGCCTTTTTCAGGGCCTCGATGGCATTCACCAGGGCCCCTCCACTCATGTACGTTACCCGGCTGCCTGAGGCCGAACTCGAATCCGGGGTGCTATCGGTGTCGCGAGTCACAAGATGTATCTTTTGCTGGGGGATTCCCGTCAGATGGGATGCGATCTGAGTCAGCATGGCATCGTTCCCTTCGCCCGGATCGGCAATCGATCCGTAGACGGTAAGACCTCCGTCAGGCATGAGTTCCACTGCAACCTGCGAACGGTCCGGACCTCCTCTGCCAATCCCGAAGCTACCCCCGGCCAGGCCCACTCCTCGCTTGAATCGGCCGGTGCTCGCTGCAGCGCAATCTCTGCGAGCCCTTTCATAGTGTTCTCTGAGCGCCTCGAGGCATCCCGGATACGGCCATTCCTCCACCACCTCTCCCGTGGAAATCGATTGGCCCGGCTTCACCGTATTCATGAGCCGGAATTCCAGCGGATCTATCTCCAGGCGGGCTGCCAGGAGTTCCATGGCCGACTCGAGAGCGAAATTCACCTGAGGCGGTCCTGCTCCTCGAGCAGCGCCTCCCCATGCATTGTTGGTATAGACGAGGGTGCCCATGGCCCGCACGTGGGGTATATGATACGAGCCGCTCAACATGTACAGGGCGCGATTGACGATGGACTTTCCTGCTGAAACATAGGCCCCGTTATCAACAACAAAATCTATGGAGTATCCGGTGAGCTTCCCTGAACGGTCGGCTCCGAGTTGCACCTTCATGTCGAAGGGGTGGCGTTTTGTGGTGATCCACATGGATTCCGTGAGACTGCACACGTATCGCACCGGGCGTCGAACGTGGAGAGCCGCAGCAGCCGCCAGGCCCTCGGCAGTGATGTCCATCTTGATTCCGAACTGCCCACCGATGAAAGCTTGCTCGTAACGCATGTTCTCCCATCCGAGGGCGTCCTGCAGGATCTTCAGGTGGTAATGAATATTGATGCTTCGCCCAACGACCACCAATTGAGGTTCATCGTCCTCCGGATGCTCTTCGAAGTAGGCCAGGGAGGCTTCGGGTTCCAGCGGTGACTGATGGATCTGTTGAGTAGAGAACCTGGCTTCCACCACCACGTCGGACTGTGACAACGCTGCTTGTGCGTCTCCTTTGATCTGAGGGTGGCTGTAGCACAGATTGGCAGTACTTTCATGGACCTGGCAACTGCCTGCTGCCACGGCTTCTGCGGGCGAGTGCACTTCCGGCAAGCGTGCATATTCCACCGAAACCGCTTGCGCACCTTGCAGCGCATTTTCCTTGGTGTCGGCAATCACCGCCGCCACCGCATCACCCATCACGTGAACCTTGTGCTCGCAGAGAATCGGCTGATCCTCTTTTAGCCTATTGGTTCCCCTGATGTTTTTTGCAGTGAGAACACATACTACACCCGGGACCTTCTCAGCCTGCGAAGTGTCGATGGACTTTATCAGGGCGTGCGAAAAGGGCGAACGCACGGCCGCAAGCTCCAGTACGCCGTCCATGTTCCTGTCCGCTGTGAAAAGAGCCTTGCCCGTTGCCAACAACAGGGCAGTCGGGCGGGGTAACGACACTCCTATCGTTCCTTCTTCCGGATCAGGGCGGACCTCGATGGGTATGGCTTCCCCTCGGATGAAGCTGCCCGCGAGCTTGACCGCATCTATGATCTTTTTGTACCCGGTGCATCGACAGAGGTTGCGTGCCAGGGCCTTCTTGATCGCATCCGTATCCGGATCGGGATTCCGGTCCAGAAGGGCCTTGGAGGCCATAATCATGCCGGGGGTGCAGTACCCGCATTGAATGGCTCCGCTGAGTGCGAACGCTTCCTGAATGAGGTGCGGATTGTCCGGCGTGCCCAGTCCCTCTATGGTGATGACATCCGCTCCGTGCAGGCTCACAACCCGTGTGAGACAGGATCGGACGGCCTTCTTGTTGACGACTACCGTGCACGCGCCGCATTGCCCTTTGCGGTCGCAGGATTGCTTCGCCCCCGTCAAATCTTGGTTTTTTCGCAAAAAGTCCAGCAGAACCAGGTCATCTTCCGCGACACAGGTTTGCGGGCTCCCGTTCAGAGTAAAATTCACCTGTTTCATGAAAATTCCCCGTGTATCGTACGCTCTTCGGAGCTCGTCCGCTCCGGAAGCACAAACCCGAAGAAATTGCCATCAGTGGCACAGGATTTTATTCGGCTGTTGTTGCCAAGTTCGTCTTGTGAGGGTAGCCCGCGTACGTGAGCATGCAGTTTCCTTGGCCTTTGTTCACATACTTACCGCGCGCCGGCCTTGAAACTCTCAGCTCTTCGCCTCTGTTCCAATCGAGCCATTTCTGCAGCGGTTTCAGTGATAAACCATTTTCCTATCTGGTGCTTGAGCCATTCCGCGTGCACCGCGGGGTCTATACCGAAGCGTTCGGGGTCAATTTGCAGGGCTTCTTTCGAAAATCTCCAAAGTTTGTCAGCATCTTTGACGATGGCATCATTGAGTGACAGCGCTTCTTTCCTCGAATCATGGCCGAGAATGATCTCAACAATTTCCTCTGTGAGAGCGGGGTCGTAGTGCGTTTGTTCCAGTATCGATCGCGCAATCTTCGCCCCTTCCACTTCGTGAATTCTGTTTATCTCCATGTCGTTGGAACCGGGGCCGAAAGCCTTGAGGTGAAGCTCCTCCGGCACGGCCTTCCATCCCACGTCGTGTAGAATCACGGCAGGGAGGACAACCGCCTTGTCTCCTCCCTCCTTCAGAAGGAGTTCGCACGCGAATTGGTACGCTATCAGCGTATGGATTTCGTTGTCCCGCGTGGCGAGATACGGCTGCGCTCGCCTGTAGATGTCCTCAAAGTCTCCGTACATGATCGGCTCCCCGGCCAGGATACCACGTCAGAAAATCCTCAGAAGGATTGGTTCGGAACTGGCTGTCACCTCGTACGATGTCAGTGCAGGCATTCCCTCATACATCTCAATGAAAAGGCCTCGCAACCGTTCGTAATCGCCGCTGGCCTCGTATGCGTCGAGGTCTGCTTTGGTGTCCCAGGCGGTTACGGATATCCCCGCGTTCTTGTCGTCCAGGGACTCCAGCAGATGCACGAACCGCACCCCCTTATGGTTCTTATGGGCAGAGATGACCTCTTTGTTGTACAGATCCCTGAGAGCGCTCATTTTGCCGTTTTTCACCTTGAAGAAAGTCATGCGCACGTACATAGTGAACTCCTTTCCAGGGATGGATGCCGCGGAACAGACGCTTTGTGCGACCGGCTAAAATCCCTTCATCATTTCTTTCATGATCTGCGGGACTTCTATCCGGCCCGTGGGTGCGAGTATTCGACTGCCGAAGTTCGCCGCGTAGTTCTTCTTCATCGTTCGAACCAACCGCCTGAATTCGGACGTATCGACGGCCTTGGCAATATCCAGAATGTTCTTGGCCGTGCATTCAGCGAGAATCGTAGGCCCGCTGCCGATCACCAGCCTCCATGCGCCGGTAACCGGCACGTTCAGCGCTTTCATTCCGGGAATGCATTCTTCTTTGACGAAGCGGTAATGCGCCTCCTCCTGTCCCGGAACCACGTTGTAGTACTGATTGAATTTCCATGCAGCAGTGTGAATTTTGTAGGGCTCCTCGAGAAGGCGACCGCTGGAGACCCAGAGCTTGCTTGAATACTGGTACACAAAGCTCATGAGCTTACCCGATATGACGCGGTACTCGTCCGTCGCCAAAATCTTGCGAAGGTAGTCCTGCTCTTCGACCGTGGCCACCACGATTATGCGGGGCCCCTCGCCTACTGCCACATAAAATCCACCCAGGAGCTTGATTCCCAGTTGTTCGAGGGCGGGCATGTATTCATTGGTCATAAACTCGGAGTACTCGTCGAATTTTCCGTGGACCACGTCCCAGTACTGCGTAAAAAGGACGGTCATAAGAACCTCCTGACAAGCATGTCCCTTTTACATCTTGAAGATGCGGGACATGAGTTCCGCAAGATACTCGGATTCATTCTCTTTTTTTGAATATTTTGCCGGCCGGGCCTGCACCCACAGGACATTTTGGGGAAACCCAAGGTCCTCATCCACTACCCATTCCATATCCTGAGGCAGGTTAAAGTGAGATTCGGCCTGTTTCGCAATCCGCACGATCTCGCCCAGCTCATCATGGGAGAGACAGGGCCTGCACTGAAGGTCTTTGGGTACCTGAGCCACCCTCGTGCCGGAGGTGTGTCTGCATATCATCTTCGTCTTGGTGCTCACCGTGCATTCGAACTCACCGCATTCCTTGTCCACGATGAACCGGTCCGGAGTCATTTCTCCGCTTACCACACTTTCTCCAAGCCCCCAGTTCCCTTCCACAACGATCTTGCTCAGGTCACCCGTGGTGGGTAGCACGGTGAGCACTACGCCGGCGCACTTGGCATTGACCATCTTCAGCACTGCCACGCCGATGGGAGCCTTTTCCATTTCCAAGCCTTTTTCCAGACGAAACGCGATGGCCCGAGTGGTGAAAGCGCTTGCCCACACTTGTATCACTTTTTCGACGAGTTCTCTTCTTCCTTGGACATTCAGGAAGGTCTCCATCTGACCGGGCATGCTCACCGCTCCGCTGGAACGCACGGCAACGGGAACATTCGCCATCTCTACGTTTTCACAGAGGATTGCGTATCGACGGTACAGTTCTTCTTGCATCTCGGCAGGCATCACTTTGGACTGAATGATCTTCCTGATTTCTCGACCGGCCTCCACCTGCCGGTCTACCTGTTTCAGGAGATGGCGCTTGTCCTGAACGTACCGTCTGATCTCGTCACCCGCTCCTGTCTCGGCCATGAACTTCTCATATCCATTGACGGATATGGCAAAACCCGGCGGAACTCGCAACCCAAGCCTGGTCAGTTCCCCGAGATTGGCACATTTCTTTCCCACCAGATCATTGTGCTCGCTGCCCAACTCTTCGAACCAATACACCCATTGTTCCGACATGGGAGCCCACTCCCTTTCTTACGAAAGCAAAGCGCCGGGAAACATTCGAAAGCCGGCGCCCGCTTGTGCTGGAGCCGGTCATTTGTCCAAGATGTACACTGTGCCCATATTCGCATCTATCTTGATCCTTTGGCCGGTTTTTATCTTGGAAGTGCCTTCGAAGACGTTCATGACGACCGGTATGCCGTATTCTCGCCCGACAATGGCCGCATGAGACAGGCTTGCCCCGCGGTCCACCACCACGCCTTTGATCATGGAGAAAACAGGCGTCCAACTGGGTGATGTGCTCGCTGCGACCAAGATGTCGTTTTCCTTCACCAGATGAAGTTCGTCTTCGCTCAGAATCACTCGGGCCGTTCCTTCAGCAACCCCCGGAGAACCGCACGTTCCGTACAGATCGGCTTTCAGTTCGGGACGTATCTGCGGCATGGAACCCACCACCACTTTGAGCGCGATGGGGTCGTTGGATTTCACGAGGACTGCCATGGCCTGGTCCAGATCGAATCCTTCCCTGAGTATTGCCGGCGGATTGGGCTTTTTCTGCCATTCCTGCCAATCGGCCTTCCTGCGTTCGACAATGTAGCGCAGATCGAATTGATCCGGAGCAATTCCTGCGCGGCGAATCTCATCCGGAATGAGGAAGAAGACGTCTTCATGGTGGTCAAGGGCTCCCGACTTGACGAACCGCCTTCCTATTCCCAGTGCACTACGCCGCATCATCGCGTGGGTGTATAGGTCCAAATAGTGATCGTGTTCTTCGCTAAAAACACCGCTCTTCTGAGCCAGTCGCATCAATTGCCCGAACCAACCTCGTTGCTCCAACGGGACTTTCGCCAGAAGTTCCTTTTCAGCCACTTCACGATTGCGGCTCAGTTTCCCGCGTTCCTCATCGAGGTTGAAGGATCCTCCCTTTAGTATGAACTGTTTTACCATTCCCAGTGCCGGAGTAGGGTCTTCCACCCAAGTCGGCAGGTTGATCTCGGACATGCGCTGCATGCGCCAGCCGTCTTGATTCATGAAGTCCATGAAATCCTTCAAGAAGGCCTTTCCCTTGTCGGACTCCTCCAGTTTCGCCTTGATTTCAGGTGCCTCGTTCGCAGTGAAGACCTCGGACAGTCCGTCCGCACCCGCTCGTTTGGAAAACTCCCAGAGTCTGCGGTCTACCTGGAAAACCTTGTTGTCGAATCCTGAGACAACGCTGTGGAAGATTGGAGAGGTGTCATCGATTCCGGCGAGTTCACGGCACATGTTTTCAAAAAGAATATAGGCGGTGTACGTTCCGTACATCATGTACATGTGGATTTCCCACATGCGACGGCAGGTGTTGATGGTTTCCTCGAAGTTGTTCAGAAGCTCGTAACTGGTCGCCTGCTCCATTTCCAGGGATTTGAGCTGCTGGTACCGCTCGAGGATTTCCTTCACAAAACCGTTCCACAAGCCGTCATAATCCTTGATGAACGGCAATATGGCCTGTTTGAACCGGGTTTCCCTCCTCTGTTTCTCTTCCTCGCTCTTAACGAGAAGAAGAGTCAAATAACCGCCCCCGTTCATGAACCGCCAGTCCCATCCTTTGACGGTGGGCAGGGACAGTTGCTCGGCGCCGTACTGCATGCCGTGTCTGCAGAAATTGATCCAAAACCATCCAAACATGGGTGTCCATGGAGGAACGGAATGGGTTCCATCCAAGAACCATACGGGAGACTGTGCCAGATCTCGTTCGGGGTCGAATTCCAAGCCGGGGACCACATCGTAAACCTTCATGACTCTCTCCTCCTCGTTGCATACGAGCTGTTTACGAACGATTAATTCGAGGATCCGAAATCAGCCTTGTTTATATGCGCAGCCTCACGCCGGAGAGGGTCCGTCAGGAGGAGAAGTCAGGAGAACCGCAGCACGAAACCACTCTTCCGGTGCGCTTCCGTGGAACCTGAAAAGAGTGGAAAAAGACCCTTCACGCGGTATAGGAGGCGTTACTTGAATCAGTGCATTGCTCTGCCTCCATCCACCAACATGGTCTGACCCGTAATGAAGTCGCTCTCATCGGAAGCCAGGAACGCGACGATCCCCACCAGATCTTCGGGTTTTTCCAACCTCTTGAGCGGCGTACGGCTGGTATCATATTTGTTTATTTCGGCAATCGTCCTGCTGGCCTCGGTATCGGTGTATCCCGGAGCAACTGCATTGACGCATATACTGTGGGGTCCCAATTCCACGGCGAGAGCTCGGGTCAGACCGATGACGCCGCCTTTCGAAGACACGTAATGGACGAAGCCGTGTGACCCGGTGAAAAAGACCTCCGATGCAAGGTTGATGATTTTCCCTTTGCCCGATCGCTTCATAGCGGGAAACACTGCTCGGGTGCAAAGCCACGGGCCCCGCACGTTCACGGCCATCATTCTGTCCCACTCTTCGATTTCTATTTCGTCAAAAGACTTTCTCGAGACACCGTAATAGTACGCTGCGTTGTTCACCAGGATGTCGATTCGTCCGAATTTCTCGAGCGCCTCCTGCGCCATTCTCAAAGTGTCTGCTTCGCTGGAGACGTCCAATATGCTCAACAGAGCTTCCTTTCCGAGAGCTCTTACCTCCTCTCCGGTTCTTTCCAGGCCATCGGCATCGGCCCTGGTCACTGCAACTATGTTTGCCCCATCCTGGGCTAATCGTATACAGAAGGCTTTGCCCAATCCTTTGCCCGCGCCGGTAACGATTGCCACACGACCTTCAAGTCGCCCCATGGTTTTCCTCCCGATCAATAGGCCCGTCCCTTTTGTTCCCAGATCTTGGGTAAACCGAAATCTTCCGCTATGACCTTGAAACAGTTATAAGCGCTCCCCCTGCCAATTCCCGGTCCCGAGTGAGCGGCGGCAGAGGCCAGGTACATATTTTTCACGGGGAGTCGATAAAAAGCCAGCTCAGGAAAGGGCCGCATGCGACCCATCTGGGAGGCTATCATGTCCTCGCCCGTCCAGCCGCCCTGGGGCATGTTGATATTGCGCATTTGGACATCCATGGGTGTAGTGATATGCGCCGCTATGACGTTGTCTTTGGTCATATTGGGAGCGTACCAGGACCATTGCTCCCGGACGATCTCGACGATCTCCTTTTTCATCCTCAGCCAGTCCTTGTCGCTGAAGAAGCGGTACGGAGCGGTGAACTGCTCCACCAGGATGGTATGCTTCCCTTTGGGGGCACGGGTCCAGTCCCAAATGCTGTCCGGAGCCACAATGGCAACCAGTTTGTCCGGGATGCCTTTCACGAAAAGTTCTGCCTGGTGCCGAGTGGCGAAGTAGTCGGGGTCTTTTGGCCCCCAGTTGAGCCGCGGGCACATGCCCACCTCAGGGTTGTCTTTTGCTGCGGTGTACTCCGGGAGTTCATGCAGGGCAAAATTGCCCCAGAAGAGCTGGGCGCGGTCCCGAAGGATGTTCTTGGCTCTGTGTGCTATCTTCGCCGGAACGTGCTCCTCTCCGATGAGTTGGAGCACTGTTTGGCTGGTGTTGAGATCGCTGACCACCAGATGCCGCGCGCCTATTTCACGGCCGTCCTTGAGCCTGACTCCCACGGCTTTTCCGTCTTGAATGATCGCACCGGATACGGCTGTTTCCACCACGAACTCGCCTCCCATCGAACTGAAGGCTCTTTGGAGCGCGTGGGTTATGGCATGGGTTCCTCCCACGGCTATGGATGCTGGTTCCCACGAGAGGATCAGTCCCAGCGTGTGCAGGATCTTGTACACACCGATACAATCGTTCGGAAACACTCCACTGGAAGTCATGCAGGATCTCATGAACAGCGTTCTCAGATAATCACTCTCGAACAGGTCGTAGGCGACCTGCTGGGACGTGTAGAACTGATATTCGGGCGGTATGGGGGCATCAGGATCGTTGATAAGTTTCTCAAAAGCGTCCGGCGTACCCCACGGCGTGGGCGGGTTGTACCTCCATTCGTGGAACGCGGCTCTCCACTTTTGGCGATATTTTTCCAGGAGATCGTATGCGACGTCCGCGTCGCGTTTGGAGAAGCGAGCAATCTGATCGATGGTCTTCTGAGCGTTTCCTTCGTGGAACTCGGCCTTTCCGGTGTCAACGTCGGTTACTTTCCACGCGGTGTATCCCATGAAGCTCGTGCCGTCGTCGTACAGCATGCCTTCGCTGTGATCCGGGTACACGTAAGAAAGTCCCCTGGTTCTGAGCTTGAAATCATCATATGCCGGATGTCCGTAAAATCTTGTCCAGTGGGCGCAGGGATTCTGAAGGAAACCAGGGACGGGTATTTCCTCACCGCAAGCTCCGCCCCCGAGTTCGTGCTGCCTCTCGAACACCACGGTCTGCATGCCTGCATTTTGCAGGTAGCACGCGATTATGGTGCCCTGGTGTCCTCCGCCGACGACGATTGCATCGTAAGTCTTATCTGCCATGGAGAGACCTCCTTTTCTTCATCGAAGACGGCGCCCCTTCAGTGGGACTCCGGCGGGGTCAGCTTTTTGCCGAAACACAGAAGCCACAGCACACGGCCAAGATTGGAAGGTTTGAGCATCAGTCGTGCGAACGTCCTCAGATCCTCTCCCCCAACCGTTGCCTTGATGGACCAGTGAACCGGTTCGGTAGCTTCTATGTTCAGGGTCATGGCTCCGCCCGGTTCGCCGTCGACCTTCTGCAGGTCCGCGAACGTGGCAACCATGGTTGTTTTTCCCAGACCAGTTGAATTGACCTTCATAGCTACTTCTCCTATAGTGTTCCCCTGGTCTTTGCCTTTCGGATGCATTCAGGCTCGCCCCACCACCGGTCTAATCCCAGGTCTACAGCTATCTTGTTGGCAGCGTTGTAACCGGGCCCGAAGGTGATGAGGCCGCCGGGGAATGTGCTGGCCCCGCAGACGTACAGGTTCCGGATGGGAGTGGCATACTGGGAGCATTCCTCGTTCGGGCGGAGGTAGCCCATCTGAAGAGGCAGGTATGCCCCTTGTTTGTAGGAGCCCTGGACCATGTCCGCAAATTTGTTTTCGATATCCAGGGGAGTAGTGATGTAATGCCAGAGAATGTTGTCTTCCGTTATATTAGGAGCATATTTCGTGAGTAACTCCACACAGCGCCGAGCCTCCTGTTCCCGGATTCTGAACCATTTTTCGGCGCCGCCGTCCTTCAGGTTGTACGGAGCGTGCAAGGATATCAGTCCGGTGTGCTTTCCTTCGGGTGCCTGTTTCGGATCGTGCATGGACGGAAAAGAGCAGTTAAATCCGCCGGGATACAGCTCGCCCTTGTGTATGGCGTCGTAGTGGCGAACAAGACTTTCTTCGTTTTCATACCCCACAATGGTTATTAGTGCGTCCCTGAGATCCGGGCATGACGTCGCGGCCTGAAACTGCGGAGCTTCCGCAAGTGCCAGGTGAACGTGAAACAGACTGGAAAGTTCCCATTTCCAGTCCTTCGTGCGTGTCACGAAACGGCCCTCGAGGTTTTCTTCGCCTACATATTTCAGGAAGGTCTGATAAGGATCCAGGCTGCTCGCGACAAATTTGGAAGCCTTGTAGAAGGTTCCGTCTTCGAGTTCCACTCCCACGGCTGCCCCGTTTTCGATAACGATCCGCTTTACTGCTACCGGGGAAATAATCATTCCTCCGTGCCTGTACAGAACTTTCGTGAACAGGTGGGCCAGATGATGAGAACCGCCGACCACCAGCCTATAGTTTGTCGCGCGGTTGAAGAGCAGAGGAACGAGATAGCTCACACCCTCCAGGTTGTAGTGCAAACCCCACATGCAAGAGAGATAGAGGAAGAGCGTTCTCACCTTGTCGTGCTCGAACAGTTCATTGACGATCCCCCGGGGAGTCTTTTCGGTCCACTGGCTTATTTCTCGCCCAACATCGGTAGCCTGAAGTTTGATCATCTGTTCGAACGCGGGCTTTGCTTCCTCATACGTGGCTGGTCCCAGGAAATCCTCTGTGAGCACTCTGAATCTGTCCTGGATCCTGCGATACGTCTCGGCATCTTTCTTGGAGAACTCTGCTATGGATTCGCACGTCTTGTCCACGTCCTGATACAGGCGCAGCGACGAACCGTCCGCAAATGGCATGCACATCACGAGGGAAGGAAAGG
Source organism: Desulfomonilaceae bacterium (assembly GCA_035319325.1). Lineage (GTDB taxonomy): Bacteria > Desulfobacterota > Desulfomonilia > Desulfomonilales > Desulfomonilaceae > DATHCX01. Next base: position 11,696 of record DATHCX010000206.1, read on the forward strand.
CAAACTCCAGGTCATAGTCTTTCGTGAGATAGTCTTCAAAATCCTTCAGAGGAGGAGCATAGTCTACCATGGGCATGTATACGGCGTGCGTATTGTGGAGGAATCCCGGCAAGGTCACCTGTTCGGTGGCCAGCCCCCCTCCGGCTTCAAAGCGTTTTTCCAGAAGGAGAATCTTCAGACCGGCTTTGGCCAGATACGCGGCCACGGTCAACCCGTTCGGTCCTGCGCCGATGATTATGCCATCGTATTCTTCAGCCATGTATGTTTCCTCCTTATCTACGGTTGAAGGGCAGCGCTAATTTTGACGGGAAAAGCCGACCATCGTCAGAACTCGGTTGGTTTCGAGCCTCCGCGGAGGAATCCTCCTGCTCGGGTTCAGGGTTGCAGCAATTGGCTTGACATGTCAAATCACTTAATTTTATTATGATATAAAAAAAAGTTATATCTCGGCCTCACGGTGTTCACGATGGGCATCGACTTGAGTCTCAATCAGCTCAGAGCCTTCCACTTTGCAGCGAACTGCGGCAGCATCTCGCGTGCCGCAGAGAAGTTGTTCATCACGCAACCCGCTGTGAGCGCCCAGGTGAAAGCGCTGGAAGTCAAATATGGAGCCAAGTTGTTTGTACGAGGGCAAAAAGGGCTCGAATTGACAGATTGCGGCGCCCGGCTGCACGAGATCACGCAACGAATATTCGGACTCGTAGAGGAAGCGGACGAATTGTTGAGCCACCCCGAATCCGCTCTCCCCAAGCTGTTGAAAATCGGCAGCACAAAGACTCTGGTACGATATCTTCTCGCCCGCGATATTCCAAGGTTCCGAGAATCGTTTCCTAAGATACAGATCCAGGTGAATGAAGGCAGCTCATCGGACATGGTTCTCGGTGTGCTGGAGAATCGGAATGAACTGGCAATAGTCGGACGCGTGGACTACGACGCCAGCCTAAAGATCATTCCGTTCATTCGGGACGAACTTGTCCTGCTGTCCGCACCCGGTCACAGGTTGTGCCGCAAAGGCACGGTTTCGATTCGAGATCTCACAGGGGAGAATCTGATATTACGCGAGATTGGATCTGGGACCAGGAGGGTTATCGAGGCTGCGCTTACGGCAAGGGGAATTGTGCCGTCAGTATTTATTGAAACGGGTAATGTTGACTTCATAAGGGAACTGGTAAAAATGGGGAAAGCGGTTACGATCCTCGCTCGCATGGGCGTGGATCGAGATATAGCCACAGGTTCCTTGCTGGACCTGCCACTGCGCGAAGGCCCATTCCTCATGCACATTGACGTGGTGGTACGACGGGACAAGAAACTTTCCAGGACGGCGGAAGACTTTCTTAAGGTCCTCCTTGCCGGGAGAAGAGCGGACAATAAGTCTCAGAGGTCACCGGTCTTCGACAACAATTCTTACGTGACGCCTCCTTCGTCTCATTGATACCATATCACGCACAAGTATGTGATAACCGGGAGGCCCTTCCTGTAAGGTCCCCCCAATCTTACTTTTTTGAAAACGCACCCGTGTCACTCGCTGGTCGCTCACGTGCCTGCCGAAACTACGGGCGCAGTGAAGTGAGAAATCTGATTCCATCCCGGAACAGGAGAAAGGCAAAGATCACCAATAATCCCCCCAGGAATCGCATCACGTACCCGTACGCTTTCCCGATAAGCAATCGCCTCGAATGAGCGGCGATTATGGCCAACGACATTTTGCCGCCTATCAAGCACGCGTAAAAACCTGCAAGGAATCCTGCTGCCAGCCAAGGGCCCTGCGTCCATGCGGCCACCATATTGGGTGCACCGACGGTCAACCAAAACAGATACGGATTGGGGCTCAAGAAATTGACCAGCGTTCCTCTCACCAATGACTGCGGTGCGGTCTCCTTGGAAACGACATTCACCTTGTTCGTCTTAAAGCTCAGATACGCCAAATAGATGAGAAATATGCCCCCGACCAATGAAACCACCCCCAGAATCGCCTGAAAATGCCCCAGCCGCGTCAGGGCGAACACGGACACAAGGATGATGGGCAAATCAGTGACGAAAGGGGCCAGTGCCACTTTGAGTCCTTCTCTCAGCCCATGCTGGAGAGCCTGAGAAATGACGAGAGTTGTCAGTGGTCCCGGCGAGAACCCTGCAGACAAGCCAAGAACTATTCCTGCGGTCAAAAAGAAATCCATTTCGCTCTTCTCATGCTCGCCAGCCCCCGCGGGGGCCTGACGCTGTGGCTAATACCAATGCGTTTTCAAATACGTGAAATCGGGGAGGAACTTCTTGTAAGACGTTCCTCCCCGAACCCCACCTCAAGAACTTTTAGCACTCGCCGGCATCTGCATTTCCGCTGAGGAAATGCAGATGCCGGCGCATGATAGAAGTTTCTGGGAGGGGGTTTGGGCGGGACACTCTTTACTAGAGAGGGTCCCCCCGATCTCACTTTTTTGAAAGCGCATTCGTATAGCACTCGGCCGATGCTTTCCTTCATGCTACAACGGCTCTGCATCCGGTCTTGCTGCTATCCGTATCGACGTCATCCATCACGGGAAACGCCGTCTCCGGGCGCTTGACGAGCACATCGGCCGGAAGCGACTCAATCCCTCGAACAGGTTCGTCGTCTTGTTGTTGCTGCCTGTTCTCCGGTGATGAATAGATCCCCGCGGCAACCTCTTCCTACCCTGAAAGCGGGCCTTCAAACATTCAACGAAGCCGTGACAACGGATTCAACCAACCACAATTCTGCGTAGAGACCAATCTACACCATTTATCCTGCCGAGGCAAAACTCACGAACGCTCAGCGGAATGTTGCAAACGATTTGGCGGAAAATACGTAACGGCTTCGTTCAGGACCCATTCTGTGCATCGGCCTTGCCCGTCAAACGCACCATCAGCCATTCTTGCGTACGATCTTTTCCAAAATGCACAAGCGTCGGAGCCTGGTCCTTCGTCAAGTTGTACAGGCCTGTGTCGAAGACGGTGTTTTTGTTGTCTCCAATGGTCCAGGCGGCTCGCTGGGTTTTCTTGTCCACAGCCCCGTGAACAGGAACAGTGGTCTCCGTCATGGTGTTAAAAAAGTTTCCTCGTATGACTCCCTGATGGTTGATGGCCAACTGAAAGATCATTGTGGGATCCGTCTGAGAACCCTGTACCATTCCAAAGACTCCCAGGGACATCCATTGTGACTCATCTTGAGGTGTGGCACCTGAAGCCGCAAGAGACGTGGCTTGATCGTAGTACTCGGCAGTCGAGCCTTGGGGCTGGCCCTCCATATACACGTTATCCCCCTGATACAGGACCGTGCTGCCGTAGTCGTAGTCTTCAGGCGTTGCATCGCAGCCCACCCAATCGGCGAGGTTGAACCACGATGCCGGCGCCCAGGCCGAAGCAGCCAGACCGGCCGCGGCCCAGGCATCCGGATGATTACGATACCACGCGGGAGTGAACAGGTTGTATCGAGAAAAATTCTGTCTCACGTCCCACGCCCTGGCACTTTGCACGTTAGGCGGGAGGTAATGCACGTGTGTCCCGGACACAACTGCTGCGGATCCACCGAAAGGACCTTCAACGCGTCCCGCAGTGACTCGGGTCCCTTCAAATCCTCCACCGGGACGTGTCGCGGCGACGTGGCTGAGCCCCGCGTCCGTGGGCATTCCCAGGAACTTGTCCAGCTGACCTCGAGATACCCGGTCGCCATCCCCTACCCGACCGGCATCATATCTATCTCTGGTTCTCCCGGTATCGTCCGAAAAACCCCTCGTCGCCTCAGGATGATACACCTGGCCCCGCATTCCTCCACTGTCGCCCTCCCGAAAGCCGCCAAAGCCCCTGTCAAACCCGCCATCCCTGAAGCCCCCTCCCCCGGCTCCACCAAAACCTCCATCCCTGAAGCCACCGCCCCAACCACCACCGCCAAAACCACCGAAGCCGCCGCTCCTGAATCCGCCGCCTCCGAATCCGCCGAAGCCGCGGCCAAAGGCGTCTCCCAGGGGAAGAGCCGCGACCAACACTATCGCCATCCAAAATCCTATTATCCTGTTCATTGTCGACCTCATCCTTAAAGTTCGCATGCCCGGACACAATCAATGCATGGCCAAGATGTCCTTGAAATCAGAACACGTTGTCACCGGGATTTTCGCTTTAGTACAACCGGTTCCGCATCGTTCAAACGTTGTCCGGCAATCTTTCGGTTTACCGACTGCCACGTACATCTGTCCCCATCGATTCTCGACACGAGGTACGTCGAAGCGGCGGGAGCGCCATCAGCCGTTATTCCCCACGATTCAATGATCAGCCCCTTCTTCAGGAGTGTCCATTGTCCCTGACCGAAGCCCCCGGTGGAATCAAAGCTCCAGGAGATTATGTCGCCGGATGAAGGATCGCGGCCGATGACTTGAATACCGGAACGGGCCACGGTACCTTTCTCCTGAGCGGTATACGAAAGTTCGATGAATTTCTTGTCCGCTACCCATCTGAAGCTGAAGTCCACCGTGTTGGATCCTTTTGCAGCCCTCCAGTCTCCGATCAACCAATCTAGATCTCCGAAGTTGGGACGTACCGATAACGAGGGGGTGGCGTATTCTCGAACGCTTGCCACAAGCCATTTGCCGCCTTCTTTCAGATGGACGGCTGTGTAGGAGCCCTTCGAAACGAGGGTCCCGTCCCCTCTCTTCAGGTCAGTGGTGCCGTCCTCGATCGCTGCATTACCGCCAACGATCTTGACTGATGAGATGATGAGATCGAGTTTCATACCAGGGTTTGCCGCGAAGAATGACCCATAATCTTTCTCGATTGCCTCACGCCCTTGGATTACTCGGCCGGTCTCGTCCACGTATTCGCAATCGTTTGTCCAGAGGGCTGCGATCGCTTTTGCGTCACTTTTGTTGAAAGCCGCAGCAAACGCCTCCGCTGTCGAGCGAATGGCCTGCTCCTCGGCACCCTCTCGTTTGTCAGCTGTGGCAGCGGGTGCCTCCCTGCCGGCAATCTGATTGCCAGCCGCAGCCAGGCCGCTGACAGCGGTCATCATCACCATGAAGCCAATCATCCCCATCCAGTTTCTCATCACATGCTTTCCTTTCGTTACGCCCGGATCAGTGGCACTCGTGCACGACCGAGCCGCTCCCTCACACATGGTTGTCCAATCCCAACTGCGCTCAGGACACCATAACCGTGCCCCTTGGATGCGCCATCAGCCGGCCCCGACCGTTGGACCCATCGCGGCAGTTGCACCTATGCCCTGAGCCGTAATGAAGGCAGACCATCACAGCTGCTTTCAGATGTCCCCGCGTACTACTCACTGGCCCTGTTGTTTCGTTGCCCCTGTTCTCGAAGAAGCTTTTCCTCTTCCGGGGTCAGCTTCCGCGGTTCGACTT
>DATHCX010000207.1:0-18300 GCA_035319325.1 Desulfomonilaceae bacterium
CCAGGAGCGAACCCGAGCAACCCGCAGCGCCGAGACCGCCTGCGCCCAGTGACGCGGAAACACGACAGGTGAAGACGATACTCGAACCAATCGCGAACGAAGAGGTGAAATCCCTCCTAGCCAGAATTCTGGAAAAAGACAGACAGCTCAGGTTCCGCAGACAGAACTCCCCCTGATTTTTACCTCTCGATTCATATCGGCTCATTGAAATGCTTGAGTCAGAAAAGTGATCCCGTTAGAGTCATTCGTGTTATAACACAGCGGAATCAGAACGTGTCCTGCAGTTTTCCCGGAGTGATTGTGAGAAAATCCTTCTCATTCAACTGGAGTTTCTCTGCAGAGCGGTTTTCTCCGGCCCGACGGTGTTCCGGAGCCGGTTCACGCTGCTGTTCAGAACTCTTGAGATGTTTCCCTGGGCGTGCCTCGGCGACTCCTTTTTGCGACCGCATCGATTCCTCAGAAACACGCACCATGCCGATGCCCGCAGAGCCGCCGGTGAAAGGCAACAAAATCCATATGCGGTCGTTGTCGCGCTTGCGCAGCGGGAGCAATTGGGGAGGGCGCTCAGGAAATTTCGGATCATAAATGATGATACCGTCGGAAGACAGTTCCCATCGGCCTTCCGTGGGCTTGAACAGATTTGTCATCTTGATCTCGCCGTTATTGCTCAAGGACATGAGCGCCTGCCCCGGAAACGATTTTACCGTTGATTTTTCTTTGTCCGTGACGCCCCATTTGAAGAACTCGTCCGAACATTTCCAGGTACCCACCATAAAATCTGCGGAAACGTGTTCCTCTATTCCCAGGAGACTCATGGGGGACACCATCACTCCATCCCTGGGCACCGCTCCCGAGAGAAGAGGTATCAATGCCAATGCCAAAACCTGAGCGCTGAGCACAGTTTTATTTCTCCGGTTCTTAAGATTAATCTTTTCATGTATACCAGAACCTCTTTAAGGATTCCAAGGAGTCGTTGACCTCGGAATACTCAGACGGTAATCGTCCGGCATGGATAGATAGTGAACCTCTGATCTCCAGAGCCGAAGTTTCCCAGGACGCTTGAACCGAGCACACAGGAAATCGTTTGAAAAAGCACCACGATATGGCACTTCCTGCCAAGCCTCCCAAGAATGAAGATCTTCTTATGTGTTTCTATGAAGCCATGTATTCGAGATTCGGACATCGCAACTGGTGGCCGGCAGAAAGCCCCTTCGAGGTGTGCGTGGGAGCCATTCTCACCCAGAATACGTCGTGGAAAAACGTGACCAAGGCCATAGAGAATCTCAAAGCCGCTGCGGTCCTGGAGCCGCTCGAAATCTATCGTTTGAGCGTTGAGCAGCTTGCGGAGTTGATCAGGCCTTCCGGCTACTACAATATCAAGGCGGCAAGGCTGAAGAATTTCGTGGCTGTTCTTGTGGAAAAATACCGGGCAGACTTGACGGCGCTCTTTTCGGAGTCGATGGCCGAACTCAGGCCCATATTGCTTTCCATCAGCGGAATCGGCAAGGAAACCGCAGACAGTATGATCCTGTATGGGGCGAAGCTGCCCGTGTTCGTGGTGGACGCATACACGAAACGCGTCTTGTTCAGACATAGGGTCATTTCAGAACGAGAAGATTACGACGGAATTCAGAAGCTGTTCCACGGCAGGCTTCCCCGGGATGCCGCTCTGTTCAACGATTTCCACGCGCAATTTGTTGCGGTGGGACATCATTACTGCAAAAAAATACCGCAATGCAGGCAGTGTCCTCTCCGGGAACTCTTGCCCGAGGATCAGGCCAAAGTATTCATTGAAGTCGAGAAAGGGAAAAAACGGTAATTTCCTGACACGGGAAACCGCTTAACGTGACGGTGCTCACCGTTTCCCAGCAGGAAAAACCGGCACTCGCGAGTCTGCCCATAAACCGGGAAACGCACAAGCGCTTGCGATCCGCGAGGAGCACCACCCCATCCGGCGCGAGGCATCTTCGAATGATGCTCACCAGGGAACCATGAAAAAAATAGTCGTACAGAATTTCGGACCCGAGGATCATGTCGAACGTTCCCAGCTCCCCGGAATCTTCCCAGTCCAGAATGTGGAATCGGGTATGTGAATCGGAAAGGCCATTGAGTATCGCGTTTTTTCGGCTGAAATCAAGCGCCGAGGGGACATAATCCGTGAACAGGACATCTGCTCCGGACAGGCCGGCGGTAATTCCGGCCAAACCCAGCCCACAGCCCAGTTCTATGACGCGTTTTCCCGAAACGTTGCCACCGAGGCTGTGAACATGTCTGGACAGAGCAATGCTGGCACTCGTAAGCCCCCACCAGAATGAAATCCGCGAGGACGATTCTTCCGAGATTCTCGGAGCAATCACGCGAACTTCCATGGATCCCACGGGTACGATCTTTTCATCCGGAATTGCACACATTGAAACTTGCGAGGCCCTCGAGGTCGGGAGTTCTCAGTCATTGCACCTGATTGACTTTTATCCTTACTATGATTAAGGTCGCAATTCAATTGGAGAGTTACGTCATGCGGAGCATTCGATTATTTGCCCCTGCGAAGATCAACCTGTTCCTCAGGGTTCTCGGAAAGCGTCCCGACGGGTACCACAATATCGAAACCCTCTTTCAAGAGATCGACCTGCGTGACGAACTGATTCTCAAAGAAGGCACACATGAAACGAGCCTCGAGGTTCCGGGTCATCCGGAGCTGGAGACCGACGACAATCTTGTCATGAAAGCACTTCGCTGGTTGGAAAAAGAAACGGGTCGGCGTCTGCATGTGGACATCACACTCATAAAGCGAATTCCTTCGGCCGTAGGGCTCGGCGGAGGCAGCTCGGACGCCGCTGCCGCCCTTGTGGGGTTAACAACCCTGTTTCGCCTTGATCTGCGAGAAGATGGTCTGATTCGGGCGGCACGGTCGTTGGGCGCGGACGTGCCTTTCTTCCTGAAAGGAGGCACAGCCGTGGGCGAAGGCATCGGCGAGCGCCTGACTCCGGTAAGTTTTCCCTTGCATTACGAGGTATTGCTGATACATCCCGGCTTTCAGGTTTCCACTGCCACCGTGTTTCGGGAGTTCTCGCGAATATTGACAGACGGGACCCGGGAAGCTAGATTGTGGCGCATCCTTGCAGAGAACCGCGATGTACGGGATCTGCTCCACAACGATCTACAGCCCGTGGCAGAGAGACTATACCCGGAAATTTCGGAAATGTCGGAGGCGATGGTCGCCGCAGGGTGGCAGGCGGGACTGATGACCGGGAGTGGGCCGACCGTGTTTGGCCTCGCTCAACCTGATGAAATGTGGAGATTAAGAACCGACCTTGGAAGCAGGTGGACAAAAATAGTGGCCCGGCCTTCAAACCGTGGTATAGTGATGAATTGACAGGTGGATGGCCGATCTCACGGCCACAATACTGGGGCGTCGTCAAGTGGTAAGACACGGGTCTTTGGAACCCGCATTCGGAGGTTCGAATCCTCCCGCCCCAGCCAGTATTCTGTTTGTGCAAGAACAAGGAGGGATGGCCGAGCGGTTTAAGGCGGCGGTCTTGAAAACCGTTGACCGAAAGGTCCGGGGGTTCGAATCCCTCTCCCTCCGCCAGTCCACAGGCAAGGGTGACGACGTGGCTCACGGCATGCTCCTAGGGGCATGAATTCCGAGCTGCTTCCTTCTCGCAACACCGGCCGTCGCCGCTCAGATCGTTAGTACGTGTCGCCGTTCTCTCTCACCTCGTATTCCCGGTAAAACCGTACAAAGTAATCCAACCCGGACCAGAGCGTAAGAACCAGTGCCGCGTACAAAAGGACCGTGCCCAGTAAATGGAAATTTATGGGAACGATGAACTTGTAGTCATAATGAATGATCAGAGGCACAAGTGCTGCAAACTGCAGAACCGCCTTCAATTTCCCCGCAGGGCTCGGCTGAAGCGTCGTGTCCCACGTTTTTGTCAGAGCGCGCAGTGCGCTTACCGCCACTTCTCGGGTAATGATGAGCATGACGACCCAGGCCTGAACGCGGCCCAAAGCTATGAGCATGATCAGAGCCGATGACACGAGTACTTTGTCTGCAATAGGGTCAAGGAAACGGCCGAACGACGATTCGACCTCGAAACGCCGGGCAACGAATCCGTCGAAGAAATCGGTCAATGACGCGACGAGAAAAATACCTCCGGCAACCGCAGACGGAATTCGTCCTTCGAAGAAAAGCAGGATGACTATGGGAGGAACCAGAACCAACCTGCCCATGGTCAGGAAATTCGGGAGATGTTTTTTCATGCTGTTTTGGTCCGTTATTCGCCGGCCAGGCGAAGTGCGGGGTCTTTCTTGAATTTTTCGTAGTAACCGATCACCTTTTTAACATAATTGATGGTTTCTCGATATGGAGGAATACCGGCATATTTCTGCACCGCTCCAGGACCGGCATTGTAAGCCGCAAGAGCCAATTCGAGATCTCCGTAGGATGCCATCAACCCTTTGATGTATTTCACTCCACCGAGAATGTTTTCGCGGGGATCGAGGGGCTTGCTCACGTTGAGGTCCTTTGCGGTGGACGGCATAAGTTGCATCAGCCCCTGTGCGCCTTTCTTCGATACGGCATTGGGATTGCAATTGGATTCCGCCATGATGATTGCTTTCACGAGATTGGCGTCTATAGTGAATTTGCTGGATATTTCCGTGACGATTTCCCCGATGCCTTTGGGCTTACCTTCTTTCACGAATTCAATGACCGGTTGAGAACCGGATTCAGTCATGTAGTAGATCCACCCGGGCCCCGAGGGTCTGTTGGTAAACTCCTTCACCCCGTCCTGGTGAGTTCGCATGTAAACGTCCGCCAGCGCCCAATCCGGATGGCAGCCGATTGCGAGGCAGAAACACAGCATTGGAACAAACTGGTGTCGGAGCTTCATGTTTTCTCCGTCCTCTTTCTCGTTGCAGGCATATACGATCGAAACCGACTGTTCAAACAAAATCGACACGCGCCGTGCCTCAACCGGTCACGTTCGCCGTGGGGCCCGGCCGGCGACTTCTCACTGCGACAGTCCGCCGAGAAGCCTCAGCCTTTCCACAGGCAGGATGATCTCGCACGTGGTGGTTCCGGCCGTCTGGGAACGGAGATTGACTATTCCACCGTGCTCCTCGACGAGCAGATACACCTTGCTGAGTCCCATTCCGGCGCCGCTCGTCTTGGTTGTGAAAAAAGGATTGAATACGTCCGGTAAGTCCTTGTGACGAATACCCACCCCCGTATCCGTGAATAAGAGGGAAATGGAGTGGTCCTGCCGTTTTACGGAAACGGTCAGAGTTCCTCCTCGGGGCATTGCTTCGTACGCGTTCAGTATCACATTGTAGAAAACCTCTTCCAGAGCCTTCGGGTCAGCATCGATGTCGGGCAGATTCTCGTCGGTTTTCAGGCGAAAGAGGACCGTTCGGGTCGAAGTTTCGGGTATTTCATGCAACACTTTGTCCCTTGCACGTTCCACAAGGGGGACAATGCCTGTCTTGACAAATTTGAATGAATAGAATTTCGAAAACCGGACGTAATCCTCTATGTCTTTCACCATTTTTTCGAGTCTGTAAACGTCTTCTAGAATGATCCTCGTATATTGTCGGCATTCCGGATCGCTCGTAGTGGCTTTCTGGAGTCGAAGCGAAAATCCGCCGAGGGACGTCAGGCAGTTTCTCACTTCATGAGCTATTCCTTCTACCACTCTGCCGAGTGCCGCGAGCTTCTCGGATTGCTTCAGCCGCCTTTCAATCTGTTCCAGACGCGTCAGGTCCGCGACAACGAGTACTATTCCGCTAATTTTCCCTGCTTCCATGATTACCGACGTGGACAGATACCCGGGAAACGTTCCCTTATCCTTCTTTCTGAATAGGAATTCCCCTTCCACTTTCCCGCGTCGAATTGTGTCTCGAACCAGGTCCCTGTGAAGCATGGCCCCCGACTCGCCTCGCACGAGGAGATGTATATCCTGCCCCCTCAGTTCGTCCTGGGAATATCCCCACATCGTGCTGCCGGCTCGATTCAGAAACTGAATTTTTCCGGCGGCATCGGTTGTGATGAGTGCTTCGTTTATGATGGTGGTCAGATGAGCCAGGTATTTTTCACTGCGACGAATCTCTTTCTTGAGTTTGATGTTCTCTTCGCCGGCTCTGCGTGATTCCAGAAGCTTCTCAACGAGCGACACCACGTCCCGCATCTCGAACGGCTTCACCAGATAGTCAGCTGCGCCGAGTTTCATGGCCTGAACTGCGGTTTCCTCCGTGCTTACCCCAGTCGTAACGACAACGACGGTTCTGGGCCCCTTTTCTTTTATATACCTGAGAACCTCAAGGCCGCCGATCTTGGGCATGTGCACGTCCACAATGGCAACGTCGGGTTTGCTTTGCATGAACAACGCCTTGCATTCAACCCCGTCGAAGGCCTGGATCACCTCGAATCCGCTATCCTCGAACACGTCTCTCAGCATGTTGTTGAGGATGTCGGAATCGTCGGCAATCATTATTCGTGCACTGGTCGCGCGCTTGGCCATATGATCACCGCTGAGCGTTCATGAAGCGTTGCCGGCACTCGTCCGAGCAGAAATGGATAGTCCTGCCGGTCATGGAAAGACTCACGGCTTCCCGAGCAGGAATGAAAAGACCGCATACGGGATCTTGGACCATCTCGTTTATTCCGCTCAGGGGGGTTTCTTCCACGGGACGCCGGGCCTTCTTACCGCTCAATTGGCGAGCCACGGTGCTGAGCAGCTTGAGAGCGATACAGATCAGCAATAGTGCCAGAAAGAATCTGATCCACATGTTCAGGTTCCCCGAAGCGAATCCAACTGCTTCACACTCTCTTTTTCTTCAACGCTTAATTCCGTCAAAAGCTGCTTCACGGTCCGTCTTTCCACGGGATGAACCACTTGAGGCGCAATTTCTGCCAGAGGTGTGAGTACGAACGCTCGCAAATGCATCCTCGGGTGGGGAATTTCCAGTCCTTGCTCCTGGATTATCCTCTCTTCGTACAGGAGCAAGTCCAGATCGACGGTCCTCGACCGATCGCTCCGATGGAACGGCGACTTCCCCAGTTCCCGCTCGATCTGCCGCATGGCCGCTATCAAGCCTTCAGGAGATAGATCCGTTTCGACGGCGATGGCTGCATTCAGAAACGCTGCGCCTCCGTCGGAAATTCCAACCGGTTCGGTTTCATACAGGCGGGAATGATTTTTTACTCTGGTTGACGAAACTGCATTGAGAGCCGCCACACATGCAAGGAATGTGGCTTCGCAATCGCCGAGGTTGGCGCCGAATCCTATGTATGCCTCATGACTCATCCGCTGTTACCGCTCACGTGATTGATCAGTGAGCCAATGCCTTCAATACGCACTTCCACCGTGTCTCCATCCTTCATGGGACCGATTCCCGACGTAGTGCCGGTGGCTATCACGTCGCCGGGCATGAGCGTCATGATGTGCGAGATAAACTCCACGAGCCGAAATACGTCGAAGATCAGGTTGGACGTCCGGGATTGCTGTTTGGTCTCGCCGTTGAGCAAGAGTGAAATAGCAAGATCCGACGGATCCAAGTTCGTTTCTATCCAGGGCCCCAGGGGACAGAACGTATCAAAGCCTTTTGCTCTGGTCCATTGACCGTCTTTGTTCTGGAGATCTCTTGCCGTAACGTCATTGAGACAGGTGTAGCCAAGAATGTAGTCCTTCGCCCTGTCCGAAGTGATTCTCCGCGCCTGTTTCCCGATGACTACCGCCAACTCCGCCTCATAATCGACCCGCTCGCTCTGAGGAGGGAGCATGATTGTGTCCTCCGGCCCTATGATGCTGGTGGAGGGTTTGAGAAACAGCAGAGGTTCTTCCGGCAAGCTAAGGTGTAATTCTTCTGCATGATCCCTGTAGTTGAGGCCGACCGCAACAATTTTAGAGGGGCGACACGGCGCGAGGAGACGCACGTTTTCAAGGACGACTTCACGAGGAAAACTCTCTCCCTCGAGTGGCACGATTCGTTTTTCGACCAGACGGCCTGTATATATTTTTTCGTCTATTGCAAATCTGACACGTTTCATTTTGTCGCCTTCAATCCGAGAACATCCTGCATATCATAGAGTCCTCTGGATTTGGACGCCACGAACAAGGCAGCCTGAACGGCACCTTTTGCAAACGCGTCCCTGCTGTGTGCTCTGTGTATCAACTCAAGTCTCTCACCGCCAGTAACAAACATCACAGTATGTTCGCCCACGATATCGCCGCCACGCACGGCCATCACTCCTATTTCTTCAGGCTTTCGTTCTCCTACGAGGCCGTGACGTCCGTATGTGCCTGATTTTGCGAGATCCCTATCGAGAGCATCCGCTATAATACGGGCAAGCTTGTCGGCAGTACCGCTCGGAGCGTCCTTTTTCATCTTGTGATGAGCTTCTATGATCTCCACGTCGTAATCAGGTCCCAAGGCCTCGGCCACCCGTCCCACAAGATCGAAAAGAAGATTTACGCCCATGCTCATGTTGGGAGCCATGACACAGGGGATGAGGTTAGCAGCATCGTATATTGCTGTGCGCTGTTCGTCCGTAAAACCCGTGGTCCCGACCACAACCGCCTTGTTGGCTTCTGCCGCCGCCTTGACGTGTTCCACGGAAGCCGACGGAGCGGAAAAGTCGATCAGCACGTCACAGCCGGCGATCACCGACCGGATGTCATCCGTGATCGCCACGCCGATATGTCCTATTCCGGCCGCTTCTCCCGCATCGTTTCCTATCGATGGATTGCCCGGACTTTCGAGAGCCCCGGATATTTCAATTTCGGGGTGTTCGTGGGCAAGTGCCGTGATCCTTTTTCCCATTCGCCCTGCTGCGCCGCTGACAGCCACTTTCATTGTGAGCTCCTATCTCAAAGAATTCCGTTCTTCTCCATCACGGTCCTGAGCTTGTCCACATTCGCCTGTGACATGGGACAAAGAGGGAGGCGATACTCGGGCTGGATTTTTCCCATGAGCCAGAGAGCCGCCTTGACGGGAATAGGGTTCGTCTCTATGAACATGGCCTGACACAGCTCAAATATCTCGAAATGAACCGTTCTCGCCTTGTCGATCTGGCCGTCCAGCATGTATTTCACCAGACTGGACATTTGTCTCGGAATCACGTTCGTCACGACGGAGATCACTCCTTTTCCACCCAGAGCCATGAGCGGGAAGGTCATCTGGTCGTCGCCGGAGAGAACGTCGAATTCCGGACCGCAGAGGCGGATTACTTCACTCATCTGCAATATCGAACCCGAAGCCTCTTTCACTCCTACGATGTTCGGAACCTTGGAAAGCTTTTCCACCGTCGGATTGTCTATGTTTACGGATGTCCGCCCCTGGATGTTATACAGAATGATGGGTATGTCCACTGCTTCGGCAACCGTTTTGAAATGACGATAGAGACCTTCCTGGGTGGGTTTGTTGTAATACGGAGACACCATCAGTGCACCATCCGCTCCCACCGATCTCGCGTGGCGGGTGAGGGATGTGGCTTCTTGTGTGCTGTTGGAGCCTGTGCCGGCAATCACCTTTACCTGACCCGCCACTTCCTTCACGGTAATCTCTACCACTCGATTGTGCTCGTCATGGCTGAGCGTCGGGGATTCCCCTGTTGTGCCGCACGGAACGAATCCGGTAATCCCCGAGTCAATTCCGAAACGGATCAGTCCCTTGAGAGCGGCTTCGTCCAGTTTGCCGTCTTTGAAAGGGGTCACGATAGCGGTGTAGGCGCCTGAAAACATCTTATACTCCTTTATTGAACGTTGAGGATTTCCTGAGGAATCCGTTCGCCCCGAATGAGATCCTCATACTGTTCACGATCTCGAATGATAAAGAATTGTTCGCCGTCCACCAATACCTCTGCGGCTCTGGGGCGGGAATTGTAATTTGAAGACATTGAAAATCCGTAAGCGCCCGCGCTCATAAGCGCCAAGAGGTCGCCGGATCGCACGGCTTCCATGTCCCTCGACTCGGCGAGAAAATCGCCCGATTCGCAAATCGGTCCGACGAGATCAGCAATCACTCGGCCTTCTGCGCCTTGATCCTCCGGAGTGCGCTGAATCTTCCAGACCGAATGATGTGCTTTGTAAAGGCTCGGTCGAATCAAGTCATTCATCGCAGCGTCCACAATGACGAAATTTTTTTCAGTTCCCCGTTTCTGGTAGAGGACTTTCGTCACCAGGATGCCCGCATTCCCCACGAGAACCCTTCCAGGCTCTAGAATCAATTTTACCGCGAGATTCGTCACCTGATCCACAACCGCCGATCCGTACGCTTCGGGCAAAGGCGGTTTCTCGTCGTCGTAAGGAATCCCCAGCCCTCCGCCGATATCCAGATACCGGATGTCGATACCTTCCGAACGCAGAGTTGATATGAGTTCTCTCAGTTTATCCACAGCGTCGAGAATGGGGGCCAATTCGGTCAGTTGGCTTCCGATGTGACAATCCACCCCTACGGGCTCAATGCCTTTCAAGTGCTTTGCTTTGCGATAAATCTCCACCGAGTTGGCAACGTCTATGCCGAACTTGTTCTTTCTCAATCCGGTGGAGATGTAAGGATGGGTGCGGGGATCGACGTCCGGGTTGACGCGCAGGGCAATTCTCGCAGTCTTTCCCAGCGCCCGAGCCCGTTGATCCACCAAGTCCAGCTCTGCCTCCGATTCGACGTTGAACAGCAAGATGTCCGCGGCCAGAGCTTCGTCCATTTCAGAAGATTTCTTGCCAACCCCGGAATAGACGATTTTGGAGGGGTCAACTCCCGCTTTCAGAGCCCGGTACAACTCTCCTCCAGACACGATATCCGCTCCGCCTCCCATGGAGGCAAAAAGTTTCAGGATTGCGAGATTGGAGCACGCCTTCATGGAATAGCAGACCAAATGATCCAGAGAAACGAACGGCGCCTCGAAGATCCTGAAGTGTCTTTCCAAAGTTCCCCGGCTGTATATGAACACCGGGGTACCTACCTGTTCGCAGATACGACTTACGGGAACTTCCTCACAATATAGTTCGTTGCTAATATAGCGAAAATGGTGCATTTCCTGTCCTGGTCAGGGCCTATATTCAACAGCAGCCGAAGCGGACCTGCTGGATTCGTCTTCAGGTTTTTCTTCCTGAAACGAGGTCACCGCATACCTGTACGTTTTTCCTTTGTCCACATGCCTGTCCGTGAATGACGTAGTGCGAACCGGTTCCGGATTGATCTTCGTATACAGCCGTCCCGATTCGGATCGGTATACGTTGTAGCGAGTCAACCGATCGGGATTTCTTGACTCGTCCCACTGTATTCGGATGGCGCCTCGCGCCGCAGTGACCCGGACGTTTTCCGGTGGATATTGGGTCACCAGAGACACCGTGACCTGGGACACGGGAGACGGATTCGATTCAAAGGGGACGCCACGGTTCATTTTCAAGGCTCTTACGACATAATAATACGTCTTCTCTTTTTCCACATCCCTGTCCACAAGCGTGGTTTCTCCGGCCTTTGTCCCACCCGCGGATTTCATATCTTCAATTTGAGGGGTTGTTCCCCGGTACACTCGATACCCTTGAACGCCGGATCCCTGGGGGGCTGACGTCCACTCGAGGGTGACAGCGCCGGATTCACTCACCGCTCGCACTCCTTCGGGAGCCGCTGGCGCTTCGTCCATCAACACGGACATGTCTTGGCTAAATCGGCCTTCCCTTCCTTTCAGGTTGTATGTGCTCACCGAGTAAGAATACACGTTGCCGGGCTGCACGTCCTTATCCGTGTACGTGACGTCGCCGTCGGCGATTGTAGCGTTCGAAGGGTTCTGGAAATCCACATTGGCGTGCATGATCTTCTTTTCTTCGCAGTTGTCGCATTCTTCTCCGGTTTTCTGGGCTGCTCTGTACACCTTAAAGCCAGATGTGTCAGTGAGTTTGGAACCGTCAGTGTTGGAGGAAGGAATCTGCCACTTCAGAATCACACGATCAGGATACGCACGAGCGTCAATCGACCTGATCTCTCCGGGTACGGTTGCGGTGGCCGGACGGGGGCTCGTCTTGTATCCACATGCAGAGAGAAAGCTCGAGACGATAAGAATGCAGAAAATTCCACCGCCCGGTTTTCTCAATACTTCCTCTTTCCGGTCCCTTTCCTGTTTTCCGGAACCTGTGTTCTCGATTTGAGGAATGCTCTGGCAGCCCTGATCTGGCTCATCACCTGTTTTCTTGCAGTGCCGCCGGTATGATTTCTGGCCTCTACCATATCCTCGGGGCTCGGCAATGAAGCCGCATTCGCCTCATGAGCTTCGCGAATCATCTTGCCGATTGTTGCATGCGCGTTTCTGAACGGAACGCCTTGTCTCGCCAGGTCATCGGCAAGATCCGTGGCAGCTAGAGCCGGGTCGGATGCGGCATCCAACATTCGCCCTCGATTGAATTCGATTCCCGGAATCAAACCTGCCATAACTCCCACTGAAGCGCGTACCGTGTCCGCGGCATCGAAAACGGGTTCCTTGTCCTCCTGAAGATCTTTGTTATAAGCAAGCGGCAAGGCTTTCAACGTGGTGAGGAGCGCAACAAGATCGCCGTACACCCTGCCCGTTTTGCCTCGAATGAGCTCGCATGCGTCCGGATTCTTCTTTTGAGGCATGATGCTGGACCCCGAACAGAACGCGTCGGGAAGCGAACAGAACGCGAATTCCGACGTGGACCAGATAATCAACTCTTCGGACAACCGGGAAAGATGCATCATGATCAAACAGGAATTGAAAAGAAATTCCGCGGCAAAATCCCTGTCCGAGACCGCGTCCATCGAGTTGTTAGCAACGTGTGGGAATCCCAGTTCCTGGGCAACGGAGTCTCTGTCTATGGGAAAGGTGGTGCCCGCAAGTGCTGCGGCTCCGAGAGGCATGCGGTTCATGCGTTCCTCTGCATCGCCAAAGCGTTCCCAATCCCGGCGAAACATCTCGAAATATGCCAGAAGATGATGCGACAGACGCACCGGCTGTGCACGCTGCAAATGGGTGTACCCGGGCATGATCGCGTCAACGTATGCGTCTGCCTGATTCACAAGAGCATCCATTAATTCGAGAAGGTCCATTTGAATGAGACGGCTGCGATTCCTGAGGTAAAGACGCAGATCCAGCACAACCTGGTCGTTGCGGCTTCGACCGGTATGCAACCTTCCCGCAACGTCACCGATCTTGGCCTTGAGTGCCTCCTCCACATTGATGTGCACGTCTTCGAGTTCCTCGCTGAACTCCAGCTTCCCACGCCCAATATCCGTAAGAACTTCCCGGAGCCCTTTCTCGATAACGTCAGCATCCGCGGCGGCAATTATACCCTGTCTGCCCAGCATTCTCACATGAGCAACGCTCCCGAGGATGTCTTCGGCATACAATCTCCTGTCAAAGCCTATAGATGCGTTGAACACGGCGAACTCGGAGTCCATTCCCGTCTTGAACCGGCCTTTCCGGATACCGGTGGATTGCCCGGAGCGCCTCGGTACTTTGAGCCGACTCTTTTTCCCGTCATTCGCCATGAAATGTCCTCACTGCCCCCGCCTCATGCCGCAGGCTACTGCTTTTCCATCATGGACCGGATACGCAGGCGCAGGGCATTGAGCCTGATGAATCCTTCAGCATCCGCCTGCGAATACACCTCGTCTTCTTCAAATGTGGCAAAACGAGAATCGTACAGAGACCTCTCGGAAGCCGTGCCGGTCACGGTGGTGTTCCCTTTGTAAAGCCGCAGCCTAACTTGCCCGGACACTGCTTTCGCCGCTTCATCCACGGCCGCTTGAAGCATCACTCTTTCAGGCGCAAACCAGTACCCATTGTACACGAGCGATGCATACCGCTGAATCCACTCATCCTTCAGATGCATGATCTCACGATCGAGAGTTATAGACTCCAGAGAGCGGCGTGCAACATGGATGACGGTTCCGCCAGGCGTTTCGTAGACCCCCCGGCTTTTCATGCCCACGTAGCGGTTTTCCACCATGTCCACTCTGCCCACGCCGTTACGTCCCGCGATGACATTGAGCGCCTCAAGGAGCCGGGCTGGAGAAAGGCGCTGTCCGTTTATGGCCACGGGATCGCCCTCCTCGAAGCTCAGCACGATCTCCTCTTCGGCATCAGGAGCGTCACGGGGATCCACGGTCAACACGAACATGCTTCTGGGCGGTTCCGCCCAGGGATCTTCAAGAATACCGCCCTCGAAACTCAGATGCAGCAGATTCCTGTCCATGCTGTAGGGTTTCTCCGCTGTCGAAGTTACGGGAATACCTGCTTTGAGAGCGTATGCGATGAGATCGGAACGGGATCGCATATCCCAGATACGCCAGGGGGCAATGATCACGATTCTGGGGTTCATGGACAGATAGGTCAGCTCGAAGCGAACCTGATCATTTCCCTTTCCGGTGGCTCCATGGCTCACCGCATCGGCCTCTTGCGCAGCGGCAAGCTCCATCTGGGCTTTTGCTATGCACGGCCTGGCTATGGAAGTCCCCAGAAGATACGTGCCTTCGTAAATCGCGTTTGCCCGGAACATGGGAAACACATAGTCCCGAACAAATTCTTCGCGCAGATCCCTGATCTGTATCGATTGAGCCCCTGCGGCTCTTGCCTTTTCTTCCAGGGGTTCGAGTTCCTCTCCCTGGCCGAGGTCAGCAGCAAACGCAATGACTGGACACTGGTACGTGTCGACAAGCCAGTGCAGGATGACGGAGGTGTCAAGCCCGCCGGAATAGGCCAACACGATTTTGTTTACTTTCTTCTCCTTCACGAAACCTCCCCTGAGCGGGCACGCGGTAACCATTTGGCCCGCACGCACGCTTCATCCACATCATGTTCCAACGAGCATCTCCAGAATCGCTTTCTGAACGTGAAGCCTATTCTCCGCTTGGTTCCACACGAGCGAATGCTCCGATTCAATCACTTCATCGGTTATCTCTTCACCCCGGTGAGCGGGCAGGCAGTGAAGGACGTACACATTCTCGGACGCGAATTTCAACAGGTTGGAATCCACCTGGTAGGTCTTGAACGCCTGGCGCCTATCGCGAATTTCGTCTTCCTGGCCCATTGAAGCCCACACGTCTGTCGATACGACGTCCGCACCCCTCATCGCCTCCGCCGGATCACGAAGAAGCGTGACATTGTCCGTGCTGCAGTCCGCGTCCGGGTCGTAGCCCCGAGGGCATGCAAGAGTAAGTTTGAAACCCAGTATCTTTGCGGCATCGATCCATGAATTGGCGACATTGTTCCCGTCGCCGATCCACGCGGCCTTCATGGTGCAGATATTTACGCCGGCTTCCTGCAAGGTTAAAAGATCGCCCACCACCTGGCACGGGTGCAGGAGATCCGAAAGCCCGTTTATTATGGGAACCGTAGACCACTTGGCGAATTCGATCAGAATATTGTGCCCGTACGTGCGAATCACGATAGCGTCAAGATACCTGGATAGGACTCGTGCGGTATCCCGTATGGGTTCACCTCTGCCGATCTGGATATCCGACCAGTTCAGAAAAATGGCATGACCGCCCAGCTGCTGGACGCCTACATCAAAAGACACGCGGGTGCGGGTCGAGGGCTTCTCGAAAATCATGCCCACACTGCGCCCTTCCAGAGGCAGAGGCTTTCCCTTGCCCGGAAGGCCGTTCTTCAATTCGGCGGCCCTGTTCACCAGAGAAAGAATCTCTTCCCGGGAATAGTCCGCCAGGGTGAGAAAATGCCTCGTCTGTGTCATGGTCGGATGCTCTCCCTCCCGCTCAAGACGGAATCCAACGCGGTCACCATTTCATCGATTTCCTTCTCTGTCACGACGAGCGGCGGCAGAAAACGAAGTACGGTGTCTGCCGTGCAATTTACCAGAACACCCTGCTGTCGCATTGCCGAGGCAACATCCGCGCCGGGAACACGCAAATCCACTGCCTGCATCAGGCCTATCCCCCTCACTTCTCGAATCACGTCGTGACGAGCAGCAAGCTCTCCAAGCCGAAGTCTCAGGTGGCGGCCCAAGTCCTGCACGCGGGCGAGAAATCCTGGAGAAAGGATTTCTCGCATTACGGCAATCCCGGCCGCAGATGCAAGCGGATTGCCCCCGAAGGTGGAAGCATGGGTTCCCGGCACGAAAGCTTTGGCAATCCGATCCGTTGCCAGGAGAGCGCCCATGGCTACTCCTCCTGCAATTCCTTTCGCCAGAGTCATTACGTCGGGCTCGATCCCCGAATGCTCGTACGCGAAAAGCCTTCCGGTGCGTCCCATGCCCGTTTGGACTTCGTCCAGGAGCATCAAAATGCCGGTCCTGTCGCACAGTTCCCGCACGCGACGAAGAAAATCGGGGCCCGGCACGCGAACTCCGCCTTCTCCCTGTATGGGTTCCAGGAGGATGGCCGCTGTTCGAGACGTCACGGCATGCTCCAGTGCACCTACATCGTCGAACGCAACGTGCGAGAAGCCTTCAACGTGAGGTTCGAATCCGTTGCGGTACTTGGTCTGGCCGGTCGCTGCCAGAGTTGCCAGGGTGCGGCCGTGAAAGGAACCGTCCATGGTAATGATCTGGAACCGGTCGTGCTCTCCGCGGTCGTGGAAATACTTCCTGGCAAGCTTTATTGCTCCCTCGTTCGCTTCCGCTCCCGAATTGCAGAAGAATACCTTGTCGCCGAAGGAATTATCGGTAAGAAATTTGGCCAACCGGATCTGGGGCTCTATATGGAACAGATTCGAAACATGAATCAGTTTACCGGCCTGCTCGCATATGGCCTTTGCCAGGCCCGCATGGCCGTGACCGAGAGTACAAGCAGCGAGACCCGCTATGAAGTCCAGGTATTCCCTTCCGTCACTGTCCCGCACCACGCATCCCGAACCTTCCACCAACATCACCGGGATGCGACCGTACGTATTGAAAACGTGCTGATTATTCAATTCCACAAAATCGTTGGAGTCCACAATCTCGACCTCACTTCCTCAACTCTGTTCAAATCTCCGGTCACCACCCCAATGAGCCATCTGGACCAACTCAGATTCCGGAGCAAGCCCGGAACGGAATCCGTGCACGACCGACCGGCGGCATCTGTCGAATGATTAATGTCTCGAAGCCCCGCAGTTCAAGAAGAACAATTCGCGAAGCACGGGGACGGGGCTGCGGCGCATGCTATAATCCCGGAGGTGCGTCTCGGACGAGTTCCGTACCGATGCCTTCGTCGGTCAGCAATTCCAAGAGAAGCGCATGGGGAACCCTGCCATCTATGATGTGGGCCTTGGGTACACCGCCGCTTAAGGCATTCAGGCAGCACCGAATCTTCGGAATCATCCCGCCGGACACCACGCCGTCCCGAATCAGCTCCTGTGCCTTGTCCTCGGAAACGCTTGAAATCAGCTTTTTTTCCGAATCCATGACACCCGGCACGTCCGTGAGGACGATAAACTTTTCGGCACCAAGAGCAGCCGAAAGCGCGCCCGCCGCGGTATCTGCATTGATGTTGTACGGCTTTTCTTCCGGCCCCGCACCCACCGGAGCGACAACGGGAATGAAATTGCGGTCTTCAAGACAGGCTATGATATCGGGACTTATCTTGTCCACTTCTCCCACGAGCCCCAGGTCCTCATCGGTGTCAGCAAGTCTCGCCGGCCGGGCTTTTCTTGCCCTGATCAACCTGCCGTCCCTGCCGGAGATTCCAACTGCCCTGCCCCCGTAGGAGTTTATTAAGGACACCACATCCTTGTTCACTTTTGCCACAAGGACCATCTCCACTACGTTCATGGTTTCCTCGTCCGTGACTCGCAACCCCTTCACGAACCTGCTCTCCTTGCCCAGTTTTCCGAGAAGCTCACCGATTTGCGGCCCTCCGCCATGCACGATGATGGGCTTCATACCGATAAAGCTGATCAAAGCAACATCTTCGGCAAAATCTTTTTTCAACCGTTCGTCGATCATGGCACTGCCGCCGTACTTGATGACAATGCGCTTTCCCCTGAAGCTCCTTATGTACGGGAGCGCCTGGGTGAGTATCCGTGCCCTCTGGGCCGGGGGAGTATCGGAGAATGCCTGAACTTCGGTCATCTAACACTCACTTTAGACTATATAAGCAACTAGTTGGATTAATTACGGCAAATCCAAGATTAAGTCAAGACGAATCACCTGCTACGGTGATTTTGCCAAAGGGGTTATAATATCACGCTTCTACGAAATTTCCACGGGGAATCGCGGAATATCTTCGCGTTAGGGTGCAACTGCGATGGTGTCGGGCCCGTCCCCCTCGCAATGACACTGCTCGGGCCTGTCATTGCGAGGAGCGCAGCGACGAAGCAATCTCTCTTGGTCATGAAATCCGGCA
>DATHCX010000208.1:0-2813 GCA_035319325.1 Desulfomonilaceae bacterium
TCAAAACCATCCAGAATGCGGTCCTCCTCGTAAAACTCTTTCTGTACGCCGCTCTGGCAGTGACGCTCCTCCTGGGCGGACTGGGTATCACCAACGTGATGCTGGCTGCTGTCCGCGAGAGAACCACCGAGATCGGATTGAGAAAAGCAGTGGGTGCAACGGAATCCATGATCATGTCACAATTCCTTCTGGAGGCGGTTTCCATAAGCCTGGTGGGCGCCGTCTGCGGAATAGCGTTCGGCAGCGCTTCGGTGGAGATTCTCAAAAAGGTGTTCGGAACGGTCCCCAATTACTCCGTTTTCATCTTGAGTCTGGTGTGTGGGGTGGGTTTCGCGGGATTGCTGGGCGTAGCGTCCGGCTTCATGCCTGCCATGCGGGCCAGCAGTCTGGATGCAGCCGAAGCCATGAGATTCGAATAACGCGTGCCGGGGATTTCGCATAACCTCTGATGCCTGGAGGGTCCCCGCCATGATACTTGTTTGAAATCGCATGGGTATGGCAGCCGGCTTCAGCGGATGGGCATGCTTGGTTACACGCGAAAGCGATTGACTGTTCGCAGTGACGGGAAGGAAGGTTCTGAATTGACTCCTGGAAAAAAACGAATATACTATCAAATTAGTGTATAATTCTGGGCGGAGACACATCTATGAAATTCTGGCGCCTGCCTCTGGATGCTGAGGCTCATTCCATCCCGCAGGGGAATGTGGTCATAATAGAAAGTCGCTGCAAGGGATGCGGGTTTTGTATCGAGTTTTGTCCCAACGCTTGCTTGAAAGAGAGCAAACGCTTCAATGCCAAGGGCTATCACCCACCCGAATTGGTCTTCCAGGCTGAGGATTGCGTGGAATGCGGCTTGTGCAGCATCATTTGCCCCGAATTTGCCGTCTTCACGGAATTGAGGGAAGCGAAGAAAATCACCGAGGAAGACATACAAAAGGTTACCATTCGCTATTCTCGGAAAGACAAGCGGTACACAAAACGATAGACGTATCCACGGCTCGACCAATCGAGACCTGCTGGGCTCATTCGAAGATTTTCCGGGGACCTCATCACGGAGGACCGCCCCGCGCGTGAATGCAACCATCTTAGGATTCTTACATGGCGGATAAGGACGTTTTGACAGGCGAACACTACATCCACGGGGACGCTGCCGCCGCAGAAGGCGGTTTGGCCGCGGGCTGCCGATTCTTTGCAGGATATCCCATCACTCCCGCGACAGAGGTGGCCGAACGCATGGCACGGCGGCTACCTGAAGTCGGTGGCGTGTACATCCAGATGGAAGACGAAATCGCTTCCATGGCTGCCATTCTGGGAGCTTCGTGGGGCGGCGTCAAATCGATGACTGCCACCTCGGGTCCGGGGTTCTCCCTCATGATGGAGAACATCGGGCTGGGAATGATGACTGAAACTCCCTGTGTGGTGGTGAACGTGCAGCGTGCAGGCCCATCCACGGGATTGCCGACCCTTGTCGGACAGGCAGACGTGATGCAGGCCCGATGGGGTTCACACGGCGATTACGGCTGCATTGCACTGGCTCCGGCTTCCCCGCAGGAATGTTTCGATTTCACCTTGGAAGCTTTCAACCTGGCCGAAATGTATAGGCAGCCGGTCTTTGTCATGTCTGACGAAGTCGTGGGCCACATGACCGAGAGGGTCGTAATACCACGAGCAGAAGAACTCAAGGTGGTGCAGCGAAGAAAGCCGTCCGAAAAAAGGAATTATCTTCCCTTCGATTCGAAAGGGCCCATGCCTGCCCCGATGGCGGTTGCGGGCGACGGTTATCACGTTCATGTAACGGGCCTCACCCATGACGAGCGAGGCTATCCCGTCATCACGAATGTGGTTCAGGAGCGCAATATTCGCCATATAGTGGACAAGATAAGGAAAAACGCCCACAACATCATACGATTCGACGACGTGGCCCTGGAAGATGCCGAGGTGGTGGTGGTGGCGTACGGCTGCACCTCCCGGGTCGCGCGCCAGGCCGTGGAAAACCTGAGACAGCGCGGCCGCAAGGTAGGATTGCTTCGACTCATCACACTATGGCCGTTTCCGTCGGAAACCATCCGAACGTTGGCCCAACGCGTAAAGGCGTTTGTGGTCCCGGAGATAAACTACGGACAAATGGCCTACGAAGTAGAACGTACGTCTCAGGGAAAAGCGGACGTATTGCTGATGGCGCTTATGGGAGGCTCCATTCACACGCCACAGGAAATAGAAGAAGCCGTCGGCGAATATCTCTAACGAGGGACCGGTGACCGGTCGCAAGCGCCGACGTGTCAATCTGCGCGTGGCCGCTGAAGACGACCGCTTGTTTTGACCGGATACAACAAAGACGAGTGTGGGGCATACATGAAAGTACGGTTAAGAGAGTTGCAGCCCTTCGACAAAGAGGCCGAAGACAAGACGATTCAAAAGGATCACGGCCTCCATCCTGACGACAAGTATCTGAAACCAGGAAGAATACCCCATATATGGTGCCCGGGATGCGGCCTGGGAGTGGTTTTGACCACATTTATCGAGGCCATGAGGCGAAAAGGGATTCCTGTGGATCAATGCGCAGTGGTTTCCGGAATCGGGTGTACAGGACGGGTTGCAGGATACCTTGACATGGACACATATCATACTACGCACGGGAGAGCCATTCCGTTTGCAACGGGTTTGACCCTTTCAAAGCCCGATCTCCACGTGACCGTTTTCTCGGGTGACGGGGATCTGTTCGCCATCGGCGGAAATCATCTGATCCATGCGGCTCGAAGGAACGTGAATCTGAAGGTTATTTGTGTGAACAATTTCAATTTCGGTATGACGGG
>DATHCX010000209.1:0-2527 GCA_035319325.1 Desulfomonilaceae bacterium
AGCAGTTTCACAATCTCGGTGTGACCCTCACCTGAAGCAAGCATCAGGGCAGTCCAGCCGTTGGTCTCAGCATTGGCGTCCGCTCCTTGACCCAATAGGCTTTTGACGTCCGCCAAATCACCTTTCTCACACGCTTCTCCCAGAGCCTGATTCTTGTCAATGTCGCCAGCAAAGGACGCTCCTGACATTAAGATAACCAAGAACAGCCCCAAGATTACCCCAGTCTTGCCTGCCAGTCCTTTCTGAAACATAATCCCACCCCCTCCTTATTTCACAATGTCGCACTCAGCGCTGGTTTCTAGTCATTCTGGCTTTCACCTACCATTCTTTTCACACAGTGACATAAGTTCACTCTTCTTGGGT
This sequence comes from Desulfomonilaceae bacterium, assembly GCA_035319325.1. Classification (GTDB taxonomy): domain Bacteria; phylum Desulfobacterota; class Desulfomonilia; order Desulfomonilales; family Desulfomonilaceae; genus DATHCX01. The sequence goes on from DATHCX010000209.1 coordinate 364, forward strand.
ATATATTCCCTTCGCTCGATGAGCGTCAATCGGAATCCAGATCGCAATGTAGAGACGGTACTCAGTGCTATGATCCCGTGGCGTGAGCATTGCACGAGAAGATTCGAGGCCGCCCTCTATCTACGGGTCCATGTTTCCCTGCTCTTCACCCCTTGTCAGAGCGATCTGTTATCCCCTGCATCACGACTCTCCGCGCTGTTCTTTGAGCATCCGCTCTATCTTGCACGAAATCCCCAGTCCCTGCATGCCGGTCTCGAAGCATCCATTGCACGATATGCACTTCGCTTTTGCGGTGTTTCCGCTTTTCCATTGGTTGATCAGGTTGGGCTCCCGGATCAAAGGTCGTGCCAGTGAAATGTAGTCTGCTTTGCCATCCTTCAGGATGCCCTCCGCTGTCGATAGAGACCGAATTCCGCCAACGGCTATTATCGGCACTTTCACCGAGTCTTTCACGTACTGAGCGAAATCTGACAGATAGCCTTCGTCCTTCTGTTCGAGAATCTCTGTCTTGGGGCAGTGCTTATCTTTTTCGGATGCGGTGCAGCAAGCGCTCACCTGGATGGCCGCAACCCCGCCATCCTGCAGGCGTCGTGCAATCTCCAAAGCCTCTGGGGGTTCAAGTCCACCGTTGACGAAATCCTGGGCGCTGAGTTTGAACAATATGGGATAATCCGGTCCCAAGGTTCCTTTCATTGCTTCCATCATCTCTCCAACGACGCGATACCGGTTCTGCAAACTTCCACCGTACAAATCGCCGCGTCTATTCCAAGCCGGGGACAGAAACTGATGGAGACCGTACCCATGTGCTCCGTGGAGCATCACTCCGTCGAACCCACATCGCACCGATCGTACCGCTGCCGCGTCATAGGCTTCCACGAGGCGAGTGATCTCGGCCTTGGTCATCTCTTTCGGAACGGGAGAATCCGGTGAATAAGGCACTGCCGACACGCCCCATAGCTCGTCACCTTCAGCGAAGAATAGTTTAGGATTGGATCTCGCCAGCGAATGGGAGATCTGGACAACGACCTTGCAACCCTCTTTATGAACCGAATCTACGAGCCTCTTTAAGCCTTCAGACTGGCTGTCGTCATAGTTGCCAATGGAATACGGTAGGCTTATTCCATTGCTCATGACGATCTGATTTCCGGTAAGGATCAGGCCGACGCCGCCCCGCGCCACCTCGTTATGAAATGACAGGGTACGATCGGTTACAAACCCCTTCTTGTCCCCTGTTCCGCTCCACGTGGAGGATTTGATGAATCTGTTGGGCAATTCCAAGGATCCGATTGAACTCTTCTCAAATAGTTGAAATCCTTGCCCCGCTCCTGTTGTCTTGGCTCCCACCATGAGGACGGCTGAGGCCGCCAACCCCGACTTCAGAAAATCGCGACGAGAAGGCTGCTTGGTCATGAATTTCTCCTTCAAAATAGGCTGCGTTTCGACTCTGAGCACTGGCCCCGGACTTATTGCATTGAATTCCGGGAAAACTTCGGAACCATGATACCATACTTATTCGATAAAGAAATGAGAAGGCCAATCCAAACCAGCAATCGGAATTCGCCGCGTTTCGGTTCTGTGGCAAACAAACCACCTCGGAAAAGCAGAACTTTCCGATTATGGCTGCTTTTCCTCGCTGACGTCGAACACGTGTATTTCTGATAGACGGTGGCAGACCTCCATGTGAGGATTCGTTGCGGAAGCCCTGGACCATAGCAGTCAAAGCTGCTGAACTTACCCCATGCCCTACCCTTCACGATATTCGTCACGTATGGAAAACCAATGCGGCCAGGAGTGGCATGGATTTCGAAATCCGTGAGGCAATCATGGGACACTCACGAGGAATAGCTGGACGCTATGGGAGATTCAGTGATCAGGATCTTGTCAGGGCTATTGAAGGCATGACCTTTGACAATGGTGACACGGAAATCTGGATTGCCAGGCCGAAAAAAGAAATCCCGGAAGGTGACGCTTCCGGGGAAATTTCTGAACAAATTCTGAACAACGGGCATAACGCCCAAGCTTTAGGAACAGGGGTTATTTTGTAAGTCCCTGATGTTATAATCGTTTGTGGCGGGAGCGACGAGACTCGAACTCGCGACCTCCGGCGTGACAGACCAACTGTCCCCCAAATGCTTTCAGCCAGTTGCTCAGAAACCTCAGCAAT
>DATHCX010000210.1:0-5312 GCA_035319325.1 Desulfomonilaceae bacterium
GGCCTTACTATGCTCGGCCGTAGGACTGTTTCTCGGTCTGGCAGCCGTGATGCGTTGGCGCTTGAAAGTCGGGGAGGAGATGGACCTGAGGCCGTCTCTGCACTGGGGAGAACCGGTAGTGGTGACCGAGCCTCGACCCGAAGACGGTCCGGTTATGGTGATGCTGGAATATCGAATAGATCCTGAGAATTCTCTCGAATTTATCAAGGCCATGGAGGAATTCGCGCGGGTGCGGCGACGGGACGGAGCCATCAGATGGGGAGTGTACAGGGACGTGGCACATCCCGGCAGATATGTGGAACACTTCATGGTGAACTCATGGGCCGAACACCTCAGGCAGCACAGCCGCATAACCATGACGGATCGTTCGGCAGAAGATCGGGTGAGAGCATTTCATATCGGCGATAGGCCGCCCAGGGTCAGTCACTTTCTCCGGGCAGGGTAGGTAAGGTCCCCGTCAAATTGATTCTCATGTGAAGCAGCGCCCGAATGATGCTTGTGAAATGCGACGGTTCCCGTGTATCATGAGCGATGCGAATGAACAAAGAGCCGTACACATTGGAAAACATCAGTATGATGAATTGCAGTAACCTCTCATTCTAGCGAAAGAACCTGCCAGGGTTTTGGATGCGAGAGACGAGATGGACCAGGGTCGGTCATGAAACTTCAAAGGCGAATGCTCGGCAATACCGGAGTCGAGGTCACGGTGCTCGGCCTAGGCGGAGAGGGTGTGCTCCGGACGTTCGACAGACATGAGGAGGCATACAGTCTCATTAACGAGGCTATTGACCTGGGCATCAATTACTGTGAATCTGCGAGGGCCTACTCGGGAAGCGAGAGCTATTACGGGAATTCCTTGAAGGAGCGCAGAAAAGACGTTTTTCTCACGAGCAAATCCCACGCACGCGATAAAAAAGGGGCTCTTCTTCACCTCCATTTGACGTTGAAGAACATGAAGACCGATTATTTGGATCTCTGGCAGGTTCACGACGTCAGGACCCAGGGGGACATCAAAGAGATCTTCGGTCCTGGCGGGGCGATCGAAGCATTTGTCGAAGCCAAACAAAAGGGCCTGGTACGGTTCGTGGGAGTTACCGGGCACCATGATCCTGCAGTACTATGCAGCTGTATCGAGATGCACGACTTCGACACCGTGCTGCTCCCGGTGAACCCCGCAGAGCTTGAGCACAGCAGCTTTCCGGGTTCAGTCATTCCCCTGGCTCGCAGCAAGAACATGGGCATCATCGGCATGAAAGTCTATCTGCGTGGACTCGTCCAGCGGCTGCCGAAATTTACCGGGATGGAGCCGTTTCTTCATTTTGCATTATCGCAGCCGATAACCACCGCGGTTCTGGGATGTGATTCCACCCTCCAGCTCCGCCAGAATGTTGAATACGCAAAGTCGTTCAGGCCCATGTCTGAGGCCGATCTGAACCAATTGGCAGAAGATGTGGAACCATTCGCAAAATGGCTTATGTACTACAAGCCCTGAGATCCGAGCGGCAGCCTGCAGACCCATTTCCATTCCAAGCGAATTCAAACTGACAGTGGGACTTCATCTGAGACGGTTGCGCTTTCAAATACGTGAAATCGTGGAGGACACTCTTTACAAAGAGGGTCCCCCCATCTTTCACGCATCCGACAGAGGCGTTTTCGAATTGGGGTCGATGGATTGTCCCATCATGAAGCGATGAATCACGTGTTCAGGATTCTGCTTTATTTCTTGGGGCGTTGCAGTGGATATTATGTTGCCGTGGTGAATCATGAAGATTTCGTCCGTAAAATCCAGCACACGTTGCACATCATGCGTCACCAGGACATAGGTGAGGGGGCGCTCCGCTGCGGTTTTCACGATCAGGTCGTAAATGGTGGCTGCCGTGACAGGATCGAGGCCCGTGGTCGGTTCGTCGAAAAAGATGATATCCGGTTGCAAAGCCAGCGCCCGGGCAAGGCCGACTCTTTTTCGCATCCCGCCGGAAAGCTCGGAGACCTTCTTGTCCTGTTCTCCGCTTAACCCGACTTGGGCCAGTTTTTCCTCGACCTGCTTCTTGATTTCTTTTTCCGAGAGCTTCAGGTGTTCTCTCATGGGGAACGCGACGTTTTCTCCCACGTTCAAATAATCGAAGAGCGCCGATTCCTGGAAAAGTACTCCGAAGGTCCTTCGGATCCTGTTCAAATCCTTGGAGCGCATCCCCACTATATTCTCGTCATTTATGAAGACCGATCCCGAATCCGGCTGTTCCAGGCCGATCATGATGCGAAGCAGTACAGTCTTGCCTTCTCCCGATCCTCCGACAATAGCGCTTATGGTGGACCTTTTTATATGCAGATTCAGGTTGCGCAGCACCGTCTGGTCTCCATAATGCTTTTCCACGTGTTTTACCAGGATCATGAGTGGCGCCTCTGAAATCCGAGCGGTTGTATCGAGTCTCTGGTTTTATGAAATCTACAATTCCTTCCGTTAGAAGGCGTATTTTACTCAAGTATTTTACAAGTGTCAACATCCAGCTTACGGATAATACAGCAGCGAATGCCAAATATCTGGCCGTTGTCAGGGAAAGGGCTGGTTCTCATCGCAAGCATGATGTTCCGCAATGAACCGAGGCAAAGACGGCAGCGCCACCTGGTGTGGCCGTTGACCTTGAAACTCCTTCCGCGTATACTGGCTGTGCTTCTCTATGGGCAATAGCAAAACGGACGGGTGGCAACAATGGGAATTCCTTCACCAACGGAGTTGATTTTAATACTAGTGGTAGTCGTGATGGTTTTCGGTCCCAAAAGGATACCGGAGATCATGAATCAGGTGGGGAAAGGCATCAAGACCTTTAAGGACACCGTTGACGGCACAGATACCCCAACCTCAGCGCCATTGAAACCGGACCCGAACCCGGTGGCCGCAAGAGCTGCTGACGGAAAAAAATAGACGATATGATTCTTTTTCAGCTTTTGGCTGGCGATCGCCGCAGTGCAGACTGAACGAAGTCCACGTCCACTATCAGTGCGCTTTCAACTATTTGACATCGTGTGGCTTCTTGTAAGAAGTTCCTCCCTGGACCACACCTCAAGACATTTCACACTCGCCTTCGGGTGGGAGTTTCTTTATAGGGAGGCTTCCCAATCTTTCTGCTTTTATAGTGATTCTCGAAAGTATTGTCGGATTGATAAGCCTTCCCTTGCATGTACCATGTTGAAGCATGTCATTGCGAGGAGCGTAGTGACAGAGCAATCTCCAACTGACCAAAACAGAGATTGCTTCGTCGTTCCACTCCCCGCAATGACATGATTGGACCACAGGCATGCGGGCCAAAATGATGAGAAAAACCGACACAATTTTCGAGAACTACTCTAAAGCGCATTGGTAAGTCGTAAGTATTGAAGATGACGTATCGCATTGCTTCTGGGGCGAGCAGGTATCCAGGAGATTGTGTTGCAATTTCGCGGATGGAGGCGGACCGTCTTTCGGTCGCGTTCAGATCGGCGAGCGCAGGTGGGAGAATTCCCGCCGCGATCGGCGACTCCGAATCAAATTCGATTGAAAATAATGAGATAGGTGAACATGATACCTGCGATAAAGCCGAAAATGAAACCATCCAGACTCGTCATCATGTGAAAATCTCCGTTACATGTCACCGTCGCGGGATGATCGGCCCGCACGGCCCGATCACTGCAGGCTCACGAGCGCATGCCCCCGGCCCGGATGATCCGAACGGGAACGTACACCGGTTCGACCTTGCAGTCGCTCACCGCGCACTGGACCTTTTCTTGGAGGTCCGCATCGAACTGGCCGAGAGGCACGAGGGTGTAGCAGTAGAATATCCTTTTTGAGTCGTCCTTGCATGTCCAGTAGTAAAAAGGTGCCCAGAGCGTCACACCCGACCTGTAACAGCTGGAGCGAATCACGTCTTTTAACTGATTGATTTTGTCACACAGCTGGTCCGGTGACGCCAGGTACCCGGAGCACACTGATGACGCGTGGGCCGCGGCTGCGAGCGTACCCACCAAGATGCAGGCGACAAGAAGTTTTTTCATTATAAACTCCTTTCTGGGAAGACGCGAAATGGCCCACGTTTTGGCGAGCAAGTTCACGAAGTCCGGCATAATTGCTTCAGGATGCCAAAAAAAGATGTCGAAATAATTAATCAGTCCCGCGAGTGCTGGCTCCCAACAGGAAAGTAGACAATCAATGCGGAATCCAAAAGGACTTTGACAGTGGTACAAGAATAATCGAATGTGCAAAAAAAATAAAGTCAAAAGAACGAATGACCGTGGTTCAGGCCGGAACGTCGCCAAAAGGGGAGGTGCCGGGAAAGACGGGATCCATGCATCATACGCATTCGCCACAAGATTCGTGAGATTCCAGGGCTGGGGGCTCTGCTGAGCGAAGTGATGAGACGGCTCTGCGTCGTCCGCAGCGAAGGAGTGCCCCCAGCCTGTGCCCAGAATCGAGTTACGTGTAAAAAAGCGAATCCGTATCAGCGGTGGGAGTAGCGCCGTACAGAGCATGCCACTGTCGGGAGCGATCTCCTGTCCTATTTCCCGGGAGCGTGGTAAAATCGTTGGAAATCAAGGAGTAAACTAAAGCTCTTGAAAACCTATCTTGAATGCCTTCCGTGTCTGGTCCGACAATCCCTGGAAGCGGCGCGACATGCCACCCCGGATGAACAGATCCATGAACAGGTTCTCCGAAAGGTTCTGGACGCACTCCGCGCCTACGACCTTCGCCGACCGCCTCCCGTAGCCGGAGGACTGATTCATAGGATCGTCAGAGAATCAACGGGACTGGACGATCCGTACCGGATCTCCAAACAAATATGCAACAGAAAAGCTCTGGAAATCTATCCGGAAATGAAAGAATTCGTTCGGCAGTCGCCAGATCCTTTGGGGGCCGCACTCAGACTTTCCATAGCAGGAAACGCCATGGATTTTGCGGTACATTCTCGCGCGGACCGGCAGGACATACGACAAATCATGACTGAAGCCGTGTCTCGCCATATTTCCACGGCGACCCTCCGAGAATTTAGAGAGCACATGGACAGGGCCACTGCGATACTATACCTGGGCGACAATGCGGGTGAGATAGTCTTCGATCGTCTGTTGGTGGAGGAATTACCGGCCGAAAAGATTACCTTCGTGGTGAAGGGTGGGCCCGTGATAAACGACGTCACCAGAGAAGACGCTGAGATTACAGGGATTACGGATCTGGTGGAGGTGATCGACAACGGGTCCGATATTCCCGGAACCATCCCCGGAGAATGCTCCCCGGAGTTTGTTCGCAGGTTTGAGCAGTCCGATCTCATCATCTCCAAGGGGCA
>DATHCX010000211.1:0-19663 GCA_035319325.1 Desulfomonilaceae bacterium
GTAAAGACGGATCCCACTTTGAACCAGGCACATCAACAGTACGGGAGAAACCCTTACGTGAACGCCCTGCGTTTCAACACCCAGGAAATGCGCCATTTCTTGATTGAGGCCTGGTCCCTCGGTTGGCCCATCATTCTCATGATGTTTTTTCAGTTTTCCATCGGCGTAACCGACGTATACGTTGCCGGCTTCCTGGGAACGGGCATTCTGGCTGCCGTGGGCTATGTCAGCCAACTCTATTGGACTCTCATAATACTGGCAAACGGCATAACCGTGGGCACGGTTTCCATGATTTCGCAGGCATACGGAGCGAAATCCGTGGACGGCGTGGGAAGTATCACCGCGCATTCCATCATCATCGGAGTAATCATCGCCGGTGTCTTGACCGTCGTTGCACAAGTTTATCCAGCCGGGATCGTTGGGCTGGCGGGTATTCCCGAAGGCATACAGGAGATCGCGAGAGATTTTCTCCAGGTGTTTTCCCTGGTGCTGGTTCCCACCTATCTCATGATTATTACGGGAGGAGTCCTTCGGTCTTCCGGTCGAGTGCGACTTGCCATGGCAAACAGCTTCGCAGCGGCTTTGCTCAATGTGGCGCTCGACGTAGTCCTGAGCTTCGGATGGAGCCCCGTACCTGCCATGGGTTATATCGGTATTGCTTGGGCCACTGCAACATCCACCACGGTGGGTATGCTCCTCAATATGAGCCACATCTTTCTCGGGTCCGGTCGCATTCGTATCGAAGCTCTCGTGAGGCCGCGGTTGCGCTGCATCAAGAATTTGCTGAAGCTAGGGGTCCCCTCCGCTCTCCAGCAGACAGCATGGAACGCGGGAACGCTGGTCATCTATTTTCTCGTGGGCCGGATGCAGGGTGGAGAGATCACCGCCCTTGCGGCGATGACGGGAGGCGTTCGCATAGAGGCGTTCATATTTCTGCCCGTTTTCGCACTGAATATGGCCGCGGCGGTGTTGGCCGGCAACAAGTTGGGAGCCGGCGATCCGGATGGAGCGCGATCCGTTGCGACTGCCACCGCGGGGATGTGCCTCCTGATTGTGCTTGTTCCTACAGTGCTGATTTTCATTTTTGCACCGGATATTTCAGGGATGATCACGCAGGACAGGGCCGTTCTCGAAGAAATGACCAGGTACCTCCGCGTGAACATGCTGGGAACTCCTTTTCTGGCAATAGGCATTTCCCTTTCCGGCGCGTTGCAAGGCGCAGGAGACACCATGGCCACCATGAGGATCATCTTCACCGGAATGTGGTTATTCAGGATTCCTTTGATTCTTGTGTGCATTCACGTGATCGGGACGGGAGCGTTGGGGGTGTGGGCTTCGATGACCGTCTCCATGGTTTTCATGTGCAGCCTCCTGGTGCACAGGTTCATGGGTGAGGCTTGGATGAAAGCTTCCCTGGACAAGAAAAGCAAGACGCTGCTCTGGCAGACGTGTCTATCGGATGCGCACCGGACGGGACAGAGTCAGAATTCCCGGTGAGGTAAACGGACCTACAGGGATTCTCAAAAGTGTCGGTTTTGATTACGCGATATGATTCGAAGACTGTCATTGCGAGGGCGAAGCCCGAAGCAATCTCGAACTAACCAAAACTGAGATTGCTTCGTCGTTCCACTCCTCGCAATGATATGATTGGCTGGTCGGAATGTGGGAGAAAGTATGAACGAATCCGACAGAATTTTCGGGAACTGCTATAGAAACAGGCGGGATTGGGGAGCAGTCGTCACAAAGCGGTTTTCCCAACGTCCCACTGCTCCGTAAGCCCATCGCCATCACCTGCCGAACAGGCTCGCCAGTTTCCTCCAGATTATTGCACAACAGACCGCTGCCTTGATGAAGAACGTGCCCAGATCGTTTCCCGCCACGACATGTGCGTGAAGGTGAAACACCACTTGGCCGCCCCCGCGGTTCACGTTGATGAAGAACCGATATCCGGATTCGCCCACTCCAAGTTGACCTGCAATTTTCTTTGCGACTGTTCCGATTTCGGAAAGAATCCGGTCGTCTTCGGCAATGTCGTTCAATGTGGGAATATGTTTTCTGGGAACGATCAACACATGGATGGGCGATGCGGGACGTGCGTCCCGGAACGCGACGATGCTGTCGTCCTGGTAAACCATCTCGGCCGGCACGCGACCGTCAATGATCCTGCAGAAAATGCAATCATCCATAAGAAACCGTTTCCCCGCTCCAATCGCGTATCCGGTTCATCAAACGGCTTTGGACACCACGTGGGCATGCAGGTGAAAAATGACCTGGCCGCCTCCGCGATTCACGTTAATAAAAAATCTGTAACCCTTCTCATCAACCCCGAACATCGAGGCCACGTGTTTCGCAGCCTGGCCGACGTGAGCGAGGATATCGTCTCCCGGCTGTATGTCATTGAGCGTCGGGATGTGCTTCCTGGGAACGATCAGAATATGAACGGGCGCAACCGGCTTCGCATCATGGAACGCGACCACGTGCTCATTTTCGTAGACAAAATCCGCTGCGATTTTGCCATTGATAATCTGACAAAAGATGCAATCTGAACCGGCGCCACTCATGGGCATCAAACCTCATCTCGCTTGAACCGGCTCAGAATCCTGGCCGGGCGTAGGCCGCTGCGACACCTCGGCTTCCGTATCATCTGGCGGAGAGCCGTCAATTTTGTTCTCGGGCGCTTTTTTCTTGTGGCTTGGCATGAGCTTCCATTGACCATCGATTTTTTCCACTACGGAAACGAGACTCTCAGTAACGGTTCGGCCGTTTGCCAGTGTCGCAATTTTGTAATACTCCGCAAAAGCGATCTTGCGATGCACCCTGTCAACTTTGATGCTCTTGAAACGCAACCGATAGGTTTTGACATTATGCTGTCTCACCGCCGCAAGCTGTTGGTCTACGAACACCTGCGCGGCCGGTCCCGCAACCGTCTGTTTAAGCGTTCTTTTATCGTTCCATGCGAACGCATTCCAGACGTCTTCAACGGCTTTCTTGACCTTGTCCTCTTCCTTCGCCCAGGGCATCCACAGGGCGAACGTGTGCACAGGCCCGCTCAGGGCAGCCACAACCGCTGTGATGATGATGATGCGCAGAACCCTCGTGGTCGAAGGAAATCCCGGTAACGGTATCATTGTGCCCCCGAATCGGGACAGTCCAAAATCATGTTCCCGATCGCCGGGACATCTCATATCAAGACATTGGCATTCTGTCCAGCCATCATTCATCAATTCACTTTTCGTGAGGCAATAGTCCGCTTCAGAAAAAATCACATGGTTTCGAGGGACGCTTTCATGGCTCTGTCCCGCGCCCAGGCCTCTATTTTTTGAATTCGTTCGCGCATGGTCCTGGAGAGCGGAACAATATTTCTCAGGGCATTTGAGATGACATGCTCGGTGAGTTCCATCTGCTGGGAGGAACTCTCGAAAATTGCGGAAATGATCCCCTGTTCAATCTCAGCCCCATTGAGGCCTTCAGTGGAATCGGCCAGATAATCCATGTCGAAGTCTTTTGGGTCCACGTTTCGCCGGGTCATATGAATCTCGAGGATTTCTCTGCGCTCGTCCTTGAGAGGAAGCCCCATGTAGAACAATTCGTCGAATCTTCCTTTTCTTAAGATCTCCGGAGGCAACACCTCGACTTCGTTTGCCGTCGCGCCAACGAAGACCGCCGCGGTTTTTTCCTGCATCCACGTCAGGAAAAGGGCCAGGACACGGGCTTCTTTTCCTCCAACCTGCTTTTGCTGCTGATTGGCGATTCCCGCCTCTATTTCGTCAATCCAGAGGACGCAGGGGGCTACGGCTTCCGCGGTCTTGATCGCTTTGCGCATCGCTTCTTCGGGGAGCCCCGCCAGCCCATCATAGATCCTGCCCATGTCCAGCCTCAAGAGAGGGAGTTTCCAATGAGCCGCAATGGCTTTTATGCAGAGGCTCTTACCGCAGCCGCTCACACCCATGACAAGCATGCCCTTGGGCGGGGTCAACCCGAGCTGCGCAGCCTCGGGAGAAAAAGCCTTACGCCTGTCCGCCAGCCACCGTTTCAGGTTGATCAATCCGCCTATTTCCCAGGCTCCGGCCTGAGTGCTCACATATTCCAGCACACCGCTCTTGCGGATCAGCATTTGCTTCTCGTCCAGTACTGAATCCACAGTTCGAATGGTGATGGAAGTGTCTCTGGCAAGAGCATCTTCGAATGCATCCGCTGCCCCGGCCAGTGTGAATCCCATCGCCGCGCGAACCAGCTTTTCTTTCAGATCGTCGGTCAAGGAATTCCTGATCGCCTCAGCATCCTGTTTCGCTGCAATGCACGCGTCCAGGAGCCGTGACAATTCCGGGTATCCAGGCAGTGCCACATCTTCGATGCGAAAATGAGAAAAGAGTTCATCCGGCAAAATCAACTGGGGACATATGAAGAATATTTTCTTGCCCGTCATGCGCGCGGCGCGACCGCACTCTTTGAGCTGTCTGATCAGCCTGGGCGTGCTGTGTATGAAGAGGTGGAGGTCCTTGAATATGAGTATGGATCTGCCTTTCACCGTCAGGAAGTGATCCAGCCCCTCAACAGGATCGTTCTGGGCTACCACGTGCTCATTGTCTCTGGTAAGTCCCCTGAGACACGACCACGAATAGATCTGGCATGCATTCCCGTGCGCCTTGGCCACCGCAGCCGCAATGAGTTTTTCTACGCGCTCCTCTTCTTCGGAAATCAAATACACGAGCGAAGCCCTACCCGAAAGAAGACTGCGAATCTTGCTGAGGTTCATGAAAATGCCTTTTGTCGGAATTTCACGTTACGTGGCATCCGGACAGAACCATATCGTATTTCTCCTGTGTACTCGTGCTATATTGGCCAGAATTGAGAGAAATTTCAAGGACACGCAGATGTCCGGCCATCACATGGACGTATTCCAGTACAACGATCGTGTGTCCCACCCGGGGGCTCCGGATTTTTTCTTCCATCGGGAGCGGTCGCTTCCACATGCCTGCCACAGGCACGCCTTCCTTCAGGCTACCATCCTATGAAGATTCGGGGTCAGACCATTTCGCTTGCTCACACGCGAAATCGGGGAGCACTTCTTGTAAGAAGATCTTCCGCGAATTCCGCCTCACGGACCTTGTTCAAAGCGATGAGTATCAGACCACTTTTTCCGTGTACGCACCCTGTATTATCGCTCCGCCGCTCGCGATGACCCAATCGAATATCTCGCCTTCGCCAATTTGAACTCTGCTGCCTTTGCTCAAGTCTTTTCGCAGGACAGGGGTGTTCTCCAGGTATCCCACAAGGGATTTGCCGCGCCACGCGTCCAGCGACACCCACATCCATTCGTACGTTCCACCTCGGGCAGGAAAGCCCACTTTCACGGCGTGAACCTGCCCGCCTGTCCGGCGCCTCTGCTGAAAACTTTTTTTGAACATGGGGAGATCTTCCCTGGCTTTTCTGTGCGCGTTCAAGATTTTTTCCTGGAGTTCTCGCTTTTCGGGCCCTTTTCTTGGAGCGGAAACCGGTCGAGTCGGAGGAGAGGCCGACCTTCTCGCCGCAGAAGCGTGTGACGCCGGTTTGCCCTGAAATTCGCTGAATATCCGTTTCAAAGCATCCGGATCCGCGGACTCCTCGCCCGCGCAAAGAGGAGTGATCTTCAAGCTCCCTATGGGGAAATGATCTTCGTCATCCTTGGGCAGCGCCTCCATGGCCAGCGTAACGGGAGTGCCGGCTAGCGGCATCGGCCATTGAATCCCTCGCCTGCTTTCCCGGGCTTGCACGAGGATTTCGGCAACAAGCATCAGGAGGGTGCGGGCGGAAGCAGCGCATTCCTTCGGAATAGCTTCCATCTCTAGTTCGGGAAATCCGAATTTTTGCATCCCGTGTGTATGAATCCAGACGATGCCCCCCTCGTCCAGCAATTCGCAGCGGACGTGCGCTTCAACTATCTTGCGGCGGGGATGAGCTGCGCAGCGCTTCCACTGATCCGTCCCCCAGAGCGTGTGCGAAACGGCGTCCTGGACAACACCGGTCGTCACGGATCTGACAGCCTCAGCGAAGTGCATCATAAAGAACACGTATTCAATTCCGCTGGAATGCTCCACGGATAATCGCAATCGGACTATCATGCGGGCATCCAAAAGGTTCTTCCTGTCGTCCTCACCGAAGTCCCGGGAATTCTGAGGTATCAGCTCTTCCGGGTAATCGAACAGCTCGTTTCCTTCAGTTTTCAAAATGTAATCGATACTGAGCTCGTTGTTGTCAGTCAAGGAAGCCAGGAGGTCGAATGCCCTTTCCCGCTCGGACTTTCCGGGAATCAGCTCCGCCAGGGAGCTCTGTATGTCTTCCCACTGGGGAATGCTCGTTTCCGGGGTGTATATCCAGTATTCCATCACAGCTTTACCGGCTCTGAATTCAGCAGCTGCCTCGCTCCCAGCCATGGCTTTCTCCGGTTGCCGTCCGGACAATCCCATGAAAGTGCCCGCCCTGTTGGTGAGCGATTTCAAGCCTTCCTTGCCTGCAGAGCCGAACAGGCGTTGCAGCGGGTTGCTCTCGCCAAACAGAGAGAGGATTCCGATCCCGGAGGATTTGTTCACCCTGCGTCGCGCCTGTTTTACAAGTGAATTTCGGGCGTCAGGTTCACGTTCGTTCAGGAGCTTTTCGGCCTCGTCCATTTTGCCGAGTTCGGTATAGACCAGCGCCAGTCTGCCAATATCTTCGTCATCCGCGCGAAGTCCCAAAGCGTCCACGAGGGCCTGTCCCACCTGCGCGGCTTCGGAATATTTCTCCTCTGAAAACAGCACGTCCAAGAGATGATGAAGAATTTCCGCGTCTGTCGGCATTTCTTTTCTGGCCTGAACCAGAAACTCTTCGGCTTTCTTTTTTTCGCCGAGATGGGTATATCCTATGCCGAGTGCTTTGGCGCTTTCGGGAATCGGACCGTACTTGCGGACCTGCGACTCGAGGGCATGAACTATTTCCCGTGTAATTTCACCGCCGTTGAGGATTCGCCGGGAGAATGCAAGCATCCTGTGCCGCTCCTCTTCCGGAACCGAGCCGCCGCCAACAGGCGCCCATTCTTTGGGAACCTTTTCATGACAATGCGGGCAGTGGAGAAAATCTTCGGCTATTGAGAGAAATCGTTCTTCTGACAAGGATTGGAGGTATCCGCAGCCGGGGCATCTCACCTGGATCATGAATCGTCACCTCGCGATAAGCATTTCACCGGCGTAGCCGCAAGCAGTTACGGCAAATGGCGTGAATTAACTTTCACAAATCTGGACAAATGTCAATTAAAACAGACATAATTTGGTGTTCATTCAGGTACTGGCAGGAAAAGAGCTGTCATTGCGAGCAAAGCGAAGCAATCTCTGCCTTTAAGTATCGAGATTGCCTCGTCGTTTCACTCCTCGCACTGACACGGGAACGATAATTTCCACGCGAGACTGAAGGATCAGATTTGTCAAAAGACCGTTTACCTGGACCGTCAGCATGAACCATGCAATACCTGCTCATGCCAATGCGCTCTCAAACGTGCGATATAATCGGCGTGCCCGCTTCCTGGAGAAGGTCATTTCTCCGGGCGCACATCGGTGTCAGTCGTTGTGGCGCAGACTATCGCTTGTTCTTCTGGGAGACAGCCTGGACGGCCTGTTCCCCATTCAAACGGACGTGGCCTCATGTGTGGAATCTGCGGAATAGTTGATTTTTCAGGCCGGCCTCCTATCCATACCGTGGAGGCAATGAACCTGAAACTAGAGCATAGAGGGCCGGATACCGGCGGTATCCAGGCTTTCCGCACTTGCGTCCTCGGACACAGGCGTCTGTCCATAGTGGATCTTTCCGATACGGCGAAGCAGCCGATGCTTTCGGTTGACGGAATGGTGGCTCTCGTCTTCAACGGGGAGATCTACAATTTTCAGGAAATCCGGGGTCGTTTGAAAGCCAAGGGGAGGCGCTTCAGGACTAAATCAGATACCGAAGTGATTCTTGAGCTTTACCTGGAAAAGCGTGAAGCACTGCTGGACGACCTCAATGGCATGTTCAGTATCGCAATTTGGGATGACCGGGATCAAAGGCTCTTTATGGCTCGTGACCGCGTCGGGAAAAAGCCTTTCTATTATTACTACGGGAACGGCAGGTTCTGTTTTTCGTCGGAACTGTTTTCCCTGGTGCAAAACGGGGAGGTCCCCCGGACTCTCTCGCACCAGGCCCTTTGTGAATATCTTCTGTACGATTTTATTCCCGGGCCGCATTCGATTTTTGAGGGCGTCTGCAAGCTGCCTCCGGCTCATATGGCGATATTGGACGCACACGGGTTGCGGGTTGAAAAGTATTGGGAGACGCCTACAATAGAGGATTCACACGACTTTGAGGGCAAGAGCTCGGAGCTTACGGAACTTTTGACAGACTCAGTACAGAGACGGTTGATTGCGGACGTGCCATTGGGGTCTTTCCTGAGTGGAGGCATTGATTCCACGCTTGTAACCGCGCTTATGAGCAGACGGAACTCCGAGAGGGTGAAAACTTTCAGCATTTCGTTTCCCGGGACCAGCCACGATGAAGCCCGATGGTCCCGGCTGGCAGCGAACGCCTTGGGCACCGATCATCGCGAGTATGCGGTGGAATACGACATCACCACGCTGCTTTCCAAAATGATCCCGCACTTTGGGGAACCTTTTGGGGACTCGTCCGCGATTCCCACATGGCACTTGTGCCGGCACACCAGGGAACACGTGACAGTGGCTCTTTCCGGTGACGGGGGGGACGAACTGTTTGGAGGGTACGAACGATACCTGGCAAGGCGCCTGCAAACGGTTTACGACATGGTGCCGAACCTTTTCAGGGAATACATGTTCGAACCGCTTATCGAATCACTCCCGGCCACGACAGATTACTATGGAACCAGCATTATCAAGAAGCTCAAACTTTTCGTTCAGGCCGCTGCCCGCGTGCGCAACGATCCCCTCGCTGTGGTGCCGAGGACGTTCTCTGTTGAAGAGGTCCGCGTCCTCACCGGCCTGGAGTATACCTCAGACACGGACCCCGTCATAACCGCTGCACGTCAGTGGGTCGGACTTGACCCCGTGAGCCGGATGCTCTTCACAGACATTCAGACGTACTTGGCGGAAGACATCCTCACTAAAGTCGACAGGATGAGCATGGCGCATGCCCTGGAAGTGAGGAGTCCGCTCCTGGACTACCGGGTAATAGAATTTGCGTGCCGTCTGCCTTTGCGTTTCAAAATCCGGAACCTTGCCACAAAGAGAATTCTGCGGCACGTGGCGCAACCCTACGTGCCGGAATCCATACTGAAACGCTCTAAATACGGGTTCCAGGTTCCCCTGGGGCTGTGGTTCAAGACCCATCTGAAAGGTTGGGCACGCGAACGCCTTCTGGAAGGCGGGCATGGTTTCTTTCAGAAGGACAAACTGGAACTGCTCTGGAACCAGCATCAATCCGCTGCTTGCGATCATACGCACAGGATCTGGTTGCTGATTTTTTTCAACGAGTGGTACGCCCAGCTTCACGGGTGACGCGTATCGAATGAGGTGCCAGCTGTTGGCGCTCCCGGTCCAACTGCAACAGCGCAATGGCAATTACCACCATTCCTATGCCGAGGATTTGCAGGATCTCCAGATTTTCCCCTAGGAACAGGTAAGCCAGAACTCCTGCGGATATGGGCTCCAAAGTGGCTGTTATCATGGCCCTGGTTGACCGGATGTAATTTATTCCGTGAAAATACAGGTTAAACGGGACAATGGTTCCGATCAGAACAATGTACAGAATCCATGCCCATTGGGAGAGTGTGTAATCAGCCCCAACATACGCGAATGGCGAATGGATAAAATGAAACGTGACTGCAGCGAAAAACATGGCGTAGAACACTACGGTCCACGGCGAATACCGGTGCATGGCGCGCTCCCCGAGCAATGCGTACGCGGCGTAACTGATAGCGGATGCGAGTCCTCCCAGGACCCCCATTTCGTTCATTCTCAGCAGTTGCAGATTGTACCCGCCCACCACGAAATAGCAGCCTGCAAGGGCCAGAATCAATGCCCCAACTTTGGCGGGGGTCAGCCTCTCTTTCCAGAAAAGTATCGAAAAAGCGGCGACGAGGATCGGTGAAAGGTACTGGAGGAGAATTGCTGCAACGACCTGGATTTTGCTGATGGCATAGAAGTAAGTTAGTTGGACCAGTGCCATCACCACTCCACCCAGAAACAGGAAATAGCTCAGGTCGCGCAAACGTATGCGGAAGAGTCCGGGATCGAAAATCCCGAATCCGCACGCTAACAGGAGAGATGCAAGCGTGAGTCGGACCTGGACAAGATCCGCAGGAGTCATGCCTGCGTCGAACAGTCCCTTGCCGGCTGTTCCCGACGATGCCCAAGCCACCGCCGCGATGGTCACGTACAGGTAACCCTTCGTGGCATCGGACAGAAACGGAGGGAGAGACATGACTGTTTCCTGCTGAAATCCGTGCGGCGGAGTGGACGAACACGCCGGAACCGGACTTATTCCGGCCGGCCGTGGTATCTTTGCCGCATTTTCTTGAACAATTCGCTGTGTGTGCTGAGACATTCCTTCTGGCAATTCGCGAGCTCGAGTTTTTCAAGCTCATCCCCACCGCCGTGCGTGCTCTTACAATGCTTGAGACAGTCCTGCAGTGCGGTTGCGCCTGCCTCGGCACCTCCTGACACGGATGGATCCTGACGGTTGCTCGCTATGGCTTCAAGAATTACCGCTATGTCTTGAACCTGTTTTTCCGCTTCAGGTAAGGCCGCGGCGGAAACGCTGGGCGCGTTTTGACGTGATGTCTGGTGAAAAAAGGCCGTGTCGAATCCCACTATAAGGACAAAGGCTGCCGCAGAAATGAAAATTCCGGCTACAACCCCGGCGATTCCGGCAGCAAGGACCTTGTGCTGCCGAACCAGGCCCCTAATGCTCTCCCGTGTCTTGACGGGCCATGATTCTTCTTCATGCCGAGAGTCGTCCAGAATCTCCAGCTCCGGCACATCGGCCGCAGGCCGGTCCGCAACCTTTTTCCGCTCATCGAGTTCAATCCGAGTGATCTTTGCGGAAAGGAGGAGTTTTTCGAAGAGGTTTTCGAGGCCTTTTGCGGAGAGACTGTGTTTGGCCATCAGTTCGACGTCGGATAGGCCGGATTCGATATCCCTGGTCACCTCGTCTGGGTTAATAACGGCCTTGTAAGAAGGTTCGTGAAGAATGCGTGTCAAATCAACCGTCTGAGATTGAGAAAGGGGAGAAGAGCGGGAATCCAGCTCTTCTTGTCGAATTTCCTCGGCAATAATGAGCTTCTTGAACAATTTGTCGAGCCCCTTTGCCGAAAGGCCAAACTTCTCCATGAGAAACGAATCGCTCGCTCCGAGTCTTATTAAGTCCACCGCCCTCTTCGTATGTATTCTGACCTTGAGTTTCCGCATGGGGGCTCGCCGAATCGATTGGCTCAGGGGCAAAGATATACCACACGCTCTTGACAGGAAAAAGACTCACATACGAGATGCTGTCCCGCAAATACCTTATATAACCAGCCATCCGAGCCTGTCCCGCGGTCTTCATCGAACCGGAGAAAGCCGGCTTTGTCATTGCGAGCGAAGCAATCTCCCGTAGTTTCAACATACGGGCTGGAGATTCCTTCGTCGCGGTGCTCCTCGCAATGATGTTGATTCGCGTGCTGGCCACATCAGTGATCTGAACGCTATGTACGGGACACCATACGAGAACGTCTTGGATTCAATACCTATTGCATTTCCTGGGCTTCCATCTCCTTTTTTCCCGACATGTAGGTTCTCCAAAAACCTCGCGCCGCGTCGTTGTCCTCTATGGGAGTCCCCGGAACAGGAATTTGTCCGAAATAAGAATCCGCTTTCCCCATCATCGCCGAACCGATCCCGCGCCTGCGAAATCGTTCAGCTACCCAAACATTATTCACCTGGGGCGTCCAGCCGCGGTTTCCGTACCCGTGCATGTACCCTATGATTTCCGGTCCTCTGAAGACTCGGACTTCGTACCAGTCCGTCTCGTCGTCATATTGGAATTCCATGACAAGCAGGGTTCGGTACGCGTTTTCCATGAATTCGTAGAAAATTCGAAATTCCACGGCCGTTTCTCTCTTCAGCCATTCCTGAACGGCTCACGCGATCCCGGCTCGCTGCCTGATTCAGTCTGCCGGGAACGGGGATCATGCAAATCCGACTTCATCACGTACGCGGCCGCCGCGGGAAACAAGTTGGCGCCAACCTCATTTCACGAACTGCCTCGTTCGACTCGACGACGTTTCCGAACCCTCGTGTGTGTTGAATTTGTACGGGAAAAGGAAAGCCCTATTCACTTATACCAAAATATCCCGTCCTTGATCGCCCCGATCACCGGCATTGGGATCCTCCCGGCTCAGCGTCGTTTGTCCCGCATATTCGCGGCCTCCCTCCTCGTCGGAGGATGACCGGGGATCGTCGGTCCGGGAGGACTGAGTACAGGTTTTTTCAAATCAGGTCGCACATTTTTGTCGGAGCAGATTGCTTCGCTTCGCTCGCAATGACACTGCTCCGGCCTGTCATTGCGAGGAGGGCAGCGACGAAGCAATCTCTCCTGGTGGTGAAATCCGGCACCGAACTTGCGAAAACCAATACTAAGATCCTAGGTTTTGGTCCGTGCTTGACCGTGTTGCCGACGGGGTCTTACCGAACTGCATGTATAGTCGGTTCCACATTCCCACACCTTTCGTCAAAGGCCGAGAGTGGAGCGGATTTCGTTTTCCTTGAAGCCCACGATAACCTTCTCTCCGATTATGATCGTAGGAAATGCGCATCGGGATGTCAGTCTCTTTATCTCTTCAAGGGCTTCTTGTTTATCAGGTTCGGGCAGCAGATCAACGTCCGTGAATTCAAATTCGATCCCGCAATCTCCGAGAAATCGCTTGCACGATTTACAGTGGCTGCACGTGCTCAAGGTGTAAAGTTTGCATACTTCCATCAGCGACCCCTTTTTCTTTCGATGCCACAGGACATATGCGGCGTACACTATATTCAGTCGTTCCAATCTTCATTGCAAGAAGATTTGTGCGGCAGGCACGCAGTCCAATATTGCCGATTCATCACGGAAGATCAATGGATATGGCTGAATGCCTGTTTCCTTTCGGTTACGGGAGGATAATAGCCTGTCATTGTGGCCCCAGCGAAGCAATCTCTGCCCTTACATATCGAGAATGCTTCGTCGTTTCACTCCTCGCAATGACAGGAAACTGATGATTCCCCCGAGAGACTGAATGATTACATATGACTGCAGGCAATTCACGTTCGAGCAGGAGGTATCGGCATGCTTTTGCACTCAGACCCCAACGGGTTCTCGTGGAACAGGCAGCACTGAAATCGCCCGTCTGCCCGAGAGACTGAATGGTTTCACGAGTGTTGGAACGGGTCAGATGTAAAATGTCCTCCAAACATTTTTGAGACTGGTATGTCTCAAGCAATGAGCAATGTACCGGGACACCTCACTCGTAGTTTCGAAAGAATCGCGTTGAATCGGCATAGTGGAGAAAATCTTTTGCCGCATGAGTACTAGCCAGATGAACCCGGCATGCTTATATTTGTCGGGGGATTGTCAACGAAGGCGGAGCCGGTAAGAACGGCGGCCCAATTTCAGGTCGATCCCATGATCGTGAGTCTTGCGATTCAACGGAGGGCGCCCATATGAAATCAGTCCGATTTCTGCTTGTTATGCTGTTATCTTCCTTGTTGCTTTTCGGAGATGCAGCATTTTTTGCATCAGGGGTTCTTGCCAGAAGCAGCGGGTTCAGTTCACGGGGATTTTCGGGTTCCAGAGGCTCCTATGGCAAGAGCGCGCCCTGGACAGGTTCGACCCAAGGAGCATGGAATCGTAGTGGAGGAGGCCTTTTCGGAGGCGGAGAGAGTCGTCAGCCTTCGGGGTATTCCAAGCCGTCGCTGGGTAGCCCCGGACCGTCAGGATATTCAAAACCTTCCCTCGGCGGGACCTCGGGAACCTCCCCCGGCACTTCCTCCGAACGGGTCGGCCCTTCCGGATATTCGAAGCCTTCTCTGGGCGGCAGCACAGGAGCGAGTACGCCTTCCGCTACCTCCGGTACCGGATCTTCCGGGTATTCAAAACCTTCTCTCGGAGCCGGCCAACCTCTCGGCCCAGGTTCTCCGGGGGAGAAGACCTCGGGTGGATATTCCAAGCCCACTCCGGCGGGGCGGGAGAAGTTCACCGGTGGGTCCAAGTTCGATCGGCAGGCGATCAATCAGGACAGAAAGAGAAAGTCCCAGGAGTCGTTGCAGCAGTACCGATCCGAGCAATCGAGATTCAAGACTCCTGAAGCGTCTACGTTCAATCCCGGAACGTATGCACGAACCAGAGACAACTTTTACTCATCTCAAGGGTATCAGGCTCCCGGCTACGCCTTCAACACCGGCCCGAGCTTCGGGCTTTTCAACAGTCTCTTCCTGTTCTGGATGTTGGACCACATGAGCGACCGGAAGGTGGCGTCCATGGCGTACAATCATCAGAACGACCCGGGATTCCAGCAATGGAGGGAAGAGGTCGAGAAACAGGCGAAAGACAATACAGAGCTCAAGGCTAAATTGGCCGAAATGGACAAACAGATAAAGTCCATGGAAGGCACGCCGAAAGATCCCGGTTACCTGCCTCCGGGAGTTCCTCCTGAGGCAGCTCTGACGGCAGCAGCATTTACCGCGAAAAAGTCCGATAAGCCCCTGCTCCGGTTCGGCACCGGTCAAACCGGCGGCTGGTATGACAAATATGGTCAGTTATTGAAGAAAGACGCTGTGGGCTTGGACCTTGAATTAAAAAACACGAGCGGATCGATTGAGAATTTGAGGCTCCTTGCCAACGGCGAAATAGACGTTGCCATCATCCAATCGGATGCACTCGCTTTCATGGAACCCGGGAAGAAGCTCGTGTCGGAACAAGCCACGTTGTATCCCGAATATGCACAACTCATAGCGAACAGAAAAAGCGGCATCAAGTCCATCAAAGATATAGATCCCAGAAAGAACGTGGTTCTCGTAGGGCCCAAAGGGTCGGGCTCAGCCCTCACCTGGCAGGCGCTGCGCGAACAGATAGGCTTTTATCGAAAAATACCCGCGAAATTTGCAGATTACTCCGCAGCTCTTGCCGAAGTGGAGCGCAACCCCCGCGCGCTCATGTTCTTTGTCGGCGGACTCAAGAGCGACTTCCTGGAACGGGCGGAACAGGATGCTCAAAAGACCGGCAACCTGAGACTGGTGGAGCTGGACGATAAACGTTTTGCAGACAAGCGTGATTCGCACGGAAACACCATCTACAAGATTGTGGATATACCGTCGAATATATATCCGAGTCTTCAGAAAGGGTGGATCTTCAGCGGCAGCGTGGATACCCTCGCGGTTCAGGCTGTTCTCGTCCTGCGCACCGACTGGGCTCAGAAGAACGGCCCGCAAGCCATGGACATCCTTTCCCGGGCGATTTTGCAGACGAGACCGGAAATCGAGCGCATGGTGAATGCAAGAAAATGACCGGCGGACGAAAAGGAAATCGTTCGACACGAAGATAGTCCAATAAAAGGAGGCCACATGGCGGACACCTTCGGGCTGCTCAAAAGAATCGGAATGAAGAAGTTCGATCAACTGAAGGACACGTTTCAGTCTACCGGGGAACGGGTGGACAAGGACTTGCCCCTCGGCTTGCGAATCCGTGGAATGGTGGACATACCCCAGGTGGATTTTATTCTTGCCGGAGACGCTCTCAAGATCACGTATCCGGGGCCAAGCTGCATTGTGGCATCTTATGGATTTATCGTGATGGGAAAGAATATGATTCACCGATTTTATCTTCAGGCATCCGAGAACGTGTACCTGCTCCAAATTGTCACGGACGATCGCAAGGCAGTCCAGGAATGCAAGCTCTTCATGACATATGATGAAGTCTATCCGGATGACTGGGATTTCTGGCTTTCCGAGCGCGACGGGTACATCGGGTACCAGATGTTTGATACCAAGGATGGAACCCGGTACCTTCGAGTCTGGGAAGATCAAGATGCTGAAGTAGTGGTTGAACAGGACGGCAAGGGAAACACCATAACGAGAATACCACCCGTGGAGTTCCTTGAAACCGTGTATCACGATCAATTCGGGAAAGAGAGCGAGACCGTCAAGAATGATTCAATGCTGTACGGCCGCCATGTCAATGACACTCTGGACGAGTATCTGCTCGTATCTGCAGTGAACGAGCAAGACGGAGCCTGTGTGCGAATCATGGCAGGTATTGAACTTGAATCCACGTCTTTGAAGGTGATCTGAAAAAAACGAGGAGGGGAAACAATGTCGAGCATGTTTTCATTTCTGAAGAGCTTCGGCACGCAGAAATTGAGTCAGGCGGGAGAAAGCTTGACCCAGAGAATTGTCGCGTGGGACCCGGAAACGGCTTCAGAGGCAGAAATTGAAGAAATGATTTATGAACTTGATCAAATCACAGCGGAAGCCAGTAAAGCCATGTCGGACTATGAAAGGGAAAAGGCGGAGGCTGATGCAATTCAAAAAAACTATGACAAATACATGGCCGCGGCGGAACTCTTGAACAAACAGGTAGAAGAGGCCCGCTCCGGGGGCAATGAAAGTAAAGTCCAGGAACTGAGCACAAGCCTCGACAAGCTGCTCCACGATCTGGAGGAAATGCGGCCCGAGGTGGATCGAGAACTCAAAGAGGCCAATGAAGCAAAGGCGTATTATGACGAGGTGAGAGCCCTTGCTCAAACCGCTGCCGATAAGCTGCGCAGTGCCAGGAGTCAGCTGGAAACAGCCAAGCGAGATATGCGCCGGGCACAAGTGGAACAGCAGAGAGCAGGAGATCGTGCCGAGAGGAGCGAGCATCTGGCAGGGCTTAAGAAGGATTCTTCCAGTCTCGGGGTCGCTCTCGCGGCAATGAACCGGCAAACAGAAGAAGCACGAGCCGCGGCTTCGGCTTCCGACCTGAAGACAAAACTCTTGGCTCCACAGCAGGAAAAAGAGGACGAAAACGTCAAAGCTGCACTGGACGAAGTGTCCGGTGAAAAACGGGTCCCTGCGGCAAGTTTTGCCGACAGGCTGGCTGCGCTGCGGAACAAACAGACGTAGGTCCGCATCGCTCAAGATGCGGATCAGGGATGCCGCGTACGGCCGCGGCGACTTCTCAACAGGGGGGGCCTGCCGAAAAGAGTGCCCTCCCCGGAAATTTTTCCCCTCAATAGATCAAAAATCGGTTACATACAAAAATCAAGAAAACAAGGCGGAGTGATGTCATGAATCAGACGGTTGAGATTCCGTGGGGCGGAGACGCGCTGCAGATCCGGATGCCCTCCCGGTGGAGAATACTCGGCGAACTCAAACCCGCAGTCGTACAAGCGGCGAGATCGCCTCAGGAAGCGTGCAAGGAAGCTCTTGCCGCTCCCATAGGAGCACAACGGCTGGCATCCCGCGATCTCGCACAGCGAAAGATCCTCATCATTGCAGATGACCATTCCCGGCCTACTCCTGTTCGAGATTTTATAGGTCCGGTTTTGGACGAATTGGCTGCCGCAGGCGTCCGAGAGGGAGATATCCGGATCCTGTTGGCCAACGGGGTACACAGAGCGAGTCGTCCCGAGGAGATTGAATGCAAGCTCGGGCGTGAGGTTGTGGGCCGTTTCGCTCCGATCTGCCACGACGCGTACGATCCCCAAGGCCTGGAATATGTGGGAACCACTTCCCGAGGCACACGCGTCGTCTTGAACAAGCTCGTGCTTCAAGCAGATCTGATTCTTTGCCTTGGCGCCCTGGAACCGCATTTGCTCATGGGATTCGGCGGAGGCCTCAAAATGATCATCCCTGGATGCGCTGCAGCGGAAACCGTGGGCAGGAATCACCTACAAGGTGTCGATCCCGATGATTTCGACTATGTGGGGGTGTCCGGTGCACAATCACCGATGCGCCTGGATTTGGAGGAAGGCGCAGCGCTCGCGGGTAAGGAGATTTTCATTGTAAATGCGGCTATGGACGCACATGCACATCCTGTACAATTCTTTTGCGGGGATCCCGTCAAAGCGCATCGAGGGGGGGAATCGTTCGTGGAGGGACTCGCCCGTCTGGATGTGCCGGAACAATCGGATGCAGTCTTGACGAATTCATTTCCTATGGATCTGGATCTGCGCCAGTCCATAAAATGCGTGGGCAATTCCTTGTATGCGTGCAAGCCCGGCGGAGTGATGATGGGCTGTCTCAGATGCGATCAGGGAATCGGGGAGATGCCCACATCGAGAAACCTGCCCTACCCCGTGATGAAGGCTTTGCTGAAGATAATAGGGAAGCACCGCATTTTGGGCCTCGTCGAAAAGGCCAAGAAAGACCAGCCCGTAGAAGAAATTTTCGTGGGCCATTTTGCTCTCCAGATGCTCAGGAGAAATCATCTCGCTATTTTCAGTGACAGTTCGGCGCTTCCTCCGGATATCGGAAAACGGCTGGGGGTGGCCCGTAGCTTCACGGCTGCTCAAAACATGGTCGCCTGGGCGGCTTCGAAAGTCCCGAAAAACGCAACGGTCTGGGTTGTTCCTCACGGAGGCGCCACATACGCGCGGCCTGAACATCTCATGAATCAATGAGCGTGCGAGCGATGCGATCACTGCCTGCAAATATCGAGATTGCTTTGCCGTTTCACTCCTCGCACTGACGGGAAACGATATTTCCCACGCGAGACTGAATGATTTCCGCTTCGAAATTCTTTGTGTGGAATTTTGCCGACAATTTGTCTAAGGTGGATTCGATCGTACGAACACGGCGAGAAAGGGTGAGGAAAGGGAGAGACATGACAAAGTATCTGACCTGCATGAGTGTCGTCCTCTTGATGCTTGGAGCCGATTTCGTATATGCGGCCGATGCAGGCTCGGGGCCCCCAAAAGTAGCTGAAGCCAGTTTTGAGCCCACACAGCCGGTGACGGGCGTTCCCGTGAAATTGCGGATCAAACTTGAAGGCGCCGCAATTCGGGCGGAAGTAAAATGGTCCATCAACGACCAGGAAGCAGAAAACGCCGACTATGACGGGCTTGGGAAACCTGTGGAGCTGCATAAGAAAGCAACATTCGGCGACAAAGTCACCGCGTCCGTGACGCCGTTCGACGCGATCGGGAGTGCCGGTCGGGTGGTTACGAAAGAAGTTACCATCGGGAACGCACCGCCGGTTGTAAAGGTTGGTGACCAAAAAGTGACGGGAAACACCTACACGGTTCACATTGAGGCAACAGATCCCGAAGGCGGACCCGTTACTTTCAATGTGAATCAGGGACCTGAAGGTTTGTCCATCGATCCCCGCGGAGACGTCACCTGGAAAATCTCGGAAGCAATATCGGGAAGTTTCCCGGTAGCAATTGCTGTGGTAGACGACAAGGGTGCGCAAACGGTCGCCAACTTCACCATCAACTTGAGGTGGCAAAAAGGCAAGTAGCGCCTGAGCCCTTGACTAAGTAGAGGTTTTCTTAAATCAGATCGCACATTTTGTTTGGAGAAGATTGCTTCGCTTCGCTCGCAATGACACTGCTCGGCCCTGTCATTGCGAGGAGCGCAGCGACGAAGCAATCTCGCTTGGTCATGAAATCCGGCACCGAACTTACGAAAAGCAATATTAAGAATGCATCCTATTCCGCCGG
>DATHCX010000212.1:0-7985 GCA_035319325.1 Desulfomonilaceae bacterium
GCTACCTCGTTAGACCGGTTGTCAACGAGCAATGCCACACCGGGCTTGGCAGTGATGTTCCCGTATTTTCTCGTGGCCCTTGTGGTGGCAAAAAGGATCGTCCGGAGATCGCCGCTCTCTGCGAATGCCACCAGGTTCATATACGGGTGATCTTCTTCCTGGGTCGACAGGACGGCAAACTTTTGCGAAGCCAGGAGAGTTCTCACGTCCGTTTCGAGTTTGATTGGTTCCTTCACGATTGCAGGGGTCTCCTTGCAGAGCCGACGGGCGTATTGCCCGAGAGATCGCAGATGTGCTTGATCAACAGGGGCTCTCCACTGCTCTCTAAGCACTCATGGAGTTCGCTTCTTGGAAAACTCCGGTGGATTACAGACGGCCGGCTTCATGAGAAAACAGGGCCGCCCGCGCGTGGATCAATTTTCGGAACTTCACAGCGAGTTCACCCGAGTCACCCTAGGAAAGTGCCTTGAGCATGTCACCGTCAAGTTCGGCCACTTCGAGTCTCAAGTAGTAGTCAAGCAAGGGTTTCCTTGAGATGCGCCAATAGGATCTTTCCGGTCAGCAGAGAGTGGTGATTCGTTACATTCGCATCCGGGAACTGCAACCCGTACTCCACTTCGACTTCAAGGCCTCGGCAGAAATCGTCGGCAGTGATTTGGGTCGCTTCCGCTCCCACAGCGGTCTGTATGATTGTTGCTTCCTCAACAGGGACGGAAGCCTCCTTAAGCAAGGTACAGTCGCGAATACCGCGTTCACTGCATACGCGCTGCACTTCCTCCGTCGTGATATACTGTGGCAGGTTCACGCGATCCTCCTCTCTTCAATCGTCTGACACGAGGTACCGAACAGCAACTCCACGGGCTGCCTGCTCCAGGGCAAAATGCCGCATATTGGAGAGAATAAGGCCAATTTCTGTCTATGGTACGGCCGGAACTCGGCCTTCCACGGGTTTTCGATGTGAAGAATTCCCAGGTTGCAGGATTTTCTCTGCCCAAAGGTCCTATGGAATCGTTGAGCTGATCGTAAGGTACAAAGATCCATTGACGACCCGCTGGGTCGGGAGAAATTGCACGAAGTCTCCTCCCGAAATCGCTCATTTGGAATACTTGTTGAGGTATTGCTTCAGCCGAAGCTTCCTGCGAGTGTTGTCTGACGACAAGTATCGGATCTTTCCGAACACGGGTCGTTCAGGAGCCCAAGGTCTGTCGTACCGCCCCATGATCCAGAAGATTCCCGCGTAGGAATTTGGATTCCGACCGTCGAGGGCGCACTTGTTGTTCAGATGGATCATGATTTCTAGTGCCTCTTCCGGGGACGGAGTCCACTCGAGAATCTTCTTCCCCCACAGCATGCGTAGATAATTGTGGAGCCGTCCCTCCCTCAGGAGTTGCCGCTGTGCGGCGTTCCACAGTGGATCATGAGTCTCGGCATTCTCGAACTGATCAAGGCTGTACAAGTAAGTGCGGGGATCATCTCTGTGTACGTCCAGCGTCCGCTGTGCCCAAGCCGGAAGGGACTCGTAGCGGTCAAAGGATAGCTGATAGGAGCTCGCGTTGTAGCCAAGCTCACGCCACGTGATCAACTGGTCCAAGAAAGACTCGGCGTGCCGACTCACGCCCCACCAACCTTCCCGCTGTCCTCGCCCTTGCGGGAAAACCCTGTTCCTGGACCACCCCTCACGCCTCATCAATTCGTGAAAAACCTGGTGGGCCGAGACGTGACCAAAATGAAGGTACGGTGAAAGGCCGCTCGTGGCATCGTCATCCGGATGGTTTCGGCAATCGGCATATCTGTCGATTCGGTCCTGGAGAAATCTCTTAAGGATTTGGTTTGCTTCGCGCTCTCCCCCTTGGACCGCCGCCGCGGGGACCGAGTGATCAATGGGCAGGTATGCGAAAGAGGATTGATCAAGGCTCCGTAGGACATCGTGCGCCGGTGCCCATTTCTCCAGGATTCCTCTCGGCAACTGAGCATCGAATGGCCGAACGCCTTTGACTAGGGGGTCTGGCACTGGAAATGAGTGCAAATGTGGCTCAAGTTGGTTCTGGAGGAAGCGTCTGAATGATAAGGCCGTCAAGAAGACCTTGTCTGTCCAGCGAATCGGTAGAAGGCCGTTTGAATCGACTTTCTCCAACAGAACCCGAACCTGGCGTGCTGCCGAAGCTACCATCCGGGGTAAAAAGAAGGCAGGGAAATCGTCAGTGACGACGACACATGCCTGCTTGGCCAGTTCATGCAAGAGTCCTTTGCCTGCCGCAGGGACAGGCTCCAAATACGGGTAGTAGAATGCTCCTGTGCTTTGGAGCCGAGCCGCGTTGTCCCTCATACCCTGCACTACGAACCGATGAATCCGATCGGATGCCCATTTGTATCCGCACCTCAGAGCCTCCATGATCAGGAGCGGTTTGTCGAGTCGGTGCGACCACTCGACTGCCCGTTGGAGACTGAAATTCCAGTGAGTCCTGCGATTGGCTATCATCCAGTAGAGAATATAGTCACCCCGAGGGTTTTCACTCAGCTGGTTGCAATGCTGGATTCGGAAATGTGGTACCTGAGTCACAGTGCGGTCCTAGAAAAACTTTTGTGCGCCAAGCGATCAGCAGAGTCTCATCGCGATCCTTGACGCAAAGTCCAAGATATGCGGTAATTCCAGAAGATTGTTCGCTGCTTTCCGAGGGATTCGGCCCATTTCTTGATAAAGGATGACAAGCCCCATGGAAGAGCGCATCAAGCTTGGAGTCAGCGCTTGCCTCCTCGGCCAAAGTGTCCGTTACAACGGTGGACACAGCCGAGATCCATTCATCACGGACACCCTGTCCCAATATGCTGAATTCTTTCCGGTTTGTCCAGAGGTCGAGTGCGGGCTTCCGGTTCCGAGAGAAGCGATGCGCCTCGTGGGAGATCCGGAGTCACCACGACTGATCACCAGCAACACCAAACAGGATCACACAGATAGGATGCTGAAATGGTGCTCGCAGAGAGTGAGAGAACTTGAGGAACTTAATCTCTTCGGCTTCATCTTCAAGAAGGGGTCTCCCAGCAGCGGAATGGAACGGGTGAAGGTATATACCGACCAAGGCATGCCCTCCAATCAGGGAATCGGCATTTTTGCCTGCGCGTTCATGGAACACTTTCCTCTGCTTCCGGTAGAAGAGGACGGCAGGCTCCACGATCCCAAACTGCGGGAGAATTTCATCGAGACTATCTTCGTATTGAAGAGGTGGCGTGAATCCCTTTATCCAAGGCCGACTCGCGGGGCATTCGTGGAATTCCACACGCGCCACAAGCTTCTCATCATGGCCCACAGTCCCCAGCACATGAGGCAAATGGGGAAAATGACTGCTGGTATCAAGAGCTATTCTTTAGATGATTTCCGGGTGCAGTATCAGCGGCTGCTCATGGATGCGCTCAGATTGAAGACTACAAGGCGGAAAAACACTGACGTCCTTTTCCACGTGACAGGATTTTTCAAGAAACAGATTGCCTCTGACGAGAAGCGGGAACTGATGGAGACAATCGAAAACTACCGCCTGGGGCACATTCCCCTCATCGTGCCCGTCGCCCTACTGTCGCACTATGTGCGGAAATACGATGAAGCCTATCTGAAGGAGCAGTTCTTTTTGCATCCTCATCCTTTGGAGCTGCAACTCAGGAATCACGTCTGATGGAGCCAAGTATGATCTTGATTTGCAGGGCTTGAACTTTTCCCCTCATCTCGGGTCATCCGGGAGCAGTTTCGTAACAAGGGAGCGAAAAATGATTGAAAACCTTGATCCGGTGTTGCTGGCACGAATCCAGTTCGCTTTCACCATTTCGTTTCACATTCTTTTCCCGGCCTTCACCATAGGCCTGGCCAGTTGGTTGGCCGTACTCGAGTGGCGATGGATCGCAACAGGAAAGCCCTCCTATGCTCAGACATACCGCATGTGGGTCAAGATTTTTGCCGTAACGTTCGGCATGGGAGTAGTCTCCGGTGTGGTTATGTCTTTCCAGTTCGGTACAAATTGGGCAGCATTCTCGGACAAAGCTGCAAATGTCCTAGGTCCATTACTAGGATACGAGGTTCTCACCGCATTTTTTCTTGAGGCATCGTTCCTTGGAGTCATGCTGTTCGGGTGGAATCGTGTCAGCCGACGGATGCATTTTGCATCCACTATCATTGTCGCCGCTGGTACGTTGCTCTCGGCATTTTGGATCCTGTCTGCGAATAGCTGGATGCAAACGCCTCAGGGGTATCGCATTGGGGATGCCGGCCTGGTACATCCCGTAAACTGGCTGGAAGTTATCTTCAGTCCTTCATTTCCCTACCGCTTCGTCCATATGGTCACCGCAGCGTACCTGACTACAGCCTTTGTCGTGGCAGGCATAGGAGCATTCTACCTCGTGTGCGGTCGCCATGTGAAATGTGCTCGGATAATGTTTGGAATGGCAATGATTATGGCCGTCTTTGTGGCGCCGTTGCAATTATTTTTGGGGGATCAGCACGGCCTGAACACCTTGAAGTACCAGCCTGCGAAAGTTGCGGCCATGGAGGGGCTCTGGGAGACCACGAAAGGAGCGCCCCTCAATCTTTTTGGATGGCCCGATCAGGAAGCAGAAAAGACAAGGTACGCAATTGAGGTTCCTAAACTATCCAGCCTGATTCTTACCCATGATCTCAATGGAGAGGTAGTGGGGTTGAAGGCGTGGCCCAAAGGAGATCGTCCACCGGTGTGGATAGTCTTTTGGTGCTTCCGCATTATGGTAGGGCTGGGCGTCTTGATGATCCTTACCGGCTTGGCAGCGCTCTTGCTCTATTTCAAGAAGCGTTTGTTTGAGGCGAAGTGGTTTCACTACTGGTGTATGGCGATGACGCCGGCCGGTTTCATAGCTGTACTTGCCGGATGGTGTGTAACAGAGGTCGGCAGGCAACCATACACCATCTACGGCGTAATGCGATCCTCAGAGTCCGTGTCTCCCGTGCTGGCTTCCCCCATAGCCATATCCGTGGCAGCCTTTTTTCTCACCTACACTTTCATCTTCGGAGCCGGCAGCTATTACATTCTGAAGTTGATCGGAGAGGGTCCTGAGGCGGAAGAAGAAGTATATGGGGCCCACGGAATCAAGGAGCCGCCGCTATTGACGGACATGGTATCAGAAGAAGGAGGACACCATGTTTAATTTCGAGACCGTTCTGGATCTGCCCCTGATATGGTTCATTCTTATCGGAACCGCAATCTTTCTTTATGTCCTGCTGGACGGTTTTGATTTGGGTGTCGGAATACTATTTCCCTTTGCACCTACGGATCAGTGCCGGGATCGCATGATGAACTCCATTGCGCCGTTCTGGGATGCCAACGAAACATGGCTGGTTCTCGGTGGTGGCGGACTGTTTGCGGCGTTTCCTCTGGCGTACGCGATTCTTATGCCGGCCCTTTACATACCGGTGATCTTCATGCTCTTGGGCCTCATTTTCCGAGGCGTTGCCTTTGAGTTTCGATTTAAGGAGGTCAGGTCCCGGCGCCTGTGGGATTATTCCTTCCACTTCGGGTCTCTTTTGGCTGCCCTCATGCAAGGCATGATACTGGGAGCTTTTGTTCGCGGATTTCAGGTGGAGGGCCGCAGCTTTGCCGGCGGATCTCTGGACTGGCTCAATGCATACAGTCTGATGACGGGTATCGCTCTGATATTCGGGTATGCCCTCCTCGGAGCCACCTGGCTGATCATGAAGACTGAGGGTGTGACCCAGGAATGGGCGCGAAGGAGCTCATCTTATGTTCTGGCCTATGTCGGCCTCTTTCTAGTAATTGTCAGCATCAGCATGCCAATTATAAATGCGGATGTGAAGAGCCTTTGGTTCAGTATGCCCACGTTTTCCTATCTCCTGCCCATGCCGCTCATAACGATATTCCTTTTTCTCTTCATCTGGCGCGATCTGCATGATGGCAGCGAGTATCGACCATTCTTCTTGAGTCTCTTAGTTTTTTTGATGGCTTACATTGGGCTGGCTGTCAGCTTGTGGCCCTGGATGGTTCCATTCAGCCTCACCTTTCGTCAGGCAGCTGCGGCAGGCACTTCGCAATCACTGTTACTCGTCGGTACGGTCATTCTGTTACCGCTCATACTGACCTACACTGCCTTTTGTTACTATCTATTTCGCGGGAAGGCCTCCCATGAAGACGCTTACTAGGAAACAGCTTCAGTGGCTCTGGTTGGGTGGGCTCTCACTTGGAGGGTTTTCGGCAACAATTCTTCTGGCCTGCATTGTCCGGTGGATAATAACGATGCTGTAGATAGCAAGCAGTTTCGCTTGCTTATTCATCGATGGACAATGAATATACCTATACATCCATGAACAAAAGCGGACAAATAGCGGGCCTCGTGGTGAGCCTGATCGTGGTTTTTGGAATTGCCAGCCTGGGCGGTTTTCTCACCAATCTCTCAGTAGCCACGTGGTATCCCTCTCTTGAAAAGCCTTCATGGACTCCGTCAGGAGCTACAATTGGTGCCGTATGGACGATCCTGTACTTTCATGGGGATCGGACCCCTTCTTGCTTCAAGGCCGTAACGATTTCTCGAGTGCTAATTCTATCCGGGGGGCTTCGCGCAGAGTCACATCCACATTCACCGCTCCCCGCGTGTAACTCAATCAGACCACAAACTCCGAAATATCGGTGTTCGTCGTCAGCGAAAATGGGAATCGAGGTGGGACATTTTTAGTGGAGAGTTGGTGACGTCGGGATTGAACAATGAATGATCTTGACGTACCTGTCGGCTCAGGATAGTTGGCTTGGGCCAGAGAGAAAGGAGCTGACATGGCACGAGATGTGGTTGCGGATCTCGATGGCTTTTTTGATGGCAGGATTGCTGTGAATAAGTCGTATCAGAGACTTTGGGTCCGGTTTTTCAACATTTTGCCAATGACCTGCCCCCCAGAAACTGGTCCAGTTTCTAAGTTAGTGTAGAGTAAGAGCTGGGCTGGAAACGGGAGGTCAGGATGAATCGTAATCGATTTACGGTGGAGCAGATCATTAGGATGCTTCGGGAGGCTGAGGTCCATCTGTCTCAGGGGAAGAGCGTCAAGCTCGTGAGCCGAGCGCGCCAAAGACATCAAACAATACCGCAGTTAGCTGACGCTGACCAGGCGGTTGTTTCTTTCTGAGAATAAGACTTTATCAATTGTCTGTTTCTCGTCTGGGCAAATCTTATTGGCGGCTGGGGGTAGTTTTTTTGGGTTTATGTCAAAAGGGTCATCCCGTCGACTCGATTTTTGTTCCCATTTTGTTCCCACTTTTTGGGATCGAGGGGGGCTGTTAGGGACTCACAGGGACGGACACGGCTTGAAATGGTTGGGGTTTCAAAGCAGATCCAGTATTCATCAAGGGCACACATGATAATTATTAGCTTTTTTCTCATTACTGCGCTTCTTTTCAGCCTTGTCTCTCGCCGCATGGAAGAGACCATCATCACTGCGCCGATGGTTTTCACGATAGCCGGTATCATCGGCATGTCCGTAGTTGCGAACTCAGGCGAATTCCAGATTGAACGTAATTTGTTCTCAACTCTGGCTGAAATTGGACTCGTGATGACGCTTTTTGTTGATGCAACACACGTCAATAGCGAAAACTTAGGCAAAAATTACAAATTACCATTGCGGTTGCTCGGAATCGGAATGCTTCCCACGATTCTTTTGGGAGGCGCTTTTGCTTTGCTCCTGTTTCCAAGTTTATCCATTTGGGAAGCCGGAGTCGTAGGGGCCATTCTTGCGCCAACCGATGCGGGATTGGGTCAAATCATAGTCAACAGCCCAAAAGTTCCGCAACGCATTCGGCATGCCCTTAATGTCGAAGCGGGGTTGAACGACGGTCTCAGTGTTCCTTTCATGATGTTTTTTGTCGCTGTTGCTTTGGAAGGAACATCGGAGGGTGGGCCTCTTATGGCACGTCTGATCATGGAACAATTAGGGCTGGGAGTCGTCGTCGGTTTCGGAGTTGGACTTGTGGGCG
>DATHCX010000213.1:0-48790 GCA_035319325.1 Desulfomonilaceae bacterium
CAGCATCAATTTTATCACCTGCCACGACGGTTTTACCTTGTACGACCTGGTAAGCTACGACCGGAAACACAATGAAGAAAACGGCGAGCATAACCAGGACGGCACGGACGAGAACCTGAGCTGGAATTGTGGAACTGAAGGAGAGACCGACAATTCGGAAATAGGGATACTCCGGAGGCGGCAAGCCAAAAATTTTGTGGCGATTCTTCTGTTGAGTCAAGGAGTGCCAATGCTTTCGGCCGGCGACGAGATCTTGAGAAGTCAGCACGGCAACAACAACAGCTACTGCCAGGATAACGAGATGAGCTGGTTCAATTGGACTCTCACGGAAAAAAACAACGACATGCTCCGTTTCGTTCAGGGCTTCATCGCTTTCCGAAAAAGACACCCGTGTCTGACGCGGAACCGTTTTCTCACCGGCCGTGTTCCCAAACGAGGGCGCTTACCGGATGTGAGCTGGCACGGAATGCGGCTCGACAAGCCGGCCTGGAACGATCCTGATTCGCAATTCCTGGCTTTCACCCTAGCGGCTTTGGCCGAAGGGGAAGAAGACGTCCATGTCGTGCTCAACATGTCAGAAAAGGCAGCAAGAGCGGAAATTCCGCCCGTGGACGGTTTTTGCTGGTACCTCGCCGTGGATACGTTTACGGCATCCCCTTCAGGCGTCCGGGAACCGCGGGACCAACCGCTCGTGCCGGAAGCCAAATACCTTGTCTCTCCCCGGAGCGTAGTGGTATTTGAAAGTCGCCCACGCACATCCACCTGAAAACCCGGTGAAAATAGCCGGTATGCTCACTCGGCGGTACGCCGATCGTCGACTATCGACAGAGCCCCCAATCTTGCTTTTTGAAATCGCAATAGCGTGAAAACCTTTCCAATGTTCCGGCAGCGCGTAGTTCGAAACCGAAGGGAGGTAGTTGACGAAATGAAGCTTTATCTCGTTCAGCACGCCGAAGCGAAGGCTGAGACTGTGGACCCGAATCGCGGCCTCTCGGACAAGGGCACGGCGGATGTGGAGAGAGTCGCCCGGTTTCTAAAACCGATGGATTTGAACGTCGGCACTATATGGCACAGCGGCAAGACCCGCGCCCGACAGACAGCGGAGATTCTTTCCCGATTTCTGGACGCCAACGACCTGAGCGAGCAAAAGGGACTCGCACCCAACGATTTCGTGGATCCCATCAGGGCAAGAATCCTTGCGGTCAGCCACGACCTTATGATTGTGGGACATATGCCGTTTCTTGGGAAACTGGTTTCCCTCGTGGTGGCTGGCTCCGACGCCGCAGACGTGATTGCTTTTCGGCAGGGCGGCATCGTGTGTCTGGAGCGCGATGAAAACGGCGCGTGGAGGATAAACTGGGTGATCGTCCCGGATCTCCTGACATAGATCCAGGTCATGCCGGCTCGTGACCCAAAGGCCGCAGCGAAGTTACAAAACGGACAATTGCGTGTGAGTTCCCCGCGCACATCTCAAGGCATACGATAGTGCATACCTAAGAATGAGGCCGGTGGTTTCTTAATTCGCTGACGCCAACACTTTTCTCAGTTGAGCGTCTTCCGCGGGAGGAAGCGTAGTCTTAAGCACTTTCCCGTCAAACCGCTTCAAGACACTCACTATCTTATCGGAATTCCAGGAATTCCGTGCGGAAACGAGGAGGACGGAATCGCCGGGTTGCATGCCTTTTTCCATCTCTTTCCCGATCTCACGAGGCAAACCGACAGGCGCAAATCGGCCGGCGACTGCGCCGAGGATCCACCCCACGGGAACACCTATTTGCAGGCCGATAAACGGCCCTCCCGTGAAAATCCATCCCAAGACGGCTCCGAGAAAGCCAAAATACAGTGCGCCGCTGATGGGAAACTGCACGAAAGGATCATATTCTTCGATCACCTCAACGTTGCCGTCATCATTCTTTACCATCACCGCTGCATCTTCAATATCCACCGGATATTCTCTTCCGAGTTCATTGAGTTCATACAGCAAAGCGTCAGCCAACAAGCGGTCTTTGAAGCCCAGCGCGACGAGCTCACCCATCTTCTTCTCCACCCATATCGAGATGTGATATGCCAGGACATGCGCTCCGAATGGAGTATCCGCACCATTTGGAATACCTTATTACCAGGTCCCTCGTCAATGAGAAACTCCAGCTCTTTTTATCCATTCAGTGACGGATGCGAAAAGGCTGTCATTGCGCGGGCAGCGAAGCAATCTCGGCCTTTAAGTACCAGAATTGCTTAGTCGTTTCACTCCTCGCAATGACACAGGCCAGGCAGTTCCCCCGGGTAACTCAATGATTACAGCTCTTTTTATCCGGTTGACGCGAGGGATGTGCCAACGGCCGTGCATCTCGCCGGGATAGGCTGCAGGGGCCTCGACAGTTCTCTGCGTTCGTAGAGGATGTTGCTGCACTCGAATTTCAAAATCGATTGATGAGGAGAAAGACGCGAGTTATCGAGGGCTTCGTTCACTGCAGGGTTTCCGCGCGTTTCTTTTTCAGCGTACTCACCAGTTCGCTGATATTCATGGAAACAGGGGGCTCTCCCTCGAAGCCCAACGTGCAATTGCGATCCGCGGTAATGGTGAACACGACATATCTATCGGAATATTGCGTGATGAGGGTAGCTCCGGCGCCCGGCAAATCGGATACTATCATTTCCTTATCCACAATGAGAGTTGCGAGAAGTTGATCGTCGGTCATAACCTTTCCTTTCTTATGCGCTCATTGATTGTTGTCAAGCCGCCGAAAGTGCCGTATTGCTCACTATGCGTTCCGTTTTGGCCGCTTCGCAAGGGTATCAATTTCTATGAAGCGGCTTACTCTAGCATATGCACGGTATTTCCGGGGTCAACTCGAAACCGTGCCGGCCGGGCTTTCGCACGGGAGTCCTCAAGCGTGTTTGCGTCAGACATCGTTCCTGAAGACAGCCGCTATAAAAGCCTTGACACCGCCAATTCTGCTCACGTACAGTTCGAGGCGACAAGAATGTTTCTGTGTATGTCACTAGTTGCTTCACTTCAAAGGGGGAAAACATGCCGCGCAAATGTGTAGCCCTGATGACAGCCGTGCTGCTGCTTGTTCTTGTGAGCGCTCCCGCTCGGGCGATTGAAGAAATCAAGATAGGCGTCCTCTATCCTCTCACCGGTGGTGCTGCCGCGGAAGGCAAAGAACTGCGCGACGGTGCGGAATTGGCTGTTGAAATTGCGAATAACGTGAAACAGGATGTTGACATGGTTATGGCCCGGAACGGAGGAGTTAAATCCCTCGGAGGAGCCAAAATCAAGCTCATTATTCAGGATCACCAGGGTAATCCCCAATTGGGTGCGGATCTGGCGAAAAAGCTCATCCAGGATGACAAAGTGGTGGGTCTCATGGGAGCGTACCACTCAGCAGTAACCAAAACTGTCGCAGCGGTTGCGGAACGCTACGGCGTACCCATGATCAACGAGTCGTCCACCAGCCCGGCGCTCACCAAAGAAGGGTACAAATGGTTCTGGCGAACCACTCCGCATGATACGACCTTCACGAACGATCTATTTGTGTTTATGGAGGGCCTGACTCAGGGCAAGGTGAAAGGCGTAAAGGCGGTCGACAAGAAGGATCTTCTCCCTGTGGTTTCAGCCTGCGAGAAGACCGAATGGGGATCGAACGTGAGTGCAGCCATCAAAGAGATCGGCACGGCAACGGGTTTCGAGCCCAAGTTGAACCTGCTGTATGCTGCGAAGGCACCGGACTTGTCCTCTGAGGTGCAAAGCCTGCTCGCTCAAAAACCTGCGACGATGCTGTTTGCGGGGTACGGTGCCGATGCGATTCTCATGATCAAGACGCTGAAGTCCATGAAAGCGCAACCCCGGATCATCTGGGGACAGGACGCGGGTTTTGAAAGCCCCGAATTCGTGTCCACTCTGGGCGACGACGTTGCAGGCATTCTCACCAGGACCGTTTTCAGCCCGCGGGTGGGTGAAACGAAAAAGGTGGCAAAGCAAGTCAACGATATGTACAAGGCAAAAACGGGTCGTGATCTGAGCGGTGCGTCGGCGCGATCTTTCACTGCGACCCAGGCGTGGGTTTACATCCTGGAAAAAGCAGGCTCCACCGATCCGGCAGCTGTCCAGAAAGCAGCCAATGAGATCAAGATCGATCCGGCCGAGCTTATTGTTCCCTGGGCCGGAATCAAATTTGCCACCACCGGTTCGGATGTCGGCCAAAACGAATTGGGCACGG
Organism: Desulfomonilaceae bacterium; assembly: GCA_035319325.1. Lineage (GTDB taxonomy): Bacteria > Desulfobacterota > Desulfomonilia > Desulfomonilales > Desulfomonilaceae > DATHCX01. Next base: position 4,224 of record DATHCX010000213.1, read on the forward strand.
GAATGATCGGGCAGTATCAGAAATCGGCTGACGGTAAAATGACGCTGGAAATACTGTATCCTTTCGAACTTGCCACGGCCGACATGATCTATCCCATTAAGGGATGGTAACATGGTGAGAAATCACCAAAGGAAGTGAATCAGGGTTCTTTTTCATGGGTTCCCCATAAGGAGTGAGCTGCGCGTAAGAGCTTTGCGCCCGGCGATGTACGTTTTTCGTGTTCTCATCGCGGTCTTTCCATGGAAACGTTTTTCGTTCAAATAGCGAAATCGGTGGTGTCCGGCCTCATGATGGGACTGGTCTTCGGGCTGGTGGCCCTGGGTTTGACGATCATCTTCGGAGTGATGGATATCGTGAACTTCGCCCACGGCGAGTTTCTGATGATCGGCATGTATGCGGGGTTGCTGACTGCGACCGTTTTTCACGTGGATCCTCTTGTGGGTTTGCCCGTTGCCGGCGTGCTGGGATTCGGGGTGGGACTCGTGTGCTACTATGGGCTGGTGCGTTTTCTTCTGCGCGGACCCATCGTGGCCCAGCTGTTCGGCACATTCGGCCTCATGCTTTTTTTGCGCAATCTGGCTCTGATGTTCATGGGAGCGGATCCTCAAAGCGTGCATCAGGGCCTTCTGGTTGGAAAATCCTTTCTTCTGGGACCCGGACTGGTTGTCGAAGCGACGAAATTGGCGGCAGGAATTCTGTCTCTTGGCGCATTTGCAGGAACGTGGTGGCTCATAAATCGGACTAGAACGGGGAAGGCTCTCAAGGCAACGGCACTGGACGCTCAGGCCGCGCGCTACATGGGTATATCTACGGACAAAATGAACGCGCTGGCCTGGGGTCTCGGCGGAAGCACCGTTACCGTTGCCGGCGCATTGCTGGTCAATTTCTGGCCCGTCGACCCGAACGTGGGGCTCCTCTTCACGATGATCGCGTTCACCACGGTGGCTCTAGGCGGATTTGGCTCAATTCCCGGAGCCGCTCTTGCAGGGCTGATTGTCGGATTGTTGATTAATATCGCTCCAATCTGGGATGCTTTTTCCGTGTTCATGGGGTGGGACACGTTCACGGGCGGGCATCTTCATCAGTTCAAATACTCCTTTGTATACCTGGCCTTTTTTCTGATCATGGTCTTCAGGCCACGGGGGCTCTTCGGTTGGAAGTACTGAAAAGCGCCTTCGATTTCTCGGATTTCCCGAAAACGGACCTCTGCGTTGCCGGAGTGACGGCGGTATTCCTGTTGATCTTTCCGCTGCTGCCGCACTCCAGTTTTGCAATGGCCACCATGATACAGTTTCTGATGTTCTCCGTATACGGCATGGGATGGAACACCATCGGCGGGTACGGAGGCCAGGTGGATCTGGGTAAAGCCCAGTACGTGGGCATTGGCGCGTACACCACAGCGGTCATGATCATTCGGTGGGATATTCCGTTTTGGTTTTCTCTTCCGGTTGGGATGGCCCTTGCAGTGGGATGGAGCTTCATCATCGGCTACCCCTTATTCAGACTGCGGGGGCACTACTTTGCCATCGCCACCATTGCCACGTCGTTGATCCTCAAGGACCTGTTCGAGTCGTGGTCTTTCATAGGTGCTGCCCGGGGGCTCAAAATTCCCTTGAAGGGTGAAATGCCCAATTTTCTGTTTCTTCAGTTCCGACAGGACTACTATTACTATTACGTCATGCTCGGGTTCTTTTTTGTCGCTCTCTTGTGCCTGAACTGGTTTCGCCACAGCAGGATCGGGTACCAGCTCCGATCCATCAAGGATAACGAGGAAGTCGCCCGCAGTCTGGGAATCGATGCTCACTGGGCGAAGATCAAGACGTATGCGGTGGCGACGGCTTTTGTAGCGGCGGTGGGATCGTTTCATGCCTGTTACAATTTCAACATCGAACCCGAAGATACCATGAGCCTGGACCTGTCGGTGCTCATTGCGCTGATGGCTATGTTGGGCGGTGCGGGAAGCCTGTGGGGACCGATTATCGGAGCAGCCATCCTTGTGCCCATGAAGAATTATCTCGGTGCCTGGTTGGGTGCGAGGGCAGGGCTGGCGGGCCTGGACCTGATCATTTATTCAGCCATCATTATGATTATCGCTGCGTTCGAGCCTCGAGGAATATGGGGGCTCATCACACGCCTGCGCGAACCCCGGAGAAGCCATGGCCATCCTGAGAGTTGAAGGGCTCGGTATGAGCTTCAGCGGTCTGCAAGCGAACCAGGATATATCCTTCGCAGTGGGATCCGGGGAACTTCTCGGCCTCATCGGTCCGAACGGAGCAGGAAAGTCCACACTTTTCAACTGCCTGGCCGGATTGTACGCTCCTACCTCAGGCCGGATACTCTTTAAAGGTCGGGAAGTAACCGGCTTCAAGCCCTATCAGATGGCCAGGCTGGGACTGGCGAGGACCTTTCAGGTGTATGTGGCGACGGGTGATTTGAATGTGCAGGAACACGTTATGGTAGGTTGTTTCTTGAGGACCGGATCTCGCACTCAAGCACTGAACAAGGCGCAAAGACTCATCGAGGAAATGAACCTGACCGGCGTTGCGCGGGAGCGAGTGGCCAACTTGCCGGTGGCGGCTCAGAAAAGAGTAGTGATGGCCGCAGCTCTGGCAACCGATCCCGAGTTGCTCCTGCTGGACGAAGTCGCTGCTGGCCTTAACCCTGCTGAAATAGAAGAAATGAAAGATGTCATCCGCTGGGTACATGCCAATCTCAAGGTAACCGTGTTTCTCATAGAGCACGTGATGGAATTGGTCATGAAACTGTCACATCGAGTGCTGGTCCTTGATAGCGGCAGCCTCATAGCGGAAGGGACTCCTACGGATATCGTATGCAGACCGGAGGTGATCAAAGCATACCTCGGAGAACGATACCTTACGGAGCACGGGAGTGAAAGTTGTGAACGGAGCGCGACGGACTTTCCCGGGAAAGAGAGATAGCCTTTTGCGGCAAGAAGTCCCTCGGACTACGGCAAATCCGAGGCAAAATCAGCATCAAGGGCCGACCGACTGATATGAATGCGCTTTCAAAAAAGTAAGATTGGGGGGACCCTCTTTGTAAAGAGTGTCCCGCCCAAACCCTCTCCCAGAAACTTCTATCATGCGCCGGCATCTGCATTTCCTCAGCGGAAATTCAGATGCCGGCGAGTGCTAAAAGTTCTTGAGGTGGGGTTCGGGGAGGAACGTCTTACAAGAAGTTCCTTCCCGATTTCAAGTATTGGAAAAGCATTGGTATGAGGAGAATCAGGGATTGGCAACAGGACCCCTCCTGAAACTGGACAACGTTAAGGTGCGCTACGGCAGGGCTCCCGTGATCCAGGGAGTCAGTCTGGAAGTCCGTCCTGCAGAGACGATTTCGATCGTCGGAGCGAACGGTGCGGGAAAATCCACTCTGCTCAAGGCAGTGGTGGCGGCTCAACCGGCGTACTCCGGGAAAATTACTTTTGAGGGGCAGGAAATACAGGCGAGGAAAACGGAAGAGATCGTACGCCTGGGACTCGTATACGTGCCGGAAGACAGGAAATTGTTCAGGCCGTTGTCCGCCGAGGAGAACCTTATGCTTGGCGCTTACACTCTGGAAGACGAAGATCGGAAGAGGGAAAACCTCGAATTCGTTTACCGGCTCTTTCCGGTTCTGGAGCGCAGACGATACCAGGCTGTGGCCACCATGTCCGGTGGGGAGCAGCAAATGGTCGCTATCGGCCGAGGTCTCATGAGCAATCCCAAGCTCCTGATGCTCGACGAACCTTCCCTTGGTCTGGCTCCCATGCTTGTGGACGAGGTTCTGGAAACCGTAAGAAAATTGAGGGATGAAGGCTTGACGATTCTCCTGGTAGAGCAAAACGTACGGGAAGCCCTGGCAATTTCAGACAGAGCCTACATTCTTCACACAGGTAGGATCAGCCTTGAGGGACCTGCGAGCCAGCTGTTGCAGTCCGACGAGATAAGGAAAGCGTTCCTTGGATTGTAGCGACACTTGTTCGTCCGGTTCCCGAAGTAATCGCAGGGCAGGCTCCTGCAAGACAACCGGCGAAGGTCCGACTAGAGGGATTCTCAATAGTAATGGCGGCTTTGAGTGCGCGAACGGATCGGAAGATTGTCAGTGCGAAGGCAAAGCCCGAAACAATCTCCAGCTGACCACGCTTGAGATTGCTTTGTCGCTCCGCTCTTCGCAATGACATGATCGGACCACCGGCATACGGGCGAGAATTATGAGAGAATCCGACACAATGTTCGGGAACTACTTTTTACCGTTTCACCAACAGGGGAGTGCTCTGGGGCGAAGGCGGGAATGTCCCCGAAGCGCAAGTCAGGCGGTGCCGTTCGCAGCGGAGACATGCCTGCCACGTTACATCTTGGAAAGCGAAACGGTAATAGTACCCGGAGGTATTCTCGCGTTTGAAAAAATCGTCGGAAGGACCATGATCTTTCAGGAATTCGGAATATGACTGCCAAGAAATCGGAATCGCCTAGACCGAAGAAACCGCAGGCCGGAGTCAGCTTTTATCCAGGCTGGTGCAAGAAATGCGGCAACTGTGTGGAATTTTGTCCCACCCACGCCCTGGAACTCGACCGTGCGGGCTATCCTCACCTTGCCAACCCGGAAAAGTGCATCAGTTGCCATCTGTGTGAAAAATTGTGTCCCGATTTTGCCATTGCCGTGGGGGAGGACGCACCGACAAAAATAGCTCGGCGCACTGCTCAGGGGCCCTCGCCGGGAACGGAGGGGTCTGTCGTTGCCCGGAACCACAGTCCCGAACGGCTTGCTCAAGCCCCGGCTTCCGAGGAGGAGGAACATGAGTAAGAACCGTGGCCGCCTGCTCCAGGGAAATGAGGCGATCGTGCTCGGCGCTCTGGCCGCGGGATGCAATTTTTATGCGGGGTATCCCATCACTCCATCCAGCGAAATCATGGAGCTCATGAGCCGTGAATTGCCGCTCCGGGATGACATGTTTATTCAGATGGAAGACGAGATTGCTTCTCTGGGCGCATGCATAGGCGCGAGTCTCGCCGGGCGCAAGTCCATGACCGCGACCAGTGGTCCGGGATTTTCTCTCATGCAGGAGAACCTCGGGTACGCGTGTATGGCAGAGGTTCCGGTGGTAGTGGTGAATGTGATGCGAATGGGCCCGTCCACGGGCATGGCCACCAACGTGGCTCAGGGAGACGTCCAACAGGCCAGATGGGGCACGCACGGCGATCACCCGGCAATTGTGCTGTGTCCTGCCACCGTGCCCGAATGCTTTGAGCTGATCGTGACGGCGTTCAATCATTCCGAACGGTTTCGAACCCCTGTGATCCTCCTGATGGACGAAATGGTGGCACACACGCGCGAGAAGGTGATGCTCCCGGATCCAGGGGACGTGGAAATCATCGATCGCCGTCGTCCGACAGTACCGCCCGACTGGTACGTGCCGTACAAGACGGATGGAAGCCTCATCCCCAATCTTGCGGATCTCGGGCAAGGGTACCGCTATCATGTGACGGGGATGACCCACGACGAACGCGGTTTTCCTACCCGAAGAGCCGACGAGGCGGGGCCCTTCTATACCCGGCTGTTCGCAAAGATCAGCCGGCAGTTCGGCTACATCGAACAGGTGAAGGAATTCCAGGTCGAAGATGCAGAAATAGTGGTTATTACATACGGATGTACGGCCCGATCGGCTCTGGCTGCAGTGCGTCTGGCCCGGGAAAACGGCATTAAGCTCGGTTTGCTGCAGCTCCTGTCCATCTGGCCCTTCCCCAGGCGGGCGGTCACGCACGCACTCACGGACAGGAAGGCGGCAATCGTGGCGGAACTGAATTTGGGCCAGCTCAGAAGGGAAGTGCTTCGCGTGAACGGCGGTCGCACCACCGTGCTCGGATTGAACAAGATGGACGGAACCATGATCACACCGGAAGAAATTCTCAACCGCTTGCGTGAGGCGAAATGAGTCAGCAGGAAAATCGAAGTATTCTCTACGACTGGTTGCGGCACGACAAGAAATTCCCGCATGTGTGGTGCCCGGGCTGCGGTCTCGGCATTCTACTGGCCTCGACGGTGCGGGCATTCGTGGAAAGCGGGTTGACCAAGGACGACGTTGTCCTGGTGTCGGGAATCGGGTGTTCCGGCAGGCTCCCTGTCTATGTGGACGTGGGCAGCGTCCATACGACCCACGGTCGCGCCTTGACCTTCGCCACGGGGATCAAGCTCGCCAGGCCTCACCTGAACGTGATAGCGGTCATGGGTGACGGGGATGCTATGGCGATCGGAGGTAATCACCTCATACACGCTGCACGGCGGAACCTCGACCTGTGTGCAATAATCGTGAACAACAGCACGTACGGGATGACGGGAGGGCAATACAGTCCCACTACTCCAATCGGTTCCAAAGCAGCAACAGCTTTCTACGGCCACATAGAACCCGGATTCGACACCAGCTCGTTGTGCGCAGCGGCAGGAGCGGCTTTTGTCGCCCGGACCACCGTGTATCACGTGAATCAGATGGACAAGCTGCTGGTTCAGGCCATGGCCAAACGAGGCTTCAGCGTGGTGGAGGTCCTTTCGCCGTGTTATACGAATTTCGGCCGCCAGAATCGCATGGGATCCCATCTGGAAATGATGAAGCAGTTCAAGGCATCCGGGGTGGTCGTGGACCGCTGGGAGAAAATGACCGAGTCCGAGCGGGCGGGGCGCTTTCCCATCGGCGTGCTGGTGGACAGGGATCTACCGGGCTACCTGGATGCGTACAAAGGCATGTGCGAGACCGCAAAGAGACTGCGAGCGGAGGGAAAGATATGAGGCAGAAGGCCCAGTCTCCTTTGCCTTTTCCGCGTATAGAGGTACGCCTGGCAGGGTCAGGAGGGCAAGGACTCATACTCGCCGGACTGGTATTGGCCGAGGCAGCGGGTGTCTTCGATGGCAGGGAAGTCGCAATGGTGCAGTCGTACGGGCCGGAAGCACGCGGAGGCACAAGCAAGGCAGAGGTGATCATCAGCGATTCACCCATAGATTATCCGTTGTGCACGAGGGTAGACCTTCTCTTGAGCTTAAATCAGGAAGCATGCGACGCATTCTGCTGGGATCTCAAACCCGCTGCCTGGATATTGGTGGACAAGGATCTCGTGACTCATCCGCCAAGCAGTCGGGCTGTGGCGCTGCCGTTCACCGCGGTGGCCAGAGACAAGCTCAACAGAGTTATGGTTGCCAATGTGGTGGCATTGGGTGCCATTGCGGAATTGACGGGAATCGTGACCCGGCGCTCTCTGGAGAGGTCCCTGCTCATGCGGGCTCCGGCGGGAACCGAAGAGCTGAACAGGAAGGCCCTCAGCCTGGGTACGAAGCTCGCGCGGGATTATTCCGGAAAACAACCCTCCCGGGACCAGGAAGATTTTGCCGGCGAAAACGTTTGAATGTGCCGTGCAACGAGTATCAACGCAAAATTATAGGGATTCTCAAAAGTAGTGTCGGTTTTGATTACACGAAGAGATTCGAAGACCGTCATTGCGAGGGCGAAGCCCGAAGCAATCTCCAACTGACCGACACTGAGATTGCTTCGTCGTTCCACTCCTCGCAATGACACGATTGGATGGTCGGATTGTGGGCGAGAGTCATGAACGAATCCGACAGAATTCTCAAGAACCGCCATATCCGGGAGAGCCGAACGAAGGTCACGGCAGGACAACATGCGGAACATAGATCTCAACTGTGACATGGGAGAGAGCTTCGGCGTTTACACACTGGGGCTGGACGAAGAAGTCATCAAGTACATATCCTCAGCCAACGTAGCCTGTGGATGGCACGCGGGTGACGCGCGGGTCATGAATCGCACAGTGCAGCTCGCAAAAAGCCACAACGTGGGAGTGGGCGCTCATCCGGGCTACCCCGATCTCCCGGGTTTCGGCCGCCGGAACATGGACTGCACGGGTGAAGAGGTTCGGGACTATGTCATATATCAGGTGGGAGCGCTCCTGGCCTTCTGTGCGGCCAACGGAGTTCCCTTGCGCCACGTGAAGCCTCATGGAAGTCTTTATCTGACGGCCGTGAATGACGCGGGGGTGGCTGAAGCCGTAGCTGAAGCCGTGGTAAGCGTTAATCCCGACCTGCTGTACGTGGCCCTGGCTGGAGCGGGCGGTGATTTCATGAGACGGGTTGCTGAAAAAATTGGGCTCAAGGTGGTGTACGAAGCATTCGCAGACCGGGCCTACACCTCCGATGGCAAGCTCCTTCCGAGGCGGCAGCCGGGAGCCGTCATCACGAATGCCATGGAGGTGACGGAGCGCGCCTTAAGAATGGCAAAGGAAGGGAAGGTCATTGCCGTTGACGGGACCTCGATGGATCTCGAAATAGATACCCTCTGCGTTCACGGAGACAACCCCGGCGCAGTGGAACTGGTAAAGAGCATCCGAACAGCCCTGGAATCCGAGGGCGTCATCGTGCAACCCATGAGTGGAAGGCCGAATTGATGTTATACGATCAGCCGAGGTTGCGTCCTGTGGGAGATACCGGAATTCTCGTGGAGTACGGCGACGCCATCGATCCTGAGATAAATCTCAAGATCAGGGTCGTGGCCCTGGCTCTGGAACGTGAGAAACCTGCCGGCATAGTGGAAGTCATTCCCAGCTACAGGTCGCTGCTCATTGTGTACGATCCGCTCGAAACGGATCTCCATTCAGTGGAACTGGTGCTCGCATCTGTGGAGGGCCGCCTCGACCGGATGCGCATCCCGCCGCCTCGAACAATCCACATTCCCGTGCTGTATGCCGGCGAAAGCGGTCCGGATATCGAGTTTGTGGCCAGGTTTCATGGGTTGCGGGTCGAGGACGTCATCCGCATTCATTCCGCGACGATATACCGCATCTACATGATAGGTTTTACGCCCGGTTTCGCCTATCTAGGTGGACTTTCGGCCCAACTCCACACGCCCAGGTTGGACACGCCTCGGCCCGTGGTTCGTGCAGGATCAGTGGGAATCGCAAACAACCAGACGGGAATCTACCCCGTGGATAGTCCCGGGGGATGGCGATTGATCGGCCGCACTCCACTGAAGGTTTTCGACCCGGACAAGAAGGTACCGTTCCTCTATCGAGCCGGAGATCTGATCAAATTTACGGCCGTCTCGAAATCGTCATTCATGCGTATTGAGAGAGGAGGTGCCGTCTGAAGGAGATGTTCAGAGTTCTGGACCCCGGAGCATTCACCACTGTCCAGGATGCGGGGCGGTACGGTTTTCAGCGTTACGGAGTGCCTGTGTCAGGGGCCCTGGATCAGTTCTCCCATCGGGTAGCCAACTGGCTTGTGGGCAATTCTGAAACTGCAGCGGTCCTGGAGAGCACCTTTGTGGGACCCAGGCTGGAGGTTTTGTCAGACGGCATAGTCTCGGTGACAGGAGCCGTCATGCCCGTTCTCGTGAACGGGGAGGCCCGGGAAACATGGCAGTCCTTCACCGTGCAGGCTGGCGACCGTATCAGCTTCAAACCTGCCAGGCGGGGAGTAAGATCGTATCTTGCCGTACGCGGCGGAATAGACGTCCCGGAAGTTATGGGCAGCAGATCGACGTGTACGGGCGGAAAAATAGGAGGGGTTCGAGGCAGGGCGCTTGCTGCACAAGATATTCTTCCAAGAGGAATTGTCGCCGGCATCGTAAGCTTGAAAGGGCTCCCCAATGAGTTCAGACCGGAATTCAAGGGCGAAATTGTGCTCCGTGCCTTGCCCGGGCCTCAGGAGGATTTCTTCGATGCGGGCCTCGAGGTATTTTTCAGCGCAGACTTCCGCGTGAGCTCGGAAGCGGATCGGATGGGTTATCGATTGGACGGTCCAACAATCGAATTCATGGAAGGAACCCCAAAGAGCATCATCTCGGAGCCCAGCCTCCCCGGGGTGGTTCAAATTCCACCCGACGGCAGAGCGATCATCATTCTTGTGGAACAGACCGTCGGCGGTTATGCAAAAATCGCCACGATCATCGCTCCGGACCTGAATCTCGTGGCCCAAGCCAGACCGGGAGATCTCGTACGATTCACACGGATCGGCCTGAACGAGGCGTACGGAGTGCATGCGGAGTACCGAAAAAGGTTGGAAAGCGTAAGAATGTTGTTCCAAAGCGACTGGCCGTCACGATGAGCCCCCAATAATGTGATTCTCAGGGTGTCTATTCAGCTATGGATGGGGGAAAAACAGTCATTGCGAGCGAAGCGAAACAATCTTTGCCCTTGAATATCGAGATTGCTTCGTCGTTTCACTCCACGCACTGACACGGAAACATTGTTTCCCTCGCGAGACTGAATGTTTACCTCATTCTGGTAACCGCTATACAATGCCGACTACGAATGGTTCACACCGTTGCGCTTACAAGTACTTTAAATCGTGGATGAACTTTTTGTAGGACGTTCCTCCCCCAACCCCACATCAAGAACTTTTAGCACTCGCCGGCATCTGCATATCCTCAGCGGAAATGCGGATGCCGGCGCATGATAGAAGTTTCCGGGAGGGGGGTTGGGCGGGGGACGTCCTTACAAAAAGGGTACCCCAATCTTACTTTTATGAAAGCGCATTCGTGTCAATGGTTGCCGGAAGTCGGATCGTGGCGGCTCCTTGATCTGGGAATGTAAATCCAGCGTGGACGCATCTTGAATTCCGAAACAGGCCAGAACACCTCTTCATTGTCAAAGACCGGCTTTTCCCGTTCGTAGAACTCATTCAGCTCGGCCTCTCCAACGCTCAAACTTCCGTCAGTGACTATGGCCGCAAACCGCTGATGCCGTATTGCTCCTTTGACTTGCCTGACGAGCTCATCAGACACAGGTGCAGTACCATAATGAGTCATGAGAAAAAGTGCAAAACCTGACACGTGGCCTTTTTTTCCTGCCAGGACAGACAAATATGAATGGTCGGGGATATAGGTGTCTCCTCGAATCTCAGCAAGTTCTCGAACAATTTTTTGGCCCGCGACAAGGTCGGCGTTGGTGGGAACAAATCTTGCCGGATCATAAGCCAGAGAAGCGAACTGCATCAACCACAACACATATACAAAGCTGAGCATCTTGGATCCCAACGGGGCAGGCATGCTCTCGCTCATGGTACAAACCCGGTCAGCCGCGATACCGCATAGAATGGACAAGGCCGCATAAGCAGGGAGGAGGGCGTTGGCATTGCTCCCGTACGACCTCGAAGAACACGCACCGGCAACCATGCCCAGTGCGATAAAGCAGAAAAAAAAGTCGCTTTCTTTGCCTGTGCTCCGATCCTTCACGAAAAATAGAGCGTAACACACTGCCGCGATACATGCCACAGGCAGGACTTGCAGCAAATCGTAGGTCCAAAATTTAATGAATTGTTTCGGAAAGAAAATGGCCATCCGATTGGGCATGTCCCACGTGTAATAGGAATACCATCCGTCGTAATACCAGTCCAATCCTACCTGACTTAATGCTATTCCTCCCAGCGTAGCGCCTGCAAACAACAGAAAGCGTCTCCAGCCGCACAAGACGAAATAGAACATCATAGGCAACGATATTACGAGAGCAGTTTGTTTACAAAGGTAAGCCAAAGCCATAAGGAGCCCGGATGATAAGACCTTGATCCAGGAGCCTTTCTGTCTCATGAGCAGCACTGCTAAAAGCACCAGAAACAGAAAAAGAGAATCCGGCTTAGCAGTATCAAACCAGGTGCTACTGGCTTTGAATGTAGCTGCAAACAGGCAACAGCTGAGAAAAGCACACAGCGAGTTATGCGTTTCCTTCTTGACGAGCATGTATATTGTGCCGAAGCACCCTAAAGAAGAGACAAAAGACACAGATCGGGCAGATAAAAATGTGAAACCAAATACTTTTGATACCTGAGCAGACACGTAATAGTAAAGCGGAGTATACACGTGCGGAACGAAATCCACGGAGGGCTCCTGGAAAATCTTGTGCCCCAGTGCAGACCTGGAAATTGTGTCCAATATCAGCCCTTCGAGCCATTCTATGGCGTACGGATAGCGGATACGCAGCAGAGCAATACCCACGTACGCGCCCAAGTACAGGGCTGCGACGACGACTGACACATATTTCAAGACTGCTGAAATTCTTTTCCAGCCTTGCTCTCCCATTAACACACTCCCCCGGGACTCACGAGGATGCCTGCGCATCCGGCACTGTGACCCGTCGGCTGAAGCACATATATCCATCACGGCCGCATCTTGAACCCAAGAACAGGCCGGTTCGCCTTAGCGGACGCAATCGCCTCCGAAGTGCTTCTCAGGAATTCCCTGCTCCTCGCATTTTGCTTCGATTCAACAATGATTACTATTCTATTGAGGTAGTTCGGGTACAACCGTATATTTCGAAAAGGTACCACACAAAAAAACGAATTGCCACATGAGAAATTATCCGAGTTCAGAAGGAGCACGTACCATGAACCGAAACCAGATAGCAGGAAACGTCAAACAAGTGAAGGGAAAGTTCCGCGTAAAATGGGGACGGTGGACCCACCAATACTCCGCTGTTCTGGGCGGACGCATGACGCAGCTGGCGGGAAAGCTCCAGGCTTTTTATGGAAAACTCGTAAAATGAAATTGAACGAATCAACACAATGGTAGCAAGGATGATGAACATGAATAGGCCCACAAAATTGCAACGAGACATTCATCGATTTATCAGGAGAACTGATTCAAAATCGGATCAGATTCGTGACACAATAAAAGATTTTGTCGAGACCACGGACGACATGGCGGATCGTATTTGCCATACCGTAAAAAAGGTGTTGACCACCACCGATGATACCACCGACATAATTTATGAAGCCTTGAAAAAAGTTCTGAGCAACGAAGATACCTTTCGGAACAAAATCGCAGGGCTTTTGGATTCGGAAGATCTTTCGGAAGAGGAGCTGCACGTTGAAATCAGACGATTCCTGGATATGGCCGCGGAAAAAGGAAAAACATCTATTCAGGAGTCCGGGAAGAGGAGATTTCGAGACGCTGCAGACGGAGATCTGCAGGAAAGCGTGAACAAACTCCTTCAGATGGTAGAAGAAAAAACAGATAAGACTGCGAGAGGGATACGAGCGTTTGCAGACACATCGAGCGACTTGAGCAAAAAACTGAACCGAATCCTAGAATCTCAGGGCATTTCTGCTGATGAACTCAAGTCCAAGATCAATGATCTTCTCGACAGCATGACCCAAAAGACCGAAAGAGCTGCAGATATGGTTAGCGGCTATGCCGAAGAGGGAGCCGAGGCCCTCAAGAGAAAGCTGAACGATCTCATGGGCAATAAAGCGCTTTCTTCTGAGGATTTTAAGCATAACATCGCCGAATTGTTAAAACAATATGAACAACCTGAAGAACGAGCGGGTTCATCTGCTGAGGATCGGGAAGTCAAGTTCGCCAAAGAGCTTGATCATTTCTTGAATGCTCACGGAACATTCTATTCCGGATACGAGCAGCATCGTGATTTCCAGGAGCCTGTGAGCGGCAGAATGTTGATGGCACTGGTGTCCTTCCTGGCAAAAAGAAAACGGCCGGAACAAGCCGGTCAGCAGATGGCCAAAGACGAATTGTCCAAGAAATCGGAACACGAACCGAATGAGCGACTGATCAGTTAATTGTTGAAATGATGAATCCGGCGTGTCGAGACAAGCCTCGGCATGCCGGCTGACAATGTTCGGTGTAGCCATGGAAGATATACTCGTACTGCAGTACGTGATACTCGGGCTCCAAATTGTGACGCTTTCATTGATGATTCTTACGGGAATTTTTCTATGGGTTAAATTCGGCCGTAAGGCAGCAGGTATACTGAATACCGCCAGCGATGTGGCGATATTGGCCCAGTCGTTCGCCACCGAGGTGTCGAAATCTGTGTCCGGAAATGGGTTGAATCCACCCGCTCCCATTTCGTCCCGATCCGATCTGGAACAGGCAAGCCGGAAAAATTTGCGGCGAATTCTTGTGGTAGGCCATCTCGCCAGGAAACTGCATAATGCGCTCCTTTTGTGCTCGGAAACGAATCTCGTGAGAATCCATTCCGCTTTCCGAAGCGGTCCGAGTGAAATGGAACGAGCTATAGAGGAAATCGCCCCCACGCTGGACAAAATCGCCCTCATCGAGTCAGAAATAGGGATGCAGCTGGTAATTTCACTCGCATACCACTACAAGATCGAGAGTTATTCCAGTGAAGATCGCGAATTGGAATTGAAAAGAAAAAGATGAATCATACGAGAAAAAATGGTTGCTTATGCACCGTTCTTGCAAATGGAAGCAGCATTCAGAGAAAATCCCGGGTACGAACCTGATTCAACAGTTTGACAACTTTCATGTGGCCTTTGGCTGATGCATGCGCAAGCGCCGTGTTGCCGTCGATGTCTTGTGCATGAATATTCGCTCCCCATTCCAGTAACTTGCGTACGACCGCTTCATGGCCTTCGGAACACGCGAGAATCAGAGCCGTCGCACCACTGTGGTCGGCGATTTCCGTCTGGGGATTTTGTTCCAACAAGAGCTCTACCACATCGACATGGCCTCGATGCGCTGCCCGCATCAGTGCAGTCCACCCCAGTGCGTCGACTGCATCGACGTCCGCTCCATACTTGAGCAGCAGGTCGATAACTTCCGCGGTGCCTTGACGACACGCTTTCATAAGTGCCGTTGCACCGTACTCGTCGCTTGTTTCGGGTTCCGCTCCGTTTTCCAGAAGGGCTCTGACTATGTGGGTATACCCGAGTGCAGAAGCCCACATGAGAGGTGACCAGCCAAGATTGTCACGAGAATTGAGAGTTCCTCCTCTTGCCAGGAGTTTTCTCAGTTCAGCCAGATTACCCGACTTTACCGCGGACAAGAGGGCTTCGTCCATCCCGGACACTCCTTGCCACAATGACCCAGCTGTGGACTGAATGGCATCAAAAAACATAACCTAAACGGGGAAGAAGAGCAACGAAATTGGTTATGAAACCTACCGATAGGTACTTCAATCCAGACGTTCTTACGCGTTTGTTGGTTTCGTGTTACAGAGCGTCCCGGTGCGAACTCTCCCGACCTGAATCGAACGCACCGTGGTGCGGTATCGGGTCGTCTGGGAATCCGCAGGCCGTCGTTTGGCATCTACATTGCAATTGCTACGAGCAACGTATTGACCCGACGGGGTGATATCATGAAAAAATTCATTGTTGTTTTCATTTCCGGTATCATTTTAGGTGCATCCGGCACAAGTAACTGCCAGTCCATAGCTGCGCTGTCCATCAATGGGGAACAAGACTTGATGCGGGTGATTGAGTCCGGTCACAAGGATCAGTTGAACCGGCAGTTCAGGGAATTTCTGGCCGGTTCCTCTATTCAGATTGAAATCGTGGACATGGACATAGAAACACGCGTGAGCCCTTCGAAGGATGAAAACGGATCGTATGACATCAACGTCTATTACGTCGATCCCACCGAGGAAGGTTGCAGCCAAAGAGTAGTGCAAATAGCCCTCTTCGGCGCGGCCCTTGCCCACAGTTCAGGAAATGCGGAAATCGGTACCGTGACTGCAATTCCGGTATTCCCTTCTTCAGCGGAAAAGGGAAAAAAGAAAATGCGGGGAATAGTGGTAATAAATTATTGGTCACCGGAACGCAGGGGGCTGATCGAGAGAATAGCGAACGGGAAGCTGAAAGCTGATGATATCCATGAAATGAATGCCTGGCAGCGGACGTGGAAAGAAGTTCGACTTGACCCTCATTATAGTGCCGATGTAAAATTCAAATAATATCCGTGGCCGGTGGGGAAACATGCTTGTTTGACTCGGGAGCCCGGGTTTCCGGAACTTCCCTGCCGGCCATCATCCCCGCGCAGTCCGAATTGGCATTACCCGGATTCTCTGTCGGGGAGAACGCTGTTCCGGCGGAAAGATCTCTTCTACAACGACGAGAGCGAATGGTGAATATGGATGTTGTCCTGATATTGAAGTCCGGATTCATGGGGTTCGCTCTATCCCTGGGCGTCGTGATGTTGGTGTTTTATCTCGCCGGAATATTCATGGGAATTTCACGGAAGGCTTTTATGCGTGTGTTCCTGCTGAGCGCGCTGGCCTCCTTCCTGGCTGTAGACGCATTGCTTTACTACCGAATTCGGGTCCTGCACGTGAGTGACGGCGCCTTCCTCCTGTCCGGGTGCATAGGCGGATGGCTATCCGGGATAACATTCGGTGTCACCCGGATGAAATCCTACCTGGTCAGCCTCCTCAAGTAACGCCGAGCCAGAGACATACGAATCCAGCTGCCTCAGGGATGTACGGCCTCGGTATCCAACCGGGAACGGCACAGCCAGTCGCACGCCTCTGTTTTGTCCCGTTCCCAACGCTCGCGGCGCATACACTCGTTGTAGCAATTCTCGAAATCTTTGCTCATCTTGCTACGGTAAACGTCGGATTCTTCCTTACCGCGAGATCCTGCTTTCCAATTACTCAGGATAGACCGCGCGAGCACGATGAAACCGGCAATCCCTGCGAAAACTAGAATGAAAGCCATTATGAATCCGTAATCCATGGAACCCTCCCTATCCTCTCGCTTAATTCACTCCATTAGATGCACGTTTTCGCAAACGGATTTTTCCCTTAATCCGCTCATGTCAGGCCTCCGAATGATTGAACCCGCGCGGGGAGAGGCTCCGTCGCTCCCGACGCGGGTTTGTCTCTACACTCCCGGCAATGACCTGCTTCAACACGGTACGTGCAAGGGAACGCTTATCAATCCGACAATACTTACGAGAAGTACGATAGAACGATTTGTCCAGCCGTGGTCCTGCGTCACAGAAATTGCACCATGTGCCGCATCACATATCCGAGCATTGAGGTCATCTCCGGGATTCAACGCATTATTCGGGTTTTATTCCCGGTTTCTCCGGAGCGCCTTGGCCGGAAATAAATTTTTCCAGCATCTGTTCCAGATTCAACATGAAGCCCCGCGGGCAAACATCCATCATGGCCACGGCCTTGTCGGGCACTGCACCAAGCTTGCTGATTTGTTCCTCTTTCAAAACCGATTTTGCCTTGCTCCTGGCTTCAGTTTCTATTTCGGCCAATTTTTGAATCTGATCCGTAGACAATCCAAGAAATTCCGCCTGACCCCGAAGCGCGGCGGGCGAATCCAGAAAGAGCGAAGTACGCATCAACATGTGACACTGCCGGCTTGCTTCCGAAGATTCACCCGATGTCTGCATCATCAGCTCCCTCATGCGCTCCATCAGCTCCCGGGGCTTGGGGGGAGGCGGCAAAATCGGTGCCGGTACGGGGGATTGAGCCGGCTGTTGCGCATGGGCACCCATTCCCATGCACAGTACACATACAACAATACCCGCGAGGAGGAACGTTTTCTTCATGGTCGCGACTCCTTTGCTGAGGATCGATTCCCCCGACTGTCAAAAGTCCTTGAGGTGGGGTTAGGGGAGGAACTTCTTAGAAGAAGTGCCTCCCCTATTTTACCGTTCTTGAAAACGCATTCCTATGTGTCTGTCTTCTGATTTGACTGGTGGGAGTTTTCATGCGGACGCAGACTTGTGGGCACGGTTGCCCATTCGAAGAAGTTCTTTGAACGTTTGGGACGCTGCCAACGGTCCACCACCCCCGGAACCGGATGGGTGCAAAAAAGGGTTCGGACCGCCATCATGAGACATTTTTCGGGAACGTCAAAAAAAGACCGCCCTTGAAACGGAAGACCCCAAACTGGGGGCTAGTGGCAACCTCACGCAAATGCCAGAGATGCAACCGCAATCCATACAACAACTGCAAGGCACACAATTCGCGCCATAAGGAAATCCTTTCAGGTTTTATGACGATATTATAAGGAGTTATTCAAAAAAAGTCAATAAATATGCGATCTACACGTCACGCTTCAGTTACTAGTGTGGTGTCCCGCAAATAGCTTTCAAATCACCGGCTTGGTCGGCACGCGAATCAGTGTCATTGCGAGGAGTGAAACGACGAAGCAATCTCCAGCCCTTATTCTGCAACTACGCGAGATTGCTTCGCTTCGCTCGCAATGACAAAGCCGGCTTTCCTTGCTCGATGAAAACTTCGGAAGAGGCTCAGATGGCCTGCTACGTAAATTACTTATGGGACAGCACACCTAGGGGGAAGTGCCTATCCTCTGTCATTGCGAGGAGTGAAACGACGAAGCAATCTCGATACTCAAAGGCAGAGATTGCTTCGCTTCGGTCGTAATGACGATCATTTCCCACTCGTACCTGAATGGATACATCTATACGGATTCTTAAGAGTTGTGTCGGTTTTGATTACGCGAAAGGATTCGAAGACTGACAATTGCGAGGGCGAAGCCCGAAGCCGCTTCACCTGGCCCCGCGAGTGCACCGTTTTTGTTTGACGCCTCGATTCGCGACGAATATTCTGCTATGTGGTACATGAAATCTGCCTGCCAGGAGAGGTCTTGAGCAGGAACGATGCGCCGGCCGGCAGGAAACCGGCAGACAGGGGACCATGCATGAAGGAACAGATCCACTATTGGTACATAGTTGCTCAGGAACTTGATCTGTTTTATTGGGGCGTCCTTGTTCTGGTCGGCGTGGCCGTCGCACTCCTGCTTGCCGGAGACCCTCTGCTCAGGAAGTACAAGAAATGGAAATGGAAGAACAAAATGAAACGGAGGAGAACGTGACACACGATCACGGCTAAACAGCTAACCGACGCTCTTGGCTCTCCACCTCTTGAAGCAATCTCCATTTCTGTCTCATACGAATGCGCTTTCAAAAAAGTAAGATTGGGGGGATCCTCTTACAAGAAGTTCCTCCCCGATTTCACGTATTTGAAAACGCATTGGTACAAGGTTCACCGGCATTATTCACTGCGGCAAGCGCCTTTTCTATCACGTAATCAGCTTCGTCGTCTGCAAGGCCCGGATACAAGGGAAGCGACACCGTAGAATCGCCGATATGCTCTGCATGGGGAAAATCGCCTCTCCGATGGCCGAGCAGTCGGCCATAATACGACAGCAAATGGGCTGCTCTATAGTTCACCACAACTCCGATTCCCTGGTCCTGCATGGCGTGGATGAAGGAGTCACGAATTGCGGGATCCACCCAGACGGTGAACAGGTGTCGCGCGGACCAGCTCTCGTCCTGAACGAAAGGGAACCGTATCCGGTCTGTGCCGGCAAATGAGGCTTCATACTTTTTGGAGATTTCTGAACGACGCTTTTTCCACTGATCCATTTTTGCGATCTGCGGGATCAACAAGGATGCGCGAATGTTGTCCATGTTGTATTTCCAACCGAGGCACACCGCGTCCCAGTGCTCGTACCTGCCGTTGTGACGCTGGAGTGCGTTCCTGGTGAGGCCGTGGAGGGACAGCGTGCGAATCTTGTTTGCCAGTTCCGTGTCGTTTGTGGCGACGGCCCCGCCTTCACCGCAGGTGATGTTTTTTGTTGCGTAGAACGAGAGGCACGCTGCGGTGGAGAGTCCCCCAGGCCTGACGCCGTCCCTGGCCGCTTCTATGCAGTGGGCGGAATCTTCCACGAGAAACAATCCGTTGCGTTCGGCAAGTTTCGCGAATGCTTTCATGTCGCACATGAGGCCATAGAGATGCACAGGCATCAACGCTTTTGTTCTTGCGGTAATTTTCTTTTCCACAGCCCGGGGATCCAGGTTCCCGGTGAAAGGATCCACATCCGCCAGCACCGGGGTGGCTCCGCACATGACAATCGCATTTAGCGTGGCAACAAAGGTGAGAGGGGTGGTAATCACCTCATCCCCGGGCCCTATTCCGAGTGCCAGCAGCGTCAGATGCAGTGCCGCGGTGCATGAATCCAGGGCGACCACCTCACGGACTCCCAGATACGAAGCCAGCGCCTGTTCAAACCTGGCGGTGTACTCTCCCGTGGTGAGAAAGACCCCATCAAGCGCTTCAAGCACCATCGCCTTTTCTTCAGGACCGAGAGAATGGCGAAAGAATTCTATCTTTCTCGGATTGTTCGTCATGTTGGCGTCCGGCTCTCACATGGTTATTCAGGGCGGCTACGATACATCAGTGAAGTTCTTCTCTGCCGTCCTCGGTGATGATGGGGACGTGTCTCATCCACAAGAGCTTCTCCCACCACTTGGGATTGTTCGCATACCACTGTATGGTCTTGTCCAATCCATGTTCAAAAGTTGTCTCAGGCTGCCATCCCAGGAGTTCTCTCGCCTTTGCCGTGGATGACGTGTGGCGAAGAACCTGCCCGGGTCTTTCGCCCACATATCGAATCAAATCATGCGATTTTCCCATCTTGTCGCATATGATTTCCGCTATACGTGCAATGCTTGTGCTTCGGCCGGTTCCCACGTTGATTGCTTCCCCCGCCAGGCTCCGCATATCCTGGTGCAACGCCATATCGAGAGCTCTGCAAAGATCCTCCACATACAACCAGTCTCGTTCTGCTTCGCCGCCGCCATGCACATTCAGAGGTTCGTTCATCAGGCAGCTGGTGATGAATCGGGGCACGACTTTTTCCAGATGCTGACACGGGCCGTAATTGTTGAACGGCCTGATTATAACGGCAGGGATCTTGTACGTGGCCCAATACGAATACACGAGCCTGTCCGCTCCGGCTTTTGCACTGGCATACGGACTCATGGGACAGATCGGATGGTTCTCTTCCATTTCAGGGGTTTGAGCTGTTCCGTACACCTCGGACGTGGAAATATGAATGAACCGTTCCACCCGGGATGCATGACTCAGCACGGCGTTGGCCACAACATGAGTTCCGAGGACGTCGGTTTCGAAGAAACGAAGGTTATCGAATATTGATCGTGTCACATGGGTTTCCGCTGCGAAATGAAGCACCACGTCGCTCTGGGACACCAGCTTGCTCACGAGTTCTGCATTTCTCACGTCTCCGTACCAGAATTTCAACCGCGGATCGGCCCGGCGATTTATATCGCACGGAAGATTTTCCACGAATCCCGCGTACGTCAATGCGTCAAGCACGATGATGCTGTAATCGGGATACCGGGAGTAGATTCGTCTGACAAAGTTGCTTCCGATAAAACCCGCTCCTCCGGTAACCAGAATCGTTTTCAAGTCACCTCCAGCGAAGCGTCACCGCTTACGTCGACCAGGATTTCGAGGCTCTTCGGCCCCTGGTTGAACAGGAGGTCTATCACAGACATGTACGGAACGAAACTCCCATAGCGCTGGCCGTAGACGGGATGCCGATAACCATGATATTTCAGTTCGATATCGCTCGCGTGAAATCGGGACTCCTCGATATACGCTTTGCCCGCATCTCCTTCGAGAAATCGCGTGGCCCCGAAATGCTTGCACAGGGAAATCAGACGATCCGTGGGGCCGCCGTGTATGCCCAAGTCAGAAGCGTAGTACACAGGTCTTTCGAGGCCGAGAATCCTCATGACTTCGTTCAGAAAGGCCGCATCCAGATCTATGAGAAATTTCCATTCCTTCGCGTATACCGCTGCAAGGACTGAAAAATACTCGTGGAAGAACGGTGCAGTCGAATAGTTTTGCTTCAAAGAGGCTAGATGTTTTTTCGGCCAGTTCTCGTTGTTATTTATGAGAACCTCTTTATTGCTCTGCTTGTTCCTGCCTTTGGTCAGAACCGGAACAGTGAGCCACTGCCATCCGTGTGCGGTCTTGATTCGATTGCGATTTCGCCAGCCGTGCTTGTCAAACTGAACGTCGTCATAGACCACGAACGCATCGCTCTTGAACATTTGATCGAAATATCCCAACCAGGGCAGGTACGCCGGTTGGAGAATCACCACGGTGAACGGTTTCTTCCGATTCACGAGTCAAGCTCCCACACGCGAGGAATGTAGTGGTAATAGCTGCGGCAAGAACCCGGGTCCCAAGGCTCGCCCCGGATAATTACGCCGTATGCCGGAACGTTGCAGGTATATTCCCTGTACGTGCGCTTCAGATCCACCTTGCCCGTTTCCGGACTCGCGAAGTCAGGGCCCAGGTAGTCAAAAATCTCAGGAGGGAAGACGGTCCTGCCGAAACCGCGCAGTTGATATTCCTCCTTCGTGTAGATCTCACGCATTTCGCGTTCCGCAAGGATCTTCTCTACGTCATATAGTCCCGTGCCCATCTCTTCTTCCAGCGCATAACCGCGTACGCCTGCAAAAAAAGCGTGCTGAAGCATCGGCTTGCGTCCCGCCGGGAGCATTTCCTACGAAATAGCGGCGCTGATGGGAAGCATACGAGTTCCCAGGCCCGCGGCAGGTATTACAGCCTTATCGGTGGAAACGATCTTATTCAATGAAGTGCTCTGATACCAATGCGTTTTCAAATACGTGAAATCGGGCGGGACACTCTTTATTAGAGAGGGTCCCCCCAATCTTACTTTCTTGAAAGCGCATTCGTATGATTCATTCGAAATCGCCATTCATGATGCTTTGCCTAACTCATATAGAGATCGAACCACTCCTGAAATACGAGCAGAGCAAAAACCTTGTTTACGTCCGTATAGTCGCTTTGCCGTCGATAAAGATCACGCACGAGCCGCTCTACATACGATTCGTTGAACAACGAGTGCTTCCCGAGGTTTCTGCGGCTGAGTTTTTCTTCCACGTATCCCCGTAAATCATGGAGAAGCCACTGAGTGACGGGCATGAGGAAACCTTCCTTTTTCCGAAACACTATTTCCTCAGGAAGGAATTTCATGGCTGCTTTTTTCAGGATGTACTTTGTCCGGCCGTCCTTGATTTTGAGATTCCCCGGAATGCGAGCGGCGAAACTGACGAAGTCCGGATCAAGGTACGGTGTCCGTACTTCCAACGAATGCGCCATGGACAGCCGATCCACGAACGTCAACACCTGGTCGGGAAAAAATGATTTCAGTTCCGCTTCCAGAACGCGGTTGAGATGATCATGAGCCTGCAAATCGGTGAAATATCCCTTCAGATGCTCCAGCGTGCTGTAACGCCCCATTCTTGCTGCAGTACCGGGAGCGTAGAGCAGGCGTTTCTCCTCATCCCCGAAGACCAGGAGTTTGTAACGCCATTTCCAGTCTTCCTTTTCTGCAATGTTTTCCAGAAATCCCGGACGATTCTCGAATGGCAGCAACGTTCCATGTACAGGATTGTTTTCCTCTTTCAACCGCAGGTACTCGTGAACCGGAAAAGCCAGTCTGTGTGACAGATAGCTTCCGAAGAGTTCATCGGCAGCATCACCGGCAATGGTCACTTTCACATGCTTGCTGATCAGTTTCGCCAAATAATACGTGGATGTCACGCCCGCAAACGGCTCGTCAAAATGCTGGAGAATAATCGGCAACTGCTCGGGAAAACTGGAAAAATCTACGGTTTCTTCGTGGTGCTCCGTGTTGTACATCTCGGAGACCATGCGAGCGCACCGTCTGTCTAAGTCTTTGCCCGGGTGGGAACTCGCGTTCGAATAGACCAGCGTAAAGGTTTTCACTTGCCGAGACGAAGACATTGCTGCAAGCGCAGTAGAGAGAGCCGAATCAATCCCGCCGCTGAGAAAGAAGCCGACGGGCACGTCGCTCACGAGTCTCCGTTGCACGGCAGCGCTCAGTTTTTCCAGGAGCATTTCCACGATCTGCTCCTCGCCCAGAGCTTCGACTTCCAAGGGGGTAGAGAAGTCGATGCGCCAGTATCGCTTTATCCTCGGCTCTCTGCCTGGCTGGAACACAAGCACGTGGCCGGGACGCAGCATACTGATTCCTTCAAAGATGGAGAGCGGACAAGGGACGTGCTTATAACTCAAATAATGGTGCAGAGCCTCAAAATTTAACCGCCTGCTGAATCCCGGAACTTCGAGGAGAGCTTTTATCTCCGAAGCGAAAAAGAGCATTCCCTGTGCAGTGAAGTAGTAGAGCGGCTTCTTCCCCATTCTGTCCCGGGCCAGAATTCCGGTTTTCCGTGAATCGTCCCAGATGGCCACTGCGAACATGCCGTTGAGCTGCCCGGTGAAATCTTCTCCATTATCTTCGTAGAGGTGAACCAGGGCTTCTGTGTCGCATCTGGTGCGGAATGAATGCCCTTTTCTGAGAAGTTGTTCCCGCAATTCGGGGAAATTATAAATCTCGCCGTTTTGGGCCACCCATACTGTTCCGGTTTCATTGGACATAGGCTGGCGGCCGCCTTCCAGGTCGATGATGCTCAACCGCCTTGCGCCTAAACAAAAAGATTCCGATCCCACCAGGTACTCGTCGTCCGGACCTCTGTGGGCGATTGTGCCCAGCATTTTCTTCAATGTAGTTGGATCCGAACCACCGAATATTCCCGCGATGCCGCACATGGATCATTCGTCTCCCACGGCCGGGATTCCTGCGTGACGGAGGTTTTCGGGTGTAATCAATCTCTCGGCTTTGGTCTTTTCAGCATCGTCCAGGACGTTCCAGTAGTTGTACTTCCAGGATCGATAACGCCAATCAGGGCATTTAGAGCAAATGTCTATCTCTTCGTATTTTCCGGCCAGGAGGAGTTCCCGCCATTCATGAAATTTGGCGCCCTGCCAGACGGTTTGGATTGAGTGCTCCATGACGTTCCCGAAAACAGAGCAGGTTTCCCCTACTATGTCGTACCCGCAGAACGTGACATCCCCTCGAGTGTCCACGTTCAGCCTCTCGAACGGAAAAGGGCACGGTATGCGACGGTCGGGAATATACGGTGTGGTGTCTGCCGAATCGCTCTCATCTCCGATTCCCCATGTGAGGTATTTTCTCACGATGACGCTGTCGGCTATGGCTTTCCAGAATCGGACCGCATCTTCCAGCTTTTCCTGAACGGATTTCTGGTTGACAACACTTACGACAATCTTGGTATCGCTCCTCAGTTCGTTGCGAATCTTTACTGCGTTCGTCACCTGTTTGAGCAGCTTCTTGAAATTGAGGCCGACCCGAAGCTTGGAATACGTGTCCGGATCTGCAGCGTCGACGCTCACCTCGATGACGTCAGTTCCCGCGGCCAGAAGCCGAGAGGCCGTCCGGTCAGTCATAAGAGAACCGTTCG
This sequence comes from Desulfomonilaceae bacterium, assembly GCA_035319325.1. Taxonomy (GTDB): domain Bacteria; phylum Desulfobacterota; class Desulfomonilia; order Desulfomonilales; family Desulfomonilaceae; genus DATHCX01. Next base: position 29,140 of record DATHCX010000213.1, read on the forward strand.
TGATCAGGCCGATGCGAGCGCCGACTCTCTTGGCGTATTCGATGAGATCCAGGATTTCCGGGTGGAGCAAAGGCTCTCCGCCGCCCGAAATCCTCATGTACGATCGGAACTTCCCGCATTCGTCGGCTATTTTTCGGAATACTTCAGGAGGCATGAATCTCGCGTCTTCGTACGTCTTTCTAATATCAGACTTGGTGTACGGACAGTGGGGACATCCGGCATTGCACACGTACGTAAGGGATAACACCACCATAAGGGGGAACTCTTCCGCTCCAGGTTTTATGCCGAATTCCTCCGGAACATGCTCTAACGCCATGCGGTCTCCGTTTCTGCGCAGTTCATGGCATGACCTCTCCTGCAAAACATCGCACTGCAAAACACCTTCGCTCCGGCTTGCGGCGATCCTGCCAGGGGAATAAGAAGCCACTTGTGCCCAAAACGTTCTGCTTCATAATCAGTGCTGTTCTTTCTGGCTGTCGCAACAATCACTCATTCTTACTCTTGCCAGGACGTGGCCGTCCAGGTAATCGCCCTCGACGAAGTAAGCGTCCTTCAACAGCCCCTCCCGCGCAAAACCCGCTTTCTCGAATGCCCTGAGCGCTCTGGGATTGTTGCTCAAGACGTAGGCGTACACCCTGTGCAGGTTCAGTTGTTCAAAAGCATACAAAACCGCCATCTGGATCGCCTCAGTCCCAAAGCCTTTTCCCAGGCAGCAATCGTCGCCGATGAGTATCCTCAATTCGCACTTTCTGTGTCGCCAATGAATATCCCAGAGCCAGACGTTCCCGATATGCGTGTCGGCAATGGGTTCGGTAATAGCGAAGAAGACGCAATCCGTTCTGCTCCGGATCACCTCGTACCACTCTTCCTGTTCGGTCTTCGACACAGGAAGCACACGATCCACCAGACGGGCAATGTCAGGATTATTTACCCAACTCCTGCTTTTTTCCAGATCGTCGGCTTCGAACGGCCGGAGGGTTATAGACTGTCCCCGATACATGGTTTCACCCCTCAACTGAATCTGCTATGTGCTGACGAATTCGGCCCGAGCTGACTGCCAGTCCCTGCAGTTCCGACAGAACCCGGGAAGCGATCCATAGTCGCCGGTCAGGTGTTTTTCACGGATCTTCTTGAGAGATCCCATCCAGATTGATTTCATGGATTGGTCATTTACCTTGCCCGCTACGTAACGAGCGTCGAAATCTACGGAACACAATACCACTGTGCCATCCCAGCACACGTTGAACGTTCTCATGGCCCAGTAGCAGGCATGACGCTCCTTATCAACGAGGTTGGGCGCATCTACGGTGCCAGCCCAACTGACTTTCGGCCGGATTTTCACGATGGCACCCTGGTCGATCCAATACTCCTTGAATCCTTCTATTTCGTGCGAATTCAGGTCCATTTCCACGAACTGCACGAAGACGTCAGGCTTGGAGACCCCCAGTTCTCTCTTGAGAGCAGTCAAGCGACTCACGTTTTTGACGACTTTGTGGTAATCCCCTTGAACCCTCACTTTACTGTATGTCTCGGGACTGAATGCGTCTATGCCCACGTAAATGGCATCCAGACCCGATTCGATCAATTTTGCCGCTGCACCTTCATCCATGAGGTTGCCGTTACTGTTGAGCACCACGTCCTGCAAGCCAGTGGCCTTAGCATACGCCAGCAGCGGATACAGGCGTTCTTTCAGCAGAAGCGCTTCTCCGAAAAACACCATCCAGACCCGTGCCGTAGGATCTTCTGCTGCTATTTCGTCCAGCAACTTTCGGCAGAGAGCGGGATCCATTATGCCTTTCTTGCGTTTCATGACACGATGGCCGCACATGGAGCAACGCAGATTACACAGATTGGTGGTGTCCAGCAAAACAACCTTGGGAAATTCACCGGGATCCGATATGCGATCGGATTCCGGATGCCGGTTCCAGTGGAGTTGCAACAGCTCAGCTCCTCGTCAGCGAGATTCGCAGTCATCTCGTGCGCATGAATCAAGAATAGGCACTCGATCAGCTCTTGTCCGACCAACGTGAACGTTGAAGTAATTCAAGAGGAGTTCTCCGTCAAGAGAATAATCGGGTTTTGTGTCATCATTCAGTTACTCGGAGGAAGTTCCTGACCTCTGTCATTGCCAGGAGTGAAACGACGAAGCAATCTCGATACTCAAAGGCGGAGATTGCTTCGCTGCGCTCGCAATGACAACCTTTTCCACCCGTAACTGAGTGGATACGGTTCTGCATCAGGGTGCATTTCAGGCGGGAAGGCTCTCACCGCTCTTAACGAAAGCCGGCTGCCCATCGTGCGGGAACTCTTATCTCAATTGCCGCGAAAGCCATACTCGAGGACTTCTGTTTCAGGGGAAGCCTTTGAATCAACGGGACTCGAACTGTGCGTCAGCTCGTTTTCTTCCGGGACGAGAGCAGGTCGAGAAAATTGTCCATTTGGCTTTCCAGTGATTCCACGGCATACAATCGCGGGTCATTGTGATCGGCTTCGAGAATCACTCCTGGTATTCCCGTGCGTGCTGTCACCGCGTTGCGGAGCTCGGGTATATCCTGGGAAACGAATTTGCAGCTTCGGTTGGAATGGTAAAGAAAACCGTCAAGCTTGTATTTCTCTGCGAATTCGACATATTCATCGATCCGGCGTTCCAGATGCAAATTCGCGGAGTACAAGTACTGCCGCGTCCAGTCCGTAAAGGGATCTTCCTCCCCAACGGCAAGCTTGGACCAAGCCCACGTGTACAAGGAAGTCACCAGCGCGGCTCCCCGTTGATCCAGGAATTCCGAAAGTCGGCGGAGTTCAGGCCATATGGGCAAATTGTCCCAGAACAGGCGATACCGTTCATTGCTGCATGCGCTGATTCCTTGCTCAATCCTTTGTTCCAGCTCGTGAAGCAGATCCCGGTAAAAATCCACGGGTACGTGAGTGCCTCTTTGCGCCACTATCGGGGCCATGGATATAAATTGATCGAAAACTGTCATGGGCGATGGATTGCTCGCTCCGGCTTCCAGGACGCGCGTCCAGAGTGCCGACGCTTCCTGAGACAACCTGATGGTTGCTGTCAACCTGTCCCGATCAAGGGGACGGCCGCTTATACGTTCAATCACCCCGACAAGATCGTCCAATTGCGATCGCACGTATTTTTCCGCGGCCTCGTCCGGCTCGCCGTTCCCGGAATGCGGCACGTCAATAAGAAACATGGGCGCATTGTACATTCTGCTGAGCACTTCAAACCACTTGGTGAGCGTTCCGCACTGGCTGTTGGAGATGACCAGCAGGTCCGGTTTGGGGAGCCCCCATGTGGGACTGAGACCGGTTTTTATCGAACCCAGATCACATCGCGCGTACGAACACAGGTCCATGGAATACCCCATGCCCTCCGCTGCAGCAGCCACTTCCGCGGAAAGTTTTCTCGCACCAATGATCACCGCATGATTTTCTGGGTATATGGGAATGAAATCCATCGCGTAGAGGAGTTCCACGGGAGTAAAGGCATTGACGTACGCGATAAATCGGCCGTTCTGCTTCGCCCCGTGAGCAGAACCGTAATAATCGATATTAATCTGCTTCAACTGCTTCAGAGTCTGAATCGTCTGCACAATTGTCCTCCGTGACGAGCTCTCCAGGGAGATCGCTCAAGTCCTCTTTTCCCTCAACGAACAGGAAAACGCAATGAAATTAGCATGAAATACAAAAACAATCAACGCTGCCCCCGGTGTTTTTCATGTTCGGACAGATAACAATTTCACTGAATTAGCCAAGACTGCCTGGTGTGGTGTCCCTCAAATTGCTTTCAAATCGCCGACTTGGTCGGCACGCGAATCAGTGTCATTGCGAGGAGCGACGCGACGAAGCAATCTCCAGCGCTTATTCTGCAACTACGCGCGATTGCTTCGCTTCGCTCGCAATGACAAAACCGGCTTCCCTTGCTCGATGAAAACATCAGGAGAGGCTCAGATTGCCGGGTACGCAAGTTACTTGTGGGTCAGCACACCAGCAATTCAATTCCATAACGCGTACGATACAGGTGAGCCACATTTCGTGACACATTCTTTCTATCTTGGGAGGGAACGCGGCGGGAATGCACGGGCATGGGCGTCATAATCTCTTCAGCATGCTATATCCGCCTATTGTGGCGGCCACGGCATCATCGAGCATGCCGGGAATTGGATCGAAGATGATATAGACGATGCCCAGAAGGGCTATCAGTCCGATTTCTGCATGTCTCTGTCTGTTCAGGGAAAAGTCGTCTGCGAATGCGATTTTTGCCTTGAGCTCCTTCATTCGCTCCTCGAGGGTCCTGCCACAGCCATTCACAGCAGGCGTCCGAGAAGCATCCCACGTCCATTTTACACGATAGGGCACAAAGCCGAGCCTTTTCTTAAAGAAATACAGGCCTGGTGAACAACCCCAAACGGTGTCGTACATCCCCCAGTTGGGATGCCCCAGACGGTTCCGCAACTCAATTCTATCCCTGATGGTTTCGGTGATAAGAAAATACATTGCGCCATTTCGCAAGTCATCCTTGTGAGCCAACATCTTGGTGCCGGTAAACACATCTCCGCATACAAGGTTGTGATCGTATGCAGCAAGCCTGCCGTCAGGCGCAAAAACACCAAACACCTCCCCCACTCCGTTACAGAATCTCTTTACCAGCTCAGGGTCCACGTATCCTCGACGCATAGGCATACCCTGGCGGAACGGGAGCGAGGTATTTATGGCGAAAATTTCGTCGACATACTCCGTAGCTCGAATGGTCCGAAATGTATACCCCAATTTCAGAGCCTTGTTTCTGGCTCTTTTTACGGCCGGTTTATCTTTCAAATAGTCATCGAGGGTTTCAGGTAATCGCAAGAGCGCCACCCCTATGCTCTTGTTCGCAACAAAGAGAAATCGAGGATGCCGTTTGACGTGCAGTTCGTAGGCGATTCTGGCGGCCGCGTCTCCAAACATGGCTATTTCGACTTTGGGTGATCTGATCACGTCCAAGGTTCTGTAACAACTATGGAATATCGCCATAGGCCTTGCCCTTGTCCTTCTGCTGTATCTGTCACGTGTCCTGGTTACCGAGCTTATTAAGATATTCAATTCTCGTGCCAAGTGCTATCAGATTGATTTTGGGATGTTTCAAACTTGTGTTTTCCGTTTCTCCAATGATTATTGCTAGTTTCCATTTGGGCGAAAAAAGCCTACCCTCTGTTGGTCGCTTCATAATTCCGGTCGGTTAGGTTTTCAGAATGAAGAGGGTTTCTGTCAAGAGGTGGTTGCTTTTCACCCCGCACGAGTACGAGGACTCACAGAATTTCTGTCATCGAACGGCTTTTCATTCCGTTACTGTAGGTTTAGCTGTGAGTGAAAGCCAAACTCCAAAAACAATTTCGAAATTATTCACTTGAGAAAAAATGTGACCGTCATTGCGAGGGCGTAAGCCCGCGGCAGTCTCCGGACCGTTAAGAACAGATTGCTTCGTCCTTTCACTCCTCGCAATGACACCTGGTCTATGATCCGATTCTTTGGCAAAGGTACGATTCCGAGCAATTTTTGCCGAATTCAGTATTTTTGTATTTTATCGAAGCATGGTAAAGTGTCCGCCACCCATCCCCAGGACGTTGCGACTATTGGAAATTACACGAGCGCAACTGCGGGGCGATCATGAAGTGGCCGTGCAAATGGCCAGGCATGAGGTCACGTAAGGCGTTCAGCGAAAAAGCAGGAAAGGACAGGAGATGGCGATTATCACCATTTCGAGGGGTTCGTACTACCGCGGCAGGGAAGTGGCAGAAAAACTGGCTGCAAAGCTTGGGTATGTGTGCCTTTCCCGCGAAATCCTCCTGGAAGCCTCGCAGGAATTCAATATCCCGGAAATCAAGCTGGTCCGGGCGATCCAGGACTCTCCCACAATCCTGCAGCGTTTTACTCACGAAAAGGAGAAGTACGTGGCGTATATCCGCGCCGCTCTCCTCAAGCATGTACAAAAGGACAATGTGGTCTATCACGGGCTCTTTGGCAACTTCTTCCTTCAAGGTATACCTCATGTTCTCAAGGTGCGAATCGTGGGCGATCTGGATGCCAGGGTAGCGGACGAGGTAGAGCGGGAAGGCATCACAGAGGCCAAGGCCCGGGAGATCATTCTGAGAGATGACCAGGAGAGGCGAAGGTGGGCACTTCACCTCTATGGAGCAGACATTTGGGACGCAACGTTCTATGACATGGTTATCCACCTCAAGTCCATCTCAGTGGATGACGCTGTGAGTCTCATATTGCATGTCCTCCAGTTTCCCGGTTTCCAGACCACGACGGAATCCCAGCAAGCCATAGACAACCTTGTGGAGGCGACGCGCTTGGAGGTTTCCCAGGTATGGTGGGAAGGGTCCCCGGGCCGGAAATGATGGTTATACCGTTTCGCTTTCCAAGATGTAACGTGGCGGGCATGTCTCATCCGCTGCGAACGGCACCGCCTGACTGCGGTTCGGGGACATGCCCGCCCTCGCCCCAGGGTACTTCCCTATTGGCGAAACGGTATTAGACACAGAGGTTTCACGGCACCAGGGAGGAGTGAATAGCGTATGGGCCACGCTAGAGAGAAAACCAGTATTCTTGTCGTTGCCGCTCTGGGAGTCGTCTTCGGCAGTATCGGCAGTAGCCCCCTATATGCCATCAAAGTCTGCTTCGTCGGTCACTCATCGATTTCTCCCTCGCCAGAAAACGTCTTGGGACTGGTTTCATTGTTTTTTTGGTCCCTTGTACTTGTGGTCAGCGTAAAGTACGCCGTGTTCATCCTCAAAGCCGATGATGACGGGGAGGGGGGCGTCTTTGCCATGCTGGCTGTCCTCCACAAGAAAATGGGAGCAAGGATGGGCAGGGGGCTGATCATGGCCGGGTTGTTCGGTTCCGCTCTGCTCTACGGCGATGGCCTCCTGACGCCCGTCATATCGGTCCTCTCCGCACTGGAGGGTCTCGAAGTGGCCACCACAGGCGCCAAGCCGATAATCGTCCCCTTGACATGCGTCATTCTCTTCTTCCTCTTCCGGGTCCAAAGCCACGGCACGGGCAGGATCGGCAAGTTCTTCGGTCCCGTAATGATCTTGTGGTTCGCTGTCATTGCACTGCTCGGGGCCGACGCGATCATCCGCAGGCCTGACATACTGGATGCCATCAACCCGATGCACGGGGTCAGGTTTTTTTTCGAGAACGGACTACGCGGGTTCTATTTGCTGGGCGCAGTCGTGCTGTGCGTTACCGGGTGTGAGGCCCTCTACGCGGACATGGGACATTTCGGGACAAAGTCCATCCGCATTTCCTGGTATGCCATAGCCCTCCCTGCGCTGCTTTTGAACTATTTCGGCCAGGGAGCCTTGATCCTGCACGATCCGAGGAACGCGGAGGACCCGTTCTTTTGCCTCGTACCGCACGATCTTCTCTATCCGATGGTCGTCCTTTCCACTGCGGCAGCGATCATCGCCTCGCAGGCCATCATCTCGGGTGTTTTTTCGCTCACCCGACAGGCCATTCAGCTGGGATTCCTGCCGCGTATGAGGGTCGTGCACACTTCTGAAATGGCCGAAGGCCAGGTATACCTCCCCGATGTGAACGTTCTCATGATGGTGGCGGCCATTGTTCTTACAATTTACTTCAAGGCATCCGAAAACCTCGCTGACGCCTACGGCATAGCGGTCACAGGGACGATGCTGATCACCTCGGCCTTATTCTACTTCATTTCAAGGTGGATCTGGGGGTGGAGTATTTTGAGGTCATTGCCGCTTTGTCTCCTTTTCTGGGCTATGGACCTCACGTTCTTTATTTCCTGCCTGCAGAAATTCACTTCCGGCGGCTGGTTCGCTCTGGGCAGCGGTCTCCTGATCATGGTCGTAATGGTCGCCTGGTGGGACGGATGGAAGAGGCTGGCTCTGAAGGTGATGACCATGACTGTTTCCAAAGAGACGTTCATGAAAATGGTCGCGACTGAGAAACTGGTGCGCCTGCCGGGCACCGGCGTGTTCCTCTCCAATTTCCACAGGGAAGTGCCGCCCATGCTCCTGCGCTACGTCACCCAGACGCGGGCCCTCCATGAGAAATTGGTGATTCTGTCCGTACTCACCACTGACGCCCCGGAAATGGAGGAATCCACACGGATGGAAATCACGAATATGGGGCAGGGTGTTTACAGCGTCATCGCCCGTTACGGGTTCATGGAGTCGCCAGACATCCCGCAGATTATGTCACAGGTAAGAACCAAAGGTCCGAACATCAAGCTCGATGAGGTAACCTACTATGTGGGCCGGATAAGTCTCGTGGCCGACGGGAAGACGAATATGCCCAGGTGGCGCAGGTTCCTCTTTACGTTTATGCTTCGCAACTCGCTCAGCGGGTCAGCCTACTTGAACATACCGCCTTCGAAGGTCATGGAGATCGGGGTCCAGATGCAGTACTGAACCTGAAGAGGCGGGCGGACTGCGATACGCACATTCTTCCGTCGAGCAGATGCGTTCTGAGAAAAACAGCGCAGGACCCGGCTCAGAAAGGTCAATCCACATCCACTAAGCTCTCAACTATCTCACCTATTTCACCCCGCCGCGCGATCTTTTCCTTGGCCTTCTCCGCAGTTACAGGGTCGAAAAGTCCGTAGGATTCTACGAGCTTTTCCAAGTAATCGGCAAGAACTTTTCCCAGGTGCATGCCAACAGACAGTCCAATCCAAAATTCCATGAGGTTTCTCCCTGGAGCGGGCCAACTATTCGCAATTAGCTCCATTCTATCTCATCGTGCCAAGAATAGCCTCCAGTTTCGCGCGCTCGAAACTGGAGCGGTTCTTGAAGTTGAGGTATCGATCCGTGTCCGGATGGCGATTAACGCGAAAAAATGTGCTTGACGGTGCACACGACGGAGATGTACGCTCAAGAACAAACATATGGGGTTCATCAACGGGACGACGACTCTGCCTTCGTCGCGCCTTGCTGCGGACCTCACGGGCGACTTTCCGGGTTCGGAGGAACCATTGCGACGGGTCATCGGTTCAAAAGCCCCCGGGATTGCCTGATTGCACGATAATTGCGGGTAATTGTTCGCAGTTCCCGGGCGGCCCGGACTGGAAGTCATTCTGACCTGCTCGTGGACGAGTGGAGGTCGCTTCTACCGGATCGCAGAGCGAAAATCAGGAACTGCTCCCGAGAACGGCTGCAATTGACTAAAGACGGGTCGGATACCCCTCATGCTCGCGCACACTCCGTTCCGAGTTTTGATGCTCTCCCACAGCGTATATATCCGCGACACCCGGATCAGGCGCCTGGCGGAATACCTGGGAGATGAAGGCCATTTCGTGGACGTGATCTGTCTTGCGTCGGACACGGGAGAAATTCAATCCCCGCACCCGCGCGTCAAGGTATATCCGTTGCCGGTGAGTCGCCATCGCAAGGCGGGTTTGCTGCACGTCCTGGAATGGGTCCTTTCCTGTGTCATGATGTTTCTGTTTACCTGCTGGTTGGACCTGAAATATCACTACCACCTGATTCATACCCATAACATGCCTGATTTCATCGTGTTCTGCGCATTGTTCCCTCGCATGCGGGGTTGCCCGGTCATCCTCAATATTCACGACGTGACCCCGCAGCTCGCGCGCTCGAAGCTGGGAGTGACCGAACACGATCCCTTGATCCGAATTTTGTCTTTTGTGGAGATGGTATCCATCAAGTTCAGCACCCATGTGATAACCGAAACTCCCGCGGCCGAAAAAAAGCTCATAAGCCGAGGGGCTCCTCCCAAGAAGATCACCGTGGTGATGAATGCAGCGGATCCAAGAGCGTTTCCTCCCAAGGCAGCGAACGATGATTCCCTGCCGGGCGAAGGAAACTTTACACTTCTTTACGTCGGTACAGTGGCTGCCCGGTATGGCTTGCCTGTGGCCGTAAAGGCGCTACCCCTGCTGCAGGCCGCGATTCCCGATATCAGATTGAAGATAGTGCCAAAGGTCCGGGACGAGGGAAAGGGGCTCGATGATCTTCTCCTGCTGGCGAAGCATTGCGGGGTTGCAGGTCTGGTGGAAATCGGTGAGCCGGTACCTCTGGACCGGATGCCGGGGATCATGAAACAGGCTCATATCGGCGTGTATCCCGCGATTCAGGACTGTCACATGGACGTGAGCCCTTCCTTGAAGATTGCGGAAATGGTCAATATGGGCCTTCCCATTGCGGCCACAGGGCTTTCCTGGCTTGAGGACCTCTACGGAAGCGACTCGATTGCCTTTTTCCCGTCCGGGGACCATGAAGCGCTCGCTGAGAGGGTTCTCGATCTCTACCGGTCTCCTGAAAAGAGGCTACGCCTCACGAAGAGCGCTGTCAACCGGGGGGCCGCTGTAAGCTGGGAGGCCCAATATGAGATTTACCGGAAACTGGTCGATTCACTCGTCAAGCACTTCTAGACGTGGCGGGGAGGCATGGCTTGACTCGGCGTCAGGTCTGTCGAGGCCGGCATAGAACCTTCTTCACTTCATGGGTGGTGAACGAACACGGAATACAAATTGGACGAAACCGATACCGATGCGCTTCTAATAAAGGAAGATTGACGGGCCCCTCTTTGTAAACAGTGTCCCGCCCAAACCCCCTCCCAGAAACCTCTATCATGCGCCGGTATCTGCATGTCCGTTGAGGGAATGCACGTTCCGGCTCATGATAGAGGGATTCTCGAAAGTAATGCCGGTTTTGATTACGCGAAAAGGTTGGAAGATTGTCATTGCGAGGGCAAAGCCCGAAGCAATCTCCAACCGACCGAAATCGAGATTGCTTCGCTCCGCTCCTCGCAATGACATGATTGGACCACCGGCATGCGGGCCAGAATTATGAGAAAATCCGACACAATTTTCGAGAACCGGTATAACAGCCCTTGAGGTGGGGTTCGGGGCGCTGTCCCAACCCAATGAGATTCCCAACCGGACTGTGTCTCCCGGCTGCCCCGATCCCGTGTTCAGCTTTTCTCGCAAAACACGAATCCTCAAATCCTTATCCGCATCTTTATTCGAGGGAGAGGGATTATTCTGTGCGGAAGCGGGAGAGGACAGGTGGATTCGGGACGGAAAAGACCGCTTCATTTCAAATTTTCCAGTGCACCACAGGGAGAGCACTGGGAACGTTGACAGAGCAAATTTTTGGGCAATGGTCTCCAAAAGATTAACTCCTTAAGGAGCTAATCTCAAGCGGAGAAGGCAGAGTTTCCTTTACGGTTGGCTATCTCGCTCGTCGATTCCGGGCTACGAGGAGTTCCGACAATGATCAGACTATTTGCTCGAGAACACAAAAATCGTGCGTTGATTGTCATTCTGTTGCATTTTTCGGGACTACTCCTCGCTTTGTCGGCGGTCGAGACCGCACTGGGAATGGGGATGGTGGGCAAGGATTCCGACAATCCCAACGTCCGACCTGTTGCGGTTGCTTTCCTTAACCGCCACAACCGGCCAATGGGACAGATGGGAGACGACAATGCCCGCAGAACCCGCATGTTGGATTCCACCAGGCGCAATTCCCGTATAGTGCCGGATAACAAAAGCGGACGCAGTTTTCGGGGCAATAATCAAACCACGACGTCAAGCAGTGGCAGTATGATGCAGCGTATTTATACGCCACCCAGCAGTAGTACCGGAAAACCACCCAGCAGTAGTACCGGAAAACCACCCGGCGGTGGCACCGGAAAACCACCCGGCGAAGGTACACGTAAACCTCCGGGACTTGTGACCCAACCACCTGGCGAAGGGACACACGGACCTCCGGGACTTGTGGCTCAACCACCCGGCGGGGGGACACACGGACCTCCGGGACTTGTTGCCCAACCACCCGGCGGGGGGACACACGGACCTCCGGGGCTTGTGCTCCAACCTCCGAATCGTGGCTACGGACCTTGGATAGGCGGCAATTTTGGGTCTGCAGGTCGCGAGGGGATACCGGTTCAGGAAACTTCAAATCAGCCTGAGAATCAAAAACCTGCACAGTTCGCAGATCCGTTGGTCACCAAGGGACGGGCGTCCGATCCGGTCAAGCTCGTTCAACCCCGAGTTCCGTATCTTGCTGAACTGGCGATGGATATTGATCCCCAGATCAGGGAATTTGCCCGTAGGGAACCGGCGCGGGCCGTGCTGTATTATAGGAACGCTTTGATCCAGGCTCAGCAGAAGCGTGACATTCGAGCAGAGACTGAGGCGACGACAAATCTGGCTCACGCATACTATCTCACCGGCCAGCTCCAGAGAGCCAAGGAATCGTACGACGCGGCTCTGGCGAAAACCAAAGCGCACTTGAAGGAGCGAAGTCGGCAGGCGATAGCGCGGCGAAACCTGGGAGCAGCCTTGATCGCGTGGGGCGCGTACAACGAAGCGGAGCAGCAAAATGCGGAGGCTCTCCAGATATTTACTCAAACGGAAGACTCCCGCGGATTGCAAATGGCCTTGAACAATTTGGGCGTGTTGGAAAAAAATCGCGGTCGGTACCGGATGGCCACACAAGCTTACAAGAAATCTCTTGCTGCCGGGAAGGAACAGGGGCCCTTCGTGGTGTTAGTGCTCACCAATCTGGGGAATCTTTCGAGAAATTGGGCAGATTACAAGAATGCTCTTATATATTTCGAAAGATTACAGAATATGGCCAAGAAGAGCGAGAACGCCCGCGCGGAGAGTGAAGCGCTCTTAAGTATTTCACAAGTTTATGGAGAATGGGGAAACTATCGGCAGGCGATCAAATATGGTCAGCAGGCACTGGACAAATTGGGGAAACAAGGCATTCCAACTCACTGGGTCAAGAAAATCCTGGGCGAATGGTTTATTGAACTCGGACAGCTGAATCAAGCCGAACCCCTGTTGAAACAATCCGAATATTCGTCTTCTCTGGGTCGGCTCTCTCTTCTCAAATCCGATAGCAACCAGGCGAAAAAGTACTATGAGCCCCTCGCTGAAGCCAGTCTGAAACAGGTCAACCTGGACGAATTGTTCACTGCTTACACCGGCTTGGGGAAAGCTTTTGAGGCGGACGAAAATCTTAAGCAGGCCGAATTTTATTATGGCCGAGCTCTGGACGTCACGGAGCAGATGCGCTCCTCACTCCTCCTGTCCGAAAGAAAGAATTTCTTGGCATCAAAGGTGAATGGGTTTGCGCGTCTAGAACCGGCAAAAGGGCTCGTCAGAGTCACCATGAAAGAACAAAGGCCCGTCGACAGCATTTTCCCCAGCGAGGCCACGCGATCGCGAGAATTCGCCGATAATTTGGCACAAAATGTCGACGAGTCCTCTTACAACGTTCCCAAAGAAATCGTGGCCAAGGGTTTGGAAATTGAGAATAAACTCGCTTCCGTGAAAACAGCGTTACCTCTTGTGCCCAAGTCGGCGGACACGGAACGTTTCACTGATATTTCCGGGCAGATAAAAGAGCTGGAGAAGCAAAGAAACGCCTTTGTCCAATCGCTCTGGAAAGAGTACGCGAATTATGCATCCGTTAGATATCCCAGGCCGGTAAAGCTTAATCAGGCGGCAATCCGCAAGGACGAATTTGTCATCGTGTTCGACCTTCTAGGCGATGCTCTTGGCATAAAAGTCATGAAAGGCAACCAGCTTGTCGATGCCTCGCTCGTCCCGTTGAAGTCGAAGGAGCTGGAAAGCATGATCATCAATTTTCGCAAGAGTTTCGAATCAGCGAACTTGAAGGGTTTTAATTCGGGTCTTGCTTCGACTTTGTACAAGAAACTCCTTGCCTGGCCACTGAGCCCAATCCCTGAAGGTAGCTCGGTCATTATCATTCCGGACGGCGTACTCGCGCTCTTGCCTTTTGAAATCCTCGTCACTGGCGGCAAGCCCGAGTGGAAAGGCACATGGGGCGATCAGCTTGAAGGACTCACCTATGTCAGTGACCGGTATTCACTGACCTATTATCAATCTCTAACCTCGATGACACTCGTTCGGACACTGGCTAAAAATAGGAAACCCGGCGATCGGATACTCGTAATGGCCGACCCGGTGTTTCAAATGAATGATGCCCGGGCGCAAGATTCAGCCCCCACAGAGAATTATTACGCTCAGGCCGCAGGGTCTGGTTCCATTGCGCTCATGGCTGCTGTCGAAGACGAGACGGGCGGATTTTTCAAGTTGCCCCGTCTGGACAAAACGTCTGATTTGGCTAAGTATATTGGTGGGTTGTATGGCTCGAAATCTGATGTGTACACCGGCCTGCAATCCAGCAAGAAAACGTTTCTTTCCAAAATAGCCCCCCATTTGGAAAAATACCAATCCGTGGTCTTCGCTACTCACGGGTTGGCATCCAACAAGGTCCCGGGAATTCTAGAACCCGTGCTTGCGCTCACCATGGTTCCGTACGGGACGGACGGACTGCTGAAAATGAGTGAAGTGGCCGATCTGAGAATGGACGCCGACATCGCCGCGCTCATCGCGTGTGAAACGGGTACTGGGGTAAAACTGGCGGGGGAGGGTATCATGAGCATGGGCAGGGCATTTCAATCCGCCGGCGTAAGATCGGTTCTCATGAGTCTCTGGTCGGTTTCCGTGGATGCCTCAGTCATGATGACGGAACAATTCTTCAAGTATCTCAAGGAAGGAAAAACCAAGAAAGAGGCGTGGGCCTTGGCGAGGAAAGAGGTCAGGGCAGGGGGGTTCAACAACCCCTTCTTCTGGGGAGCATTCATCCTCGTGGGGGAAGCTGACTAAGAAGATGAAGACCAAACGCCAGTCTATCCGGAGAATTCTTCCATGAGCACGATTTTCTTCAGACACAGATTTTTTTTTGCGGTGGTGGGCGCTCTTGGTGCAACCATGCTCGCACTGAATAGAGTCGAGGCAGCGGATTGCAACAAAGCCAAAGAGATCTATCGAAACGGCGTGCATATTATGAACTTTGAGGAACGTGCACGAGTGTTTCAACAGGCCGTCGACTTGTGCCCTTCATTTGCAGAAGCGCATTGCAATTTGGCCGACGCTCTTGAAAATCTTGCCTCTCTGTCATCGGACAACGCGGACAAATTCAATCGACTTCTCGACCGTGCTGCTGCAGAGTACCAAGCTTCCATAAAGTATAGTCCGGCTCTCATTGCAGCTTATTTAGGACTTGGAGACACGTATCGAGTAATGGGACTGTATGATAGATCAGCGGCGGCGTACAAGAAAGCGCTGACGATAAAGCCCGGTCATCCGAAGGCCCTGGCCGGTTTGGAAAAACTGAGACTCATCAACTCCCAGGATCATGGAGGATTCAAAACCTCACAGCAAATCATATCCCACTTCAAGTTCTCCTCTGGTGGAACAGAACGGGGCACCCTTATGGGTTTCGAGAATCACACGGTCGTGAAGGACAGGATGAGATTCGACAATATTCTCTTCGATGAATGGTCCGCCGACCTGAAAAGGGGGGAAGCGGTCCAGCAACTGGAGGAAATTGGAAAAGCTGTTTCCTCCGCGGACCTGTCCAATAATGACTTCACGGTGGAAGGGCATACAGACAATCGAGGAGATCATGATCGCAACGTGAAACTGTCTTGGGATCGCGCCGAATCCGTAAAAAAGTATCTTGTCGACAAATACGGCATTGATTCATCCAGAATCAAGGCAAAAGGATTCGGTTTTGACAGGCCGAAGTTCTCCAACGATACGGAAGAAGGCAGACTCAAGAACAGAAGGGTCGAGCTAGTCTTCATCGAACACCCTGCAAAAGAAAACAGATAAATCCTGCCGAGAAAATTCTATCATGCGCCGGCATCTGCATTTCCTCAGCGGAAATGCAGATGCCGGCGAGTGCTAACAGTTCTTGAGATGGGGTTCGGGGAGGAACGTCTTACAAGAAGTCCCTCCCCGATTTCACGTATTTGAAAACGCATTCGTATTAGCTCATGTGTGACGCGGGCGAGTACACGGGCGAATCCGACTCAATTTTCGAGAACCGGTAAAAAAACTGTCTTGTCCAAACGGACACTATTTTTTGGCAACCGCTTTACTCTGTCCAACGCGTGTTCCGCACCGCGTCCGAGGCCGAGCCATCCTGCAGAATGAGGGGGAAAAAGCCCACAGAAAAATGTATTATTTATCGGCGGCATTGTACCTTTTCCCGAGTAGTGAGGATGAAACATGTGCACAATATGCCCGTGATCACCAGACTGGAAAGCCCTCCACAGCGAACTGCATTTCCACGCACTTTATTGATTTTGCATTAATTATTTTAATGATGACGCGGACAGCCATCTGGCACGAGAACTGCATAGCGATCAGAAAACCGGTGAATTGTTAAGGATGAGTATATCAATTGACAAGGAGACTAAGACATGATTGTTTCTCTCGAAAAAGCATCTGATTGCTCGTGTGTCGCAAGAATTCAAGCAGGTCTATTTGGTACCCATCACCCACCGGGACCGCCTGAAAATTTAATTTACCCAAAAAGCGAATCCTCACGTTTTTTTCTGCATCTCCTTTTATGAGATCCTCCGCACGCGGACCGATGAGAAAAGTGCACGCAAAAATGTGCAGAGGAAATTATAGGGTAAATTTCCCGGGCACCTGAAAACCCGGACGCAGATTCCTGTAGAGAGAAAAGCGGAATTCCCGGCGTGTAGGAAAGCCGGTTGTTAAAGCCACCGTGATCGCGCTGAATTCTCTTTTTTTCGGAAAACTGTCCGTCCTCAGAAGGAGTTTCGATATGAATCGAGCGAAAAAAGTTAAAAGGCTTTGGGTGATACCATTCGTTCTCTTGTGCGTCATTTGGGCTGCTGGAAACGTTCGTGCCGATCAGGCGGCGGACCTTGTCGCTTTGGCGAACAACATTCAGAACCAATCTCCCGGTGTAAACTTCACAATCTCGACCGAAAAATTCGCGTACAACCTGTCGGAGCCTGTTTATTTCACCTTCACTGCGGATCGCGACTGCTACGTGGCCATAGTCGATATCGGGACAAGCGGAAAGATGACCCTCCTCTTTCCCAATAAGTGGCACCCGAATAACAAGATAGAGAAAGGGAAGACTTACAGGATTCCCCCTGAAAACAGTGACTTTGTTTACCGGGTGACGGGTCCGACGGGCCAGGAGCATATAAAGGTAATAGCTTCCGTTGATCAGGTGATGTCTCACGTGGCGTCCCTTCAGCAGGAGGTCAAGCACCCGATCGAGCCCAGTGGAGCGTCATTTCTCGTTATGAAAAATCCCGAGCTCGTTTTGAAAGATATTAGCGTAGCGTTTTCGGGAATCGATTCGAGTAAATGGGCTACAGGGGGGTTGTCATTTGAAGTTGTGCAAGGTGCGTCCGCTTCACCGCCCCAGGTGCCTGCGCCTCGAGCGTCCGGGCAATTCATGGGACGATGATGAGCGGTAAACCCGGCTGCGGTAGACTCGGCTGAAAAATAGGTCTTCAGCCCAGCAGGAGGCTCAAATGAATAGGCTGGCTTTGACACTCGCTATCATGCTGGTTCTACAACATCTTTCATTTGCCGAAAGCTGGGAGGAATTTCAGAAGAATGCTGCCGTAGACGAACAAGAAATTCTGGTTCCAAAAGGAGGTCCGAAAATTATACCGAAGGACCTCGTCTTAGAAGGTCTGAAAAAAAATTGTCAAGTCACGTTCACCAGTGAAGCGCTCCTCTTCCAATACGGGTCTGACACAATAAAGAAAGAATCCCTGCCCACGATTCGAAATACCGCTGCTGCCATAAGGCAAGCCATGGAAGATCCGGAGCTGACGCGGATCCAAACCTATTATGTGGACGGTCACACGTGCAACATCGGGTCCGCAAGCAACAACTGTCGGCTATCCCGGATGCGAGCAGAAGCGGTTATCGCTGAACTGGTGAAATGGGGGGTTCCCAAAGAAAAACTGGTGGCCAGGGGGTACGGTCTGGCTTATCCCGCGTATCCCAACGATTCAGAAGCATCAAGAATGCTTAACCGAAGAGTTGTCTTGAAAGGAGATTGCCCCGACGCGACAGCCCGTGATTCGCAGATTCCGTGCTTTGTGCAGCGGAGTTTCGCTGGAGGCGACCTGTCGCGAAGAAATAATCCGCAAGAATTGAAGGCCAAGGCATTTCCGCTCCACTTCATTCAAGTCGAGTGAATGCACCGGCCTGCGATTCACCAACAGAGGTGCACCCTGCACAGTTCCTTGCCGCACCTCTTGTGAGAACGTAATTACTGTAACGAATGCGAAAACACGGGAGGCCAATTATGGGAAATTTGTTCCATAAGAAAATAGCAATCATGAAGATTGCAATCATGTACGGGTTAGCGGTCTTTGTCATGTATTCCGCTGGCTTTGTTACGTTAACGTACGCCGGAGACGCGGAGAACAAGCTCTTCACAGCAGTGTCATTGCCGGTTCCGGATAATGAAGCCGCTCAAGCAAGAGTGGAACAGGTCAAAGAGATCCTGAGCAAAAAAGTAAATGTCAATGCCAAGAACCCCGATGGGGATACGGCCTTGATCATTGCTGTTGCCAACGGTGACGACGAGATAGCAAAGATGCTCCTGGAAAAGGGGGCAGACGTCAACGTCAAAGGAGCCAAAGACGGCTCAACCCCTCTCATGGTAGCCGTGTTCCATAATGATATGGAACTGATCAAGGCTTTACTTGACAAAAAACCGGATCTCAAAGCCTTTAATCATGATGGTGATACGGCTCTGTCACTCGCTGTGTCCAACGGAGACGTGGAAACAGTCAGACTGTTGCTCAGCAGCGGAGCGGACGCTAACGCCAGGAACTCGAAAACTGGGGTTACGGCCCTCATGATTGCAGCGACCGACGGGGATACTGAGATTGTTCCCGTATTGCTGGAGCATAAGGCGGATATCCACGCAAAAAACAAAGCGGGAGAAACGGCCCTCAAGTTAGCGGAGAGCAAGAATCATCCTGAAATGGTGGCATTGTTGAAGGAGAGCAGCGAACTTTCCTCTGCAGGAGAATCGTCTCTTGTTCCCAAAGGAAGACGCGGAGGCGGAGGCGGAGGCGCCAGCCACCACTCGTTCTCAAAACCGGCAACCGCAAGAGTAGCCGGACCGCGGATGAGTGCGCATAGGTCTATATCGTCGAACCAAGCGAACCAATCCAGTCTAAGGCGCAACCAGCTGAATCAGGCCAGCTTGAGACACAACCAGGCGAACCAGGGTGTAGCCCATAACCAGTTGAATCAAGCGGGGCGTCGCGGGGGTAACCAGGCGAACCAGGGTGGAGCTGCTAACCAGTTGAATCAGGCAGGGCGCCGCGGAGGTAACCAGGCCAATCAAGGCGGAGGCGGTAATCAGGCGAACCAGGGTGGTGGAGGCAACCAGGCCAACCAGGGTGGAGCCGGTAATCAGGCGAACCAGGGCGGTGGCCGTGGCAACCAGGCGAATCAAGGCGGAGGCGGTAATCAGGCGAACCAGGGTGGCGGAGGCAACCAGGCCAACCAGGGTGGAGCCGGTAACCAGCTCAACCAGGGCGGTGGCCGTGGCAACCAGGCGAATCAGGGTGGAGCCGGTAATCAGGCGAACCAGGGCGGAGCCGGCAATCAGGCCAATCAAGGCGGAGCCGGTAACCAGCTGAACCAGGGTGGAGCCGGCAACCAGGCGAACCAGGGTGGAGGCAAGGGTAACCAAGCTAACCAGGGCGGAGCCGGCAACCAGGCCAATCAAGGCGGAGCCGGTAACCAGCTGAACCAGGG
>DATHCX010000214.1:0-5152 GCA_035319325.1 Desulfomonilaceae bacterium
TATACCTCGCCGGAGACCCCTTTCCTGAGTACCGCATCGATGGCGCTGCAGTGATCCTTTACGTAAATCCAGTCCCGCACGTTCATGCCATCGCCATACACGGGCAGTTCAAGATCCTGGAGTGCATTGGTGATCACGAGGGGAATGAGTTTTTCGGGAAACTGGTATGGGCCGTAATTATTGGAACATCGCGTGATCACCACATCCATATTGTGGGTTTTGTGGTATGCCCGCACCAGGAGATCCGCGGCAGCTTTGGAGGCTGCATACGGACTGTTCGGAGCGATGGGATCCATTTCGCTGAACGCGCCGTCAGGTCCCAGGGATCCGTAGACCTCGTCCGTCGAGATCTGAACGAATCGGCTTACACGGTGTTCGCGACAAGCATCCAGGAGCACCTGCGTCCCCTGGACGTTGGTCCGCACAAATGCCGAGCAGTCCATGATGGAACGGTCTACGTGCGATTCCGCAGCAAAATTGATCACCGCATCCGGTTTCTCGGCCAGCACCTGAGAGACCAGGTCCCTGTCCGCGATATCCCCACGCACGAACACGTGGCGATTCCCGTACGGAACGGCGTCCTGCAGGTTTTCCATGTTTCCCGCGTACGTGAGCAGATCCAGATTGATGATGCTGACATCGGGATAGGATTCGAGCATGTGGATGACGAAATTAGACCCTATAAATCCGCAGCCGCCAGTTACAAGAAGTTTCATCTCACCTCCGGCAAATCGCCAGGCTTCTGAGAAATTGGGGATGATATGCCGGAATCAGCCGTCTTTTCTCGACCAGTCGTAGGGAATGTCCGGTCCGTGAGGATCAACGCGGTACTCATCCGGGTTGGAATAATTATACGGCTCGGACGGAATGTTTACCACATATGCCTCGTATTCTCCGATACATTTCCACCCATGGAACACTCCCGGCGGGATGACAACCACGCATGGCCGGTGTTCGCCCACGTAGATCTCGTTGAGCAATCCGCGGGTCGGTGAGCCTTCTCGATCGTCGTAGAGCACGGCTTTCACCATCCCGCGCACGCAGGTGAATCGGTCCTCCTGAACCCTGTGATAGTGCCATGCCTTGACGACTCCCGGGTATACCGTGCTCACATAGACCTGGCCGAATCCCGTGAAAAAGGAATCGTCCCGCCTCATGATTTCCACAAGACGGCCGCGTTCGTCGGGAATAACCTTCAAAGAGTGGACCTGCACTCCGTCTATGAGCCTGGAATCAGGTTTTTTATATTGTTTCGGTTGCATCTGCGAAGTCACAATTTGTTCGCCCCTCCTTGTGCGACCAGGTTCGACGCCCTCAAGAGGGAATCGAAAGTCCCGGCGTCCGTCCACCAGCCATCCAACAGGGACCAGGTCATGGTGCCCTGCCGTATATACAGATTGTTCACATCGGTGATTTCCAGTTCCCCGCGTTCCGAAGGCGAAAGAGTCTTGATAAACTCGAACACCTGGGAGTCGTACAGGTAGATTCCCGTCACAGCATATTGCGAAGCCGGATCCCTGGGCTTTTCTTCGATGCGTACCACCCGGTCGCCGTCCAGCACCGGCACACCGAACCGCCGTGGGTCCGGAACCTCCTTGAGCAGAATCTTGGCGCCGGTTTCCTGGCGTCTGTAGTCCTCAACCGCTGAAAAGATGTTCTGCTCGATGAGATTATCGCCGAGGACCACGCAGATTCTACCGCCTGCAGCGTGAGCTTCCGCCAGGGACAAAGCGTCTGCTATTCCGCTTTCGCCTTCCTGGTAAGCATAGTTGATCTGCTCAACGCCGTACTCTTTTCCATTACCGAGCAGCTTGAGGAAATCTCCCGGATTGTTTCCACCCGTCACCACGAGTATATTTTTGATCCCGGCATTGACGAGGCACTCTATGGGATAAGTGATCATCGGCCTGTTGTACACAGGCAGCAAATGCTTGTTGGTGATCTTGGTCAAAGGATACAGCCGCGAACCAAGACCTCCGGCCAGTACCACACCTTTCATACGATCCTCCGGGAGAAACGGTGGAAACAGATCAGCGACAGATAGTAACACCGGCCGGGTCCGCAGTCAATTTCGCCCTACGGCCGTTCGTATCCATCCGGTTACGGACAACAAAAAGGCTGTCGTTGCGAGCGAAGCGAAGAGGACACCTGGCTGATAGACGCATTCTTAATGCGCAGCACTATAGAAAGAAGGTGGGAGGCTTCTCGCCAAAAGACGTTCCCCACGTCTCATGCTGATGAGCTTTCAAACCAGGAAGATTGGAGGAACTTCTTACAAGAAGTGTCTCCCTGATTTCACGCATTTCACAGCGCATTGGCATTACTGCGAGCGGGTTTGCGGAGTCCACAGGCCGAGCGAGCAACACGTCTCTCTGAACACTACGGAAAGGCCCATCCGTTCAGCTTCTTCCAGGCCCTGGTCCGATGGGAGGGCCAGGGAATTGACACCTGCACGCACTGCAAGGACATCCAGCGTCCGGCGGTAGAACCCTCTCGGCCGGGCGCAACCCAGCGACGCCCTGAGATGCGGTAGCTCGATGCGAGCCCGGGCCAGGAACGCTGCGACCCGTTCCGGGGCCGGAGGGGAGACATCCGCCATGGGAGTTTCCCTTGCCGGCATGAGCACCACAACCACGTATTGGCTCAAGGGGTACTGCTTCAGCATGTCCACGGCCGCCGTTTCCCCCAGTTCCCTGCCGTAATGAAGACCGAAGAGCACGTGCGGTATGATTTCCAAACCGGCTTGGCTCAGGGCGTCCATGGTCTTGCGTACGGTCGCAGTCCCCTGTTTCAGGTGATACACTTCCCGGGCTGTTTCGTCGTCTCCGATGACGTCAACGAGGGCCTGGTCTATCCCGGCTTCTTTGAGCTTCCGTGCCGCGGGGAGATCGAGCTGACCCGCATGAATCGTTATCTTCAGAGCTGTTTCCTGTTTCAGCCTGCGCAACACAGGCAGGAATGAGGACCACGGTAGCTTTCCTTCCCGGTCGCATCCGCCCGTGACGAGCATTCCGTGGTCGCCTCGCTTCCAGGCATCCCATCCGAACTGCAAGAGTTCTTCAGGGGTTTGCGCGTGGGGCATGGTTCTCAGAAGGAGGCCCCTGCAGTGTTCGCAGTCCAGGTCGCATCGGGATCCGGTTATGGATACGGCCCTGAAACCTCCCCGCCTGCCGTTCACCACGAACATGCCGGGAATATGGACCGTGAGAGTGTTTCCGCAATGAGCGCGTGAAATGTCCCAAGCTTTTGCAAGCAAGTCCGGCAGTTCAGGAATCAACTGGGGTATATGCATGCCGTTTCGCTCCTAAAAATAGGAAGAATCCCGGAGATGCTTGTTGTACCCCGCGTCTCGTCGGAGAACCATCGTTTCCGTGTCAGGGCGAGGAGTGAAGCGACGAAGCAATCTCGATATGTAAACGCAGGGATTGCTTCGCTGCGCTCGCAGTGGCGGACTTTCCACCCGTGCCTGAATGGATACCTCACAAACCGTTTGTTACTCTCAGGAGCCCGCATTTCCGTTTCACTTCATTCAATGCCCATTGGTGGCAGAGATGCCATTTTCACACGCGGCCGCCGTTGGGCCCGGAGACCCGAACTCTTTTTCTGTATCCTTTGAACCCAATCCACGTGTCTTCGCAGGTTTTTTGAAAATCCGGATCGTTCCACCGTCCCATCATGGTCAACCTTTTGCTCAAGGCGTGGCTGAGAATGCCCTGGTATCGACCCGCGATCTCGGCCTCGTATGCCTCAAGAGATTCCGCGTGCCCCGATTTCACGGCTGACGCGGCTGCGGCTCCCGCGAGCGTACCGGAGAATAACGCCTGAGGAATTCCCGCCCCTGAAATAGGATGGGTAAGACCTGCAGCGTCTCCCGCCAGGATCACGTTGCCGTGCACGAGTCTGTTTCGCAATCCGGACACGGCAATCAAGCCGCCGGAACGGGCTAGTATGCCCGGCCTGATCATTCCTTCGGCGGAAAGTTCGTGAAGAAATCTGTCCAAAATCTGCGACGGATGAATGTCGGTCCCCGGGATCACTCCCAGGCCAACATTGGCCACCGTACCTTTGGGAAAGAGCCAACCGTATCCACCGACGTACTCCCTGTCCAGGAAAACGACTGTTCTATCCAGTGCGCTGTGCAGAGGTGCTTCCACCTGAACTCCCCTGATCACCGACGATCGCGGGAGCCCGACCAACGCAGCAACCCGTGAAGTCGCTCCGTCGGCTGCGATGGTGAATTTCGATGATATGGAGTAGTCGTGACCTCGATACCGCACGACCCAGGTGGAACCGCACCGATGCATCAAACGAGCGCCGGACACCACCGTGGTACCCGCGGCCGCCGCTTCGCGAGCAAGATTTCTGTCGAATCGACAACGATCGATAAGGAAACCTCCTGACATCGTTTCGGCAGTTCTGACGAATTTCTTTGTTGAATGCACGGAGGTGAAGCACGGCACCCCGGATTCGTCGGCGACCCTGATCCTCGTCTCCATGATTCGGACCGCCTGGAGAATCGGCAACGCGGTAAGATGAAACTCCGAGCGGAGTTGTTCAGGCACGAACTCACCGCAGTGAGGCTGTTCTCCGATGCGGGTTTTTGCATCGATGAGGACGGTGCGTACGCCTTCCCGGGCCGCGGAAAGCGCTGCGCAGGATCCGGCCGGTCCCGCGCCCACGACCAGGATGTCACACTCTGAAGGCAGCATTCAGACACCGTACGGTCTTGGCGATTAATCCGAGATTCAGAGAAGTCTTGTTGTCAAAACGTCCTTTGTAAGCTTCGCTCCCTTTTCCCAGATCGTAGCACGTCTTGGAATCGAGATTTACCAGAATTCCCCGTGCACGCACGCTTTCCATTTCTGCCTGATGCTTAGAATAGAACGCTTCACAGCACGATCCCACGTACATGCCTTCGTTGCCCGCGCATGTTTCTTCCAGCACGGACATGAGGTGTTCGAAGCTCTGAACGGTGATGGGATCCATGCCAAACGATCTGGCCAACTGGAAGCATTCGCCTATTTCGCAGGCACCGCATTCCTCGCAACCCGGTACACGGCGATAGTCGCAGTCGAGGTTTTTTGAACAGTACGGCAAGAGAAGCCACCTGGGCTTATGGCTCTTCAATTCGTGGGGACCGACATTCAGGAGA
>DATHCX010000215.1:0-11240 GCA_035319325.1 Desulfomonilaceae bacterium
CAGGCTGAGTTCCATCGAGCCCCAAGAATTGACTGCCGGAATTATACGGCTTGCAGCCAATGACCCCGGTTTGTGCCGCCATTTTCATATTCCCTTGCAAAGTGGTGACGACAGGATCCTCTCCGCCATGAGACGCCCTTATCGCACAGTGCTGGTGCAACGATTGATACAGAAAATATATGCAGCCGTTCCCGATGTTTGCATTGGCATGGACGTGATGGTGGGATTCCCCGGGGAGGATGACGAGTCCTTTGCAAGGACCGTGGATTTCGTCCAGGAATTGGCTCCCTCGTACCTGCACGTGTTTCCGTTCTCACCGAGACCCGGAACCAGGGCAGCTTCGTTCACACCCCGGGTGCCGGAAAAAACCGCTGGCCAACGTGTAGAAAGGCTGCGCGAATTATCGCGTGGTTTCCAGCGGGAATTTCATGCTCGATTTCTGGGACGGCAGTTGCCCGCGGTTCTTGAATCGGAACCCTCCCCCAATAGCGGCACTGTGAAGGTCAGAACCGACAATTATATTCCCGTGCAAGTGAACACGTCTGGAACTTGTCATTGCAGCGGAATATTTACGGTAACGATCACGGAAATTGCCGGCGAAGAAGTGCTCGGAAGTATTATCGAGCAGTAATCGATATCATGCGCTTTCAATCCGGTAAGATTGAGGGGAGGGTCTTATACGCATTCGCAATAAGATTTATGAGATTGCAGGGCTGGGGGCTCTCCTGAGCGAAGTGATGAGACGGCTCTGCGTCGTCCGCAGCGAAGGAGTGCCCCCAGCCTGTGCCCAGAATCGAGTTACCGGTGAAAAAGCGAATCCGTATTACAATAAGTACAGCTATTTCATCTAGTTGAGAGTAACTTCCTGTTGTAATTCTCGAAAGTATTGTCGGATTGATAAGTGTTCCCTTGCATCCACGCTGTTGAAGCAGGTCATTGCGAGGAGCGTAGTGACGAAGCAATCTCGCTTTGGCCGTCGAGATTGCTTCGGGCTTCGCCCTCGCAATGACAGTCTTTCAATCTCTTCGGCCAATCAAAATCGACAGTGTTGAGAATCCCTATGAAGCGCGAAGGTCGGTTCGTTTCGCGGCCAAGCAGGTGTCGCAATTGGTTCCCACGCCATTAAGAAGCAAACCGGCTACGCTTCATCGGCCCCGAGATTGATTTGCAACATTGCTACCGACGCCAGGATTCGCTTGGCATTGCGGTTGACCGCAGGAAACTCTTCTGAATGAACGCGCAGCCACTCAGCCGCCTCTTTGAGCTGTTCCACTTTGGAAGACATCAGTGACAGATGCAGACGTCCTGCCATGTCATTCTGTTTCATCCTATGTACCTCAGATCTTTGAATCGTTTCGCCTTCATCTCGTACCGGGGTAACGATCCATAGGGATGGACCTGGATCTCGTAGCCAAGATTCGTCTTCACTCGAAGCTCAGTGGCCAGAGCCTCTGTTACGCTTTTCGAATCCGTAGTGCCCTGGGCCAGTTCCACCCTCAGGAGAATGTGATCCACGTCTCCGCGTTTTTCTACGGTTACCTCGTATTCGTCCCCAAGGCCCGGCATCGACCTCACCACGTCTTCGATGGCCGAAGGCGCCAGGAGTACTCCTTTCACCTTGGTGATGTCGTCCGCGCGGCCCACCACTCCTCCAGGCATAAGCCTGTACGTGCGGCCGCAGTCACAGGGATCAACCCCAAATTTCACGATGTCCTTGGAATCGAACCGTATACAGGGCTGGGCAATGCGGTCCAGGGCCGTGATCACGAGCTTTCCCGTGCGTCCCGGTTCGGTGATGGCTTCGCCCGTATCCAGGTCTTCGATCTCGGCCAGGAACATGGCCTCATTCACATGGAGGGCGCCCGGTTGAGCTGAACATTCAAAGCCCCACGCGCCGATCTCCGTCGCGCCCGTATGATCGTACACCTTGGCTCCCCACGCCTGTTCCATCCGTCGCTTCGTCGACGGAACAAGAGCGCCGGGCTCCCCGGCACAGGTTATTCGCCTGATTCCCAGTTCACGTGCAGGGTCGAGGGACAGTTTCTTCGTCGCCACTTCCGCCATCCCCAGAACGTACGTGGGAGTGGCCATCATTGCCGTGGCCCTTACTTCTTGCATTTTCAGAAGGCGTGCTTTTGTGTCCAGCACCCCTCCCGGCACAATCTCGCAGCCGATTTTTTCGCACGCGTAATGCCCTGCCCAGAATGCCACGAAAATGTTGTACCCGAACGGCAGAAACACACGGTCGCGAGGCCGGTACCCCTGAGCCCACAGCAGCGTTGCCCAGCATTCCGACCACCATTCCCAATCCTGCCAGGTGTCCGGCTGGTACACGGGTTGGCCGGTGGTTCCGCTGGTTTGTCTGAACTCGACGACTTCGTCCAGGGGCACGCACAGTGCGTCGCCGTACGGAAACGGATCCTTTCGCTGTATGTCCCGCATCATGGATTTCTCCACCTTCGGGACCTTCCGAACGTCTTCCATGGTGCGAATGTCCTCGGGACGAAGTCCTGCAGCATCATAGAGCGATCTGTGGAATCGTGACTTCTCGTACGCCCATTTTACGATACGACGAAACTTCTTGAGTTGGAGTGTCTCCAGTTCTTCCCTTGACATGGTTTCCAGGTACGGGTTCCAGAAAGGGACGTCATCATTCATGATCAGAAACCTTCCTTCGCGGGCGATACGGGTTGCGTGAGGGAAACGGGGCTCTCCTGTGTCCGCTCTCGGGGCGGCCTCATCAGAGTTCGCAGCACTGACGTCAGGGCTTACCTAGTTTGACGAGATATCTGATGTCGATTTCCTTCTCTCTGGGATGGTCGGTTAGCAAATGGTATCTGCCTACCCAGTACAGTCGCCCCGGTTCTTCCTTCAGACCCACTACGATATGGAATGGAACTGTGGAATGCGGGGCGACTACTATTCGTCCCGGCTGCAGCACTCCCGGTGCGGTACCCGGTAAATTCATGAGCTTCTGAACGGTAACCGGTTTGTCGGAAGAATTTGTGATTTTGAGAGGAAAAGAAACGGTTTCGGAGTATTGGCCCAGCGTCGTGGCAAGAGTCGGCGGCTCTACGTTTACATCTCTCACTACGTCTGCCAGCAGAGTGAGTTTGACCACCGGCCGTTGCGGATCATTCGAATAGACGGATACTGTTTTTTGCTTCTTCCCGGCCTTCAGCCCGGTTGTATCGAATTCGGCCACAATTTTCGTGTGGCCGTTCGGCGGAACTTCGGAACTTCCTTTCACCGCTTTCGTGCACCCGCAACTTGACTCCAATTTGTCAATTACAAGGGTCTGATCGCCGGTATTCGTGAGAACGAATTCATCCGTGACGGTGTCGCCGTACGAAACCTTGCCGTAATCATGCTCCTCCTTGTCGAAACTGATATTCGGTCCATGAGCAGCGACGGAAGGTACCGTTACGGTCAGAATCAAGAATAGAACCATACGAAGTATTCGCATTGTCATTGTTCTCCTTCACAAGGCCATAGTCGAGTGTTATCATAGCCGTATCCGAAAGCTGTGTCTTCGGACCCCGTACGGTGCGGGATGTCTTTAGCCGTGTGTTGTTCCACGGCTGGTCCATGATTATAATTGCGCAGCCGTTTTATGCAAATTCATTTTGTGACAGGCCTGAGGCCTGCAGCTCGCACGGAGAATTAAAGGATAAATTCGATATCTGCATAGCGGAGGATGATCCATGGCCGTGGCGACATGTGTGTTGTGTAGGGCCAAACTCGCGTCAGACCCTCAGGAGGATCATGGGCTCTGCCCCCAATGCTTCGAGAAATCAGAACGACTCTTTGATGAAGAAATGCGGAGAGTCGAGCTGATCCGGACCATTCGAGGGCACGATGTGGAGCTGTATGACCTAAAACATCCGGACTCCTCCGGCGACCAGTTCCATTGCGGACAGGTGATTCTTATAAAAGCCGGTGAAGGGTTCGAAGTGAAAATATGCCTGCGGTCCAACGCCCTGGATTGGAGCGTGCAATTGAAAGACCCTACGACAGTGTTCACGTCGCAGGACACACGCCTGGATGCGCTCATAGGGAATGTATCCTTGCTCATCGAATCTTGGGGCGGGGGTCCTCATTACATGGACATTTTTTACGTGGATAGAGTCGTGTCCACGGAGGGGGACATCTGAATCCGTACCGGTATCGACTCGTCTCAATAGGGAACATGTGCTATAGTGCCATTGATTGAGTCAACAGTAGGAGAAGCGCTCCGTGTTCGGAATTTCAATGTGGGAAGTGGTCCTGATTCTGGTGGTGGCACTCATTGTGCTCGGCCCCCGTCAGTTGACCGAAACCGCCAAAATAGTCGGAAAGCTCTATCGGGAACTCCAGAAGATGACTTCCGATTTGCGCAGTAGCATAGATCTGGATACCTCTTCGTCGTCCAGCACCCATTATCCACCCCCGCCACAGTACCGACCGCCTTCTGAGGCGTTAGAACCGTCCGAAAAAAAGACAGGACCTGATTTTTACGCCGATCTGCTCGAAAAATCCGGTGAAGATGAAAAAAAAGAGCAGTCTGAGCCCCAAGCAGCTTCCAGTCCGAATCCTCAAAACGCAGACAAGCCGGGCGAACCACAGCCAGAGAAAAAAGGGTGACCGTTGTCCGGGCGACGCGGTTCGGCTGGAGGAGACGGGGGCCGATATGGTCGCTGTGACACATTGTTGCGGTTGTCCGGCCGCTGTTGTTTGCATGAAAACAGGGACGTCGCCCGTGAATCCCCGGCTGTAAAGGAAGAATCATGAAGGATGTTCTGTTACTTTTGAGCCCGCGGTGGAAACGGATGCGCAATCGCATCAAGAACCCGGGCCGTGAAAAGTTGAGACTTCCTTTCGTTCTGGGGCTTGTAAGCGCTTTGTGGGTCGTGATTTACATTGTATTCGTGAAGGCCTTGGTTTATTTCACAGCCGAGGAGATGTTCGGAAGTATCGCGGCAATCAAGCTTCTATCCATGATACTCGTCACTTTCATGTTCGTCGTCATCATCAGTAATATCATCACGACTTTTTCCTCGTATTACCTGTCCGAAGACCTGGAGTTCATCATGGCCGCGCCGATGAGTCCACGGTCTGTATATGCCTCCAGATTTATCGAGACGTTGGCCGATTCTTCGTGGATGGTGCTTGTCTTCGGTTTGCCCGTATTTCTTGCTTACGGCAGGGTCTTCAATGCTCCCCTGGATTTTTACGCAGTGAGCTTTTTTGGATTTTTGTGCATTTTGATCATCACCACGTCATTCGCCGTTTTCCTGGTGCAAACTCTCGTGCGGACCTTTCCCGTGAGGCGACTGAGAGATCTGTTCGTCTTCGTTGGAATACTTATTTTTATCGGAATATACCTGCTTTTTCGCATGATGCGTCCCGAGGAATTTCTCAATCCCGAGGGGTTTGCTTCCGTGATGGATTATCTCTCCATCATGTCCGAATCCTCGTCACCTCTCCTGCCGAGCACCTGGCTGATGAACGCGCTTCGTCCCTATATTACCGGATACGGATTCGAAGACAGGAGCTTTTTTCTCGCCCTGCTTGTTACCGGGAGCATCTGTGCATTTCGTCTCGCCGGCCACAACCATCAGGCAGTCCACTTTTACGGATATTCGAAGGCGGTTGAATCCAGGGGTGCCCGATTGAGTAAAAGCAGATCCGTCACTGTGATTTCGAGGGTCCTCCACCGCCTCTTCCACAGGACCACTGCGCGGCTGCTCATGAAAGAAATCCTGCTCATGGCCAGGGACTGGGGACGGCTCAGCCAACTTCTTCTCTTGCTCGCCCTCATCATGGTTTACCTGTATAATTTCAGCGTGCTGCCGTCGCTGGACTCCCCTGAAGCCACGATGGTCTTGAAAAACACCGTCGCTTTTCTCAACATCGGACTCGCAGGATTCGTGCTCTCGTCATTGGGGGTGCGCTTTCTTTTTCCGGCAATCTCGTCCGAAGGCCGTGCGTTTTGGATCCTGAAAGGGGCCCCAGTCACGCTGAGCAGGATCCTTTGGGTGAAATTCTGCTTTTATCTCACGCCCATGTTGATTCTCGGACTTTTTCTGGTGATGATGACCAATCGGTTGCTCGGACTCGGTTTCTTTATTTCCGCGATCTCCACGGTCACGATGATTTTTCTTACGATTGGCATAACCTCTCTGTCCATAGGAATGGGAGTCCTGTATGCGGATTTTAAATCAACTGACCCAAATCGGGCTTTCACCGGCTTTGGAGGGCTCTTGACCATGATATACGCCGCTCTTGCCATTACGGCTGTAATTCTCCTGGAAGCCTTCCCGGTGTACAAAATCGTTGCCGCTGAATTTTATCGCATCAGCTTTGTGCCGCGAGATTACGCTCTTGTCATCGGCGGTTTTGCCGCGGCCGTAGCCGTAGCCACATTCCTGATCGTCGCTCCCCTCAGGGCCGGATTCAAGCGGATCACGGAACTGGAAATCTGATCCATCGTTCGCAATGTTGATAGGATACGAACATGTACCAGGCCTGCACGACCGGGTCCAGGCCTGATGCTCGGACGAGAATCGAGGATTCACATGAATGCAAGAAACGAGGTCTGGATTCCCTGCGGAACACTTTCCTTGGAAGGAGTCCTCGAATACCCGGGCGAAGCCGTAGGCGCTCGGGGCGCAGCGGTTATCTGCCATCCTCACCCGCTGTTTGGCGGAAATATGCATAATAATGTGGTGCGTGCCCTCAGGAAAGCCTTGCTTGATCGAGACCTGGTGTGTTTAAGGTTTAATTTCAGGGGAACCGGCGCCAGCTGGGGCGCTCACGGGCATGGCACAGACGAAATCCAGGATGTGATTGCAGCGTTGGATTTTCTCCAACAACAACCCGGAGTGGATCGCGAAAAATTGCTGGTTTCAGGCTATTCGTTCGGATGCTGGGTGGCCTTGGCAGCGGCTGCCGGGGACGCGCGACCTGCTCGGTTGGTCGGCATATCACCCCCACTCAATGAAATGGATTTCAGTTTTCTCAAGAATGAGCATCGCCCAAAATTCCTCGTGGTGGGCGATTCGGATTTCGTATGCTCTGAAGCTCATTTCCGCAAACTTCTGGAGGAAATCCCCGAACCCAAGGTAGGCGTGGTATTACCGAACACCGATCATTTTCATGTTGGTCGAGAACATATGTTTGTTCGCGAAATGAACACGTTCCTCGATACATATCCCTTGTAGGTCCGCTGATCACATATGGTCCGGCCGCTCCACGCGGAAAGAGACCTGCGCGCGGACTCTCCAGACGTCTATTTTGTTGTTGATCATCCTTACGTCCTGTTCCACTACCCCGATTCGGGTTATTCCCCTGAGCGTCTGCTGCGCCTCCTGGATGACCTGCTTCATGGCGTCTTCCCAGCTGAGGGGCGATTCCCCGACTAATTCGATAATTTTCACTACGGACATGTTTACCCCCACCAAAAGTTTACGTGAACGGCGACTATGGTTCCATCTCATGTTGAACCGAAGCTGTCAACAAAAAGCGATCGACCCTTTGGCCGGCTCCACGACGGTGTCACACGGAGGCAACCCCCATTGAAGCACTTGCTCCGGCTGAGCATTTCCATTATTCTGTCGGATCACAGATTCACACACGGGAGTTTCCTATGGGCTTCATGTCGCGATCCGCATCCATGATGAGGTATCGGATCAAAGGAGAGATCGAGGGACCTTTTTGGGATACCGTCGATGAAGGCGTGCGCAAGGGCGCGTTTAGGGCGACAATTGCGCCCGGAGACGAAGTGGGTTTGGGATGGACCTCCATGGAGGACTTCACCGACTCGGAGTTTCCCGGCGCATCGTACGTGCGGACCAGGTACGTGGCACTGAGCCTGCGTATCGATACGGCACGGGTTCCCCCACGGATCCTCGAGATGCATCTCAAAACCGAAACCCGTCGACTTATGGAAGAAACCGGCAAGCAGAGGCTCTCGTCCGGACAGCGGCGGGAACTGAAGGAACAACTGAAGGAAAGTCTTAAACGCCAAGCATTTCCGTCCATCCAGGTCCACGACGTGATCTGGGATACGGCGAACGGCGTCGTTTATTTCGCCAGTCTGGGGGCCAAAGCCCGGGAACGATTCGAAGACCATTTCAAGAAATCGTTCGGCCTGACGCTGGTGCCGCTGCTGGCGTACATGAGGGCTGAAGAACTGCTTGACGGACACTCTGACAAACAAATTCTCGAAAAACTCAAATCAACTTCGTTGGTTCCGTAGCCTTCTCGCTCGACAGGGAAAGGTAGTCACATGGATTTTTTGGATATACTCCGGGAGAAAGCGTTTCTGGGCCGCGAATTTCTCACGTGGCTCTGGTTCAAATCGGATCAGACCGGCGGGCGTATAGATGTTCCCGGATATACGGTGGTGGAGGTCCTGTTTCTGGACAGGATGACCCTTGACCTTTCCGATGTGGAGACTCCGCAAACCGTAAGCATCAAGGGAGAGCAATCGGAACTCCGGGAGGGTATGGCCGCTCTGAAAGAAGGCAAGAAGATCGAAGAAGCCCGAATTTCACTGAAAACAACGGACAACGATTTCACCGTGACACTCAAGGCCACGTGGTTTTCGTTCGGTTCCTTCAGGACACCCGCCATTTTGCCGTCGAGCGAAACCGAGGCAGATGAAGGACCGGAAGGAGCTTTCTTGGAGAAGGCCGCTCTGATAGAAGAAGGCATGGAAATCATGGATTCGCTGTTTGCCTATTTCTTGAAACTGCGAATATCCGATGCATGGGAGGCTGAGGAGCTGCCTGCGATACGGCGCTGGGTGGCAGCATCGGAATGAATCCCCTGGATAGAGGCCACGCTCTGAGCACAGTGCATTTTCTGCATTGACAAGAAAGCGAGAATCATCCAAAATTAGGGTTCGTTGCACCGGGCCTGAAGAGGCACGCTTCCTCAGGCTCAGGACCACGAGCAACTGTTCCCCGATAGCTCAATCGGCAGAGCGGGTGGCTGTTAACCACTAGGTTGTAGGTTCGAGTCCTACTCGGGGAGCCAAAAAAGATAAATCATCCCGCTCGGTTAGAAACAAGCCGCAGCGGGATTTTTCGTCTCAAGATCGTCGTTGTGTCCATTTTGTGTCCACCCTTTCCACAAACCCGCTCTGACGCTTGAATTAATACCAATTCGCTTTTTACTTCATAACTCTCAGGTACGCTGAGCAAAGTCCATAGGCCATCATGAAATTCTATTCACAGGAAAGGCTTACTGACTCCTCAATGCAGCATATAGCCTGTATGTATTCACTCGAAGTGGGTGGTTTGGTAATGCAAAGTTTAGCACCTAATCTCTTACACTCTTCCAGATCCGTTGTTGAGTCGGTGGTAGTAAGCACAACCACAATGATGTTCGAAAGGTGAGGATCTCTCTTCATTTCCGATAATATTTCTTTACCATTTTTCCGTGGAAGATTAAGATCGAGTAGTACGAGATCGGGTCGGGCTAAACCAGCATGCGGGGTTCGCGAGGATATATAATCCACCGCATCTTGTCCATTATTGACCACATGCAATGAATGACTCGTTCTCCAGTTTTTCAGCCCTTCTTTTGTTAGCAGGACGTCCATTGGATTATCTTCTACAAGTAATATTTGAAGCTGTTTTTCCTGGTCTGTCATGCTACCGATCCATTCGGAATGCTAAAGTAGAATGTTGAACCTAGGCCAACTTCCGATTCCACCCACACGCGCCCTCTGTGTCTCTCAATGATTTTCTTGACGATAGCCAGCCCAATCCCGGTCCCCACAAAAGGCGTATCTTTGCTTAATTGTTGAAAGATAAGAAATATTTTTTCAAAGTATTCTTTCGGAATTCCGATCCCGTTATCACGCACTGAGAAAACCCACTCAGTGGTGTCTTTTTCCGCAAGTACATGCACTTTTGAGGATTCAGCAGATGCGAATTTCACTGCGTTCCCGATCAAGTTCTGGAAAACCTGTAATAACTGAGTTGGATCGGCTAGTACCATTGGCAGTTCACCGCAAGTAATCTGCGTGTGTTTCTGTTGAATGAGATTTGTAAGATTGATGAGTGTCTGGTCAAAAATTTGTTTTGTATCTACCATTTCAAACGAATCTCCCTGAGTACTAATACGTGAATAGGTCAGTAGGTCTTTAATCAGGCGCCGCATTTTAGTAGCCCCGTTCACCGCAAATTGAATCAACTGATCAGAATTTTCATCAATCTTTCCTTTTTGCCGTTGTTCAAACATCTGTAGAGCGCTTATCACAGTGCGTAAAGGCTCCTGTAGATCGTGGGAGGCAGTATAGGCAAATGATAATAAGTCTTCATTACTTTTTGCAAGGTCACGGTTAAGGTTTTCGATTTCCTGGAAACGGGATTGTAGTTCATGAGTTTGAAGTCTTAGCTCTCGGTTCATTTTGAAAAGATCGATGAATACTTTCACCTTGGCTTTGAGAATGGAGGGAATCACTGGGGCAAAAATATAATCTACTGCTCCCAGACCGTAACCCGTTGCGACAAACTCATCAGTCCTGCTGATAGCGGTAACAAAAATTATTGGCGTGTTTTCAGACCGCGGTCGCTGACGAATAAGTGCTGCGGTCTCAAAACCGTCCATTATTGGCATATGAACATCAAGTAAAATGAGGGGGAAATCCTTTTTAAGCAACTTGCTCAATGCCTCTTTTCCAGATCTTGCTTTCACAGGGTTAGCCAATTCTGAAACAATGGATTCAAGAGCCAACAACTGGTCTGGGTTATCGTCTACAATAAGCACGTCAATCTTTTCATCACAAATTTCCATGAAGCTCTCCCTAATTATCGGCCTGCCAACTCACCAAAAATCAAATCCAATCTTGGAATCCAAAATGATGTTAGTTCAGATACTTCGTTGGTTTTCTCGTTCCCAGGGTCGCAAAGAACTTAGCTCATTGATCCAACCAAACCCTCAACAGAGCGAGCAGCTGGTCGGTCTTGACCGGTTTGGCTATATAATCCGACGCCCCGGCATCTATGCATTTCTTACGATCGCCTTTCATGGCCTTTGCCGTGAGTGCAATAATGGGAAGCATTTTCCAATAATCTACTTTCCTTATTTCTTTCATGGTTTCGAATCCATCCATCTCAGGCATCATTATATCCATGAGTACCACATCGGTGTCCGGATATTCTTGAAGAACCTCGAGAGCCTGCTTGCCATTCTCCGCCGTGGCGACGTCCATTTGGTGACGTTCCAGTATGCTCGTTAAAGCAAAG
>DATHCX010000216.1:0-19130 GCA_035319325.1 Desulfomonilaceae bacterium
TGAGAAGATTGGGCTTCAACAGCACTCTGTCTCCGGGTTTAATGAATCCGCTCATCCCGCCGAGATCGTCCAGGGCTTTCCCGAGCGCGGTGGCAAGCGTAGAGGGAGCATAATCCTTGCATTTTCTGATTGTAACGAGTGTTTTCATACTCATTGGTGTAGCATTTCCCGCAGCAGCGGTAAAGCCGGTTTGAGGTTCGCACCCACCCGGCTTGTTTCTGGCGCATCCTAGACATTTGCTCTTGACCCGAGGCTTTTTTCCGCTATAGTGGATACAAGGATCTGGAGTCGCTGAGACCCGGAACCTTGCTAGCCTTGCTCGAAACATATAGACCGCCTGGATCTGCCGACCGGGACGGGAGGACACAAAAAGAGAGCCTTACCCGCCTTCCCTTCGGAAGGCTTTTTTTATGAATGCACATGGAAGTGTTGACGTCCATCGCCGAAATGAAGCAGTGGTCCGGATACCGACTGTCAAAAGGACAGAGTGTCGGTCTTGTTCCTACCATGGGCTTTCTCCATGAAGGGCATTTGAGCCTTATGAGAAGGGCCCGGTCGGAATCCCGGGCGGTTGTCGTCAGCATTTTCGTCAATCCCGCGCAATTCGGGCAAAACGAAGATTTGAGCACGTACCCGCGGGATCCACTATCTGACACGAATAAATGCGCACGAGAAGGCGTGGACGCGCTGTTCATGCCCGAACCTCAAGACATGTACGGCCCCGGATACCAGACCTACGTGGACGTGGAAAAGGTGTCCGCTCCTCTGTGCGGCGCTGCGCGACCGGGACACTTCAGAGGTGTTGCCACGGTTGTCCTGAAGTTGTTCAACATCGTGTGTCCCACCACGGCGTATTTCGGGATGAAAGACTACCAGCAGCTTCAGGTGATCAGGACGATGGTGCGCGATCTGAATCTAGACGTTCTCATTCAACCCTGCGCCACGGTCCGAGAAGCGGATGGACTGGCAATGAGCTCCCGTAACAGCTACCTGTCTCCACAGGAAAGGGCCCAGGCGGTCTG
This sequence comes from Desulfomonilaceae bacterium, assembly GCA_035319325.1. GTDB lineage: Bacteria > Desulfobacterota > Desulfomonilia > Desulfomonilales > Desulfomonilaceae > DATHCX01. The sequence goes on from DATHCX010000216.1 coordinate 1,023, forward strand.
CCTGTATGGGGCTCTCCTTGAGGCCCAACAGCTCTTCGCAAGCAGGGAGAAAAGCGCCGGTCGATATATTCGCGCAATGAGCGACAGGATAACCCGGGAACCGGACGCTCGACCCGATTATATTAGCCTGGTACATCCCGATACGTTACAGGATTTGACGGAAGTCGACAGCGCTGCCTTGGCGGTGCTTGCCGTGCGAATAGGAACGACGCGTCTCATAGATAACATGCTGCTCCAGGCCGGGTAATACCAATGCGTTTTCAAATAAGTGAAATCGGGACAAGCTTTACAAAGAGGCTCCCCCCAGTCTTACTTTCTTGAAAGCACATTCGTACAAGACGGCTTACCGGTCTCAGCTCACGCGGGCGGTTTTCCGCCCGACAACTATTCATTATTGCCTGCTCGGAGGCGGGACATGCTGCGGACGATGTTGAAATCGAAAATCCATAGGGCTCGGGTAACCGGCGCCTGCGTAGACTACGAGGGAAGTGTAACCATTGATTCCACCCTGCTCGAAGCTGCAGACATCGTAGAATATGAGCAGGTTCACGTCTATAACGTCTCGAATGGGGAGCGATTCACCACGTATGCAATCCAGGGAGAACCGGGATCGGGCGTAATTTGTCTGAATGGGGCAGCAGCGAGAAAGGTTTCTGTCACCGACCTCGTCATCATCTGCACGTACGTGTCCATGGAAGATGCGCAATGCAAAGGCCACCATGCCAAAAATATCTACGTCGATGAAAACAATCGCATGAAACGGCTATGATTGTCGTAAGGGGGGGGTAAATTCCGGGCATCTGTTCCGGGATTTCGCGGCCCAACGAATGATCTGAAGCGCCTGCGGCCCGAAGGGAAACCGCCGCACCGGCCGGCGGGCCGCAAATTGCTTTCAAATCACCGGCTTGGTCGGCACGCGAATCAGTGTCATTGCGACGAGCGACGCGACGAAGCAATCTCAGCCTTCATTCTGCAACTACGCGAGATTGCTTGGCTTGGCTCGCAACGCCAAAACCGGTTTCCCTTGCTCGATGAAAACTTCGGAAGAGACTCAGATGGCCGGATACGCAAGTTACTTGTGGGACAGCTCACCAGTACTTATATGCACCTTCATTCTCATCAGCGCTCATAGCGAACCGGAATATAACGGCTTTCACGGTCTTCCCCCGAAAGCCTGAATTCCCTGCCCCGTTTGACCCAAATACGTCCAAGACTTCGGTCCTTGCGAATGATGTCCAGAGGCGTTTCCGTATCCGACAATTTCGATGCGTCTATCCCGGCGGACCCGGTTTGTTGCCAACGTACCGTTCGCCCGGACATCGTAAAGGACAGTGCCGGATATTCAGGAATATTGGTTTTCACGTCCATAATCTTCACGATCGCGTTTTCGGGCAGCTCCAGCTTATCGCCGGGATATACCACAAAACTGCCACCACCCGATTCTTTCAGAACGAGATATTCCAGTCGAGGCTCTACCACTGTGATATAACTCTCAGCGAAAACCCTGCTGTTCATCTTTGCCTGGAGCGCGAACACCACCGAACTCCCCCGGGTACGTCCATACTTCTCCTGCAAGTCAGTAGCCGTATTAATATGGTGCCCTCTATCGTCCAGAGGATACGGCGACGATTCAGCCTGAAACCCTCTGAGGTCTATTTTCATGGCTTTCTCGTCTTCAGCGCTCAAATTTGTCTGGGGATCGAGAATTACGACAGTGTCACCGCGCGAAACTTGCAATTCGTCTCCCGGTTGCATAGCGAACGTCTTGTCGTTGACGCGAACACAGAAGTATTTGACCTGCGGCTCGAAATGTATGCCCGATAGCGACGTCAGATTTCCCCGGATCAATTCCACGGGAATAGTACCGATGAGAAATCGATCTTTTCGCACCTGAATGGAAGTATTCTCGGTTACGGTGACCTCGAGATTCAAATCGTTGAAGCTCTTGCCCTGGCCTTGGATGCGTGCTGTCAGCCCACGGGAATAATTCGATTCGATGTGAACAATTCTGATATTGTCGCCCTCGTGCACCTTCAGCACGTCGTTGCCGTTCACTACGATGGGCGTTCTTCCGTTTATTGAAATGATCGCGTACCGCAGATAAGGATTTTCCAGGGAGATCTTCGGATTCTCCGGCACAATGCCGAACTCCTCCAAAAAGGCATTCACCACCATTGTTTGATAGCGGACCCTGAGGCGGTAATCGACGACACTCTTGGACGTCTCGATTCCGAAGGCCGGAATGCCCACTTTGGTCAGCGCATGAAACGTCGCAGAAAGTCTTTGCTCTTTGTGTTTGGTATCATCGGACAGAGTTCTATGATTGTTGAAGCGAAACAGATGGTTCGGATTGGAGAGCTGCGCATTAACTCTCTCCAGCACCCGGTTCACGATCCTTCCCATCCGAATGACCTTGCCGTCGGGCAGTGTATGGTCTTCGGCATCACAAATGATTGATTGACCGTATCGGAGAGGGTTGCGCTCCGGGCTCTCCCACTTGTTTGCATAGAACCCGGACCCGTCGTGAAGATTCAGGAAATAATCGCTTTTCGTCATCAGATCTTTTATCAGTGCCACAACTGCAGTATCGCGGTCAGCGGACTTGGGACTTCCTGCGAACTTTCGGTTCATGTCGCCCTGGACTCCGCGGTTGTTCTCGACAATAGAGAAAAAATTGGCTCTCGGAACGACAATAAGGTTGCCCTGTTTCAACGAAATATCTGCGTACAGGTCCGCGGCCAAGTATCCTCCGGGCTCATCGCCTTGAATTCCCCCAAGCAGAAGGAGCGTGGGCCCGGGTACTGCGCCGGTGACTGTGTAGACGTCCAATTCCGAATCCGTTCCTTTGAAATAGACCTGATGAACTGTTTCCGAAGCCGAAACACACGGAGACAGCGCATTGAGTATCAACGCAAAGATAATCCACAAGCACCTGGTCGCCGAATACATCAATTTGAAAGCATAGAGAGAAATCGGGCAGGAACGAAGCGCGCGTGAACGCGGCAGAACTGTGACGCTGGTATTGACCATAGGTTGTTATCAACGGAAGTATTTAAATAAAGGGAGGCCGTGCAGATCTCCCTATCATAGCTATAGGCAATTTCCGGCGGAATTGCAAAACAAAAAAATCACCTGTCAATCTTCCTGTAGCGCATAATCGACTCAAAATGCATGCCTCGGGAGAATCTCACAAAGCTCTCCTCTTTTCGCCCGCCTTCTGGCGCGGTCCGGAGCCATCGGCATGAGTGCTTTTGGCCCCCTGAATCTTTACTTCCTTCCGCTCAAAGCTTCGCTGGAACACTATTCTTCCACTTTCTCCATACAACAATATGGAAACCCTGGAAATCGCAGCTCCCGATCGAATATCCTCGTAGGGCAACTCGACGCGTGAATTGAATTTAAAAGAAAGGCTTTCTCCCTTCTTGTAATCCGTAGGAAGGTCCTCTTCACCGAGTGGGGCCGTGTTCGGGTATACGTAGATTTTGTTCTCGCCACGCGGATCCCCTATTTCCACGAACACGAAAAGATAGCCCGAGAATCTGATGTCAGGCTGATCTTTCACCAATCGGAAACTCAGGGTACCGCCATTCGGGCCCTGCGTAGAAGCGGTTACCGCCTCAGCATTGAAATTAATGGGTTTCTTTGTCGGTTGTTCCTTCACCTCAGTCTCCGGCGAAGGCGCAGCCGAGCCGACAGATTCGGTGAGCCGAGACTCGCCCGTGAGTGGGCCCTGAGAGGATTCCGATTCCTCCTGTGGCGTAGATTGGCGCTGTCCAGGGCTCCGAGGCTTCAAGGATTCTTCCAGCGCTGTCAGTGGACTCTCATCTTGGCTCGCCGATTCCCCCTCCCGAATACCCGACTTCGCTGAAGGCTCACCCTTGCCCGGAAAGGCAGCCGGAGAAGGCAAATCCTGCGCCTCTCTCAAGCGCTTCTCAAGCACTGCAAGCGCCACGTCTTTCTTCTTTAGTTCTTCCTGGAGAGTTTGGACTCTGTCCGACAGTGAACCGTCCTGCACGCTTTTACCGCGGCTGGAAGAATTACCGCTCGTCACCACCAGCACTGCACACGCACAAAGGACTACAATCAACACGCCCGCAGCAGCCCGCATTCGCCACGGAGTCAGCTCAAGTTGACGAGACGCTCCTGAATCGCTTATGAGAACGAGGGAATAACAGGCTTTGTTACGGGGTTTTGGAACTGGTATCGGAGGAATACTCTTGTAAGGGAGACCACCCTTCGGAGAGGATTCTGAGCCCCTTATCTTTTCCACCAGCCAAGACCATGCTTTTCCGACCTTTATCACGGTAGTCATCTCCTTGGAATGACTGAATAAATTCCACAACAATCTTATCCATGTCCTTCCTGATTTCCACACGGTCCATCTGGACGCGAATGGTTCCATACTTGCGGAAAAAATTTCTTTTCGACTTCAGGAGCGCCTTGTAATTAGCCGTCCCCTGCTCAAAATCGGGATGATACATTTTCATGAACCTGTCAAGATCCTTTTGCTCCCAGGCCGCCTTCCACTTGTCCAAAAAAACCAGAACGGTTTTTCTGTCTACCGTCATAGTGTCTAAAGTAGCCCCTTCGGAAGCAGCCCTATCAAACTGACCTTGCTCAAACTTTTTTTCTTCCGCAGCTGGAACATGTTCCGGTTGACTCAGCGATGCAAGCGTCGTCCCCCCTTTTTTCTCGCGAGGCAGCGCAGCAATAGGTCTGCTCCTTGCAGTCTGCGTCAGCGCACCGGCGACAAAAAGCTCCTCCCCGTGTTTGGAGTCGTTCCCCATGGCACGAGTTGTTACCATGCGCTGAGGCGAAGAATCCTCAATATATTTTTCATTCAGCTCCAAGGGAACGGAACCGGGATCGGGCGTGACCGCTCGGGCCATTCTCACCAGCACTCCGCCTCTGGAAGGTGCCGACGGGCGGGGTGTCTCTGTTTCTCCCTGGCTTGCCTGATCAGGCTCATCCGTTGAAACCAGACGGATGCGAAATTCGTTCTTCTCGCCGGCTGCAGGCTCCGGATCGAGTCCCGCCCTGGCCAGCAGAGTGCCCACAGGGAACGGGTCGTCTACAGGCTGATGGTAATCCTCCGCATAGATCTGATACTTGCCTGCGTGGGTCACATAGAGAATCTTGATTCCAGCGCTGTGAAACCCATCGGAACTGTAACCCTGCATGAAAATTGCCGTAATCAAACCGTTCTGCCTGTAGAGATACACGTTGCCGAGTTTGACGCGTATGTTCCCATATCTTTTACTCAGCTTGCGTTTCTTCTCTTTCCAGCCCTTGAAATCCAGCCAGCAACTTTGAAAATTGGGGGAATAATGGGACATGTACGCATCCACATTTCTTGATTCCCACGTCTGTCGCCAGGATTCAATGAAGTCCCTCAGTTCGCGCTCCTGCTGCATGATAACCGATCGCGGAGCCATCAGCATCTTGTCCACAACGATAATGGGAGTGCTCTGAAGTCTGATGAAGCGGGATACCTTCAAGAGTTCCTGATTCTCCAGGGCCACGCAACCGTTTGAATCCGGTTTGCCCGCCAGCGGCTTATCCCGACCGTGCAGCCAGATGCCGTCCCCATTCTTCCCCCGGCGACGATCGACGAAATTAGGATAGTCGGTCGTGAAAGCCCAGTATCCATACTTCGACGGCAGGGTGCGCCCGTCAATGACGGAACAGAAGAAGTAAACTCCCTCGGGAGTTCGCATGTCGCCCCGGACCCATTTGTCGCCGTCGTTTTCGCCGGTGGAACAACGATATGACTCCACAAGGGAGGGTTCGCCGTCTTTAATGCGCCAGACGAACAACCGTTGCTGGGACTTGTCGACGATCAGGGCATGAAAACAGCCCTCGACCATCCAGTTCATGAGCGCAACGGGATACAACGGCTCCGAGGCGTGCGCTGCCGTTGACCACGCCAGAGCCAGGAACAGAACGAAACCCGCAATTTTCTTGGCCCGCACGCAAGATAGCGGCGTTGGCGGCCTTTTTCGAATGATAGCCAACATGCGCTTCTCTTTATAGGTACTTGCGCTAAAAGTCAAGAATTTTTACATTAACTTTTAACTATAACCAACGGTTTTTTATGCAAAAACTCTTTCAAAAATCGCGTCAACCCACCGCAGCGCATAGTCCATGTCGAAAGTGGCTTCAAGCTCCGCTTCGGAAAAGTGGCCCATGAGGTCCGGATCTTCCCGGAGAACCTCTTTGAAAGCCCGCCTCTCTTCCCACGCTTTCATGGCGTTTCGCTGCACCAGAGCGTATGCTGCCTCTCTGGTGAGCCCCTTGTCCACCAGCCGGATGAGCAGGGATTCCGAGAATATGAGCCCGCGGGTCATATTCAGATTTTCCATCATTTTTTGCTCGTACACCTTCATATTGCGGATGACGGTGGTGAGCCGATGCAGAAGGAAGTCAGCCAGTATCGTTGCGTCAGGTCCGATGATGCGCTCGACGGAGGAATGGGAAATATCCCTCTCGTGCCAGAGCGGTACGTTTTCCATGGCGGCCAGCGCATACCCGCGCAGCATACGAGCATGTCCGGTAATGTTTTCGGTCAGCACCGGGTTACGTTTGTGCGGCATGGCCGAAGACCCTTTCTGTCCGGCATGGAAGAATTCCTCGACTTCGCCGACTTCCGAACGCTGTAAGTGCCGTATTTCGGTTGCGATCTTCTCGGCGCTGGACGCTATGAGCGCAAGTGCCGTGAAATACTCTGCGTGCCGATCCCGCTGGATCACCTGATTGGAAGCCGGTGCAGGTTGTAATCCGAGCCGTGCCAGGACTTCCTCCTCCATTTTCGGATCCAGATGTGCGTACGTGCCTACAGCTCCAGATATCTTACCCACGGATATGGAATCCAGGGCAGCATCCCACCGCTTGAGATTCCTCATCATCTCCGCGTAAAAAATGGCAAGCTTCACTCCGAAGGTCGTCGGTTCGGCATGAATTCCGTGCGAACGCCCCACCGTGGGAGTTTTGCGGTACTCGAACGCTCGAGTCTTCAGGGCATCCAAGAGATCCAAAAGATCTCCTCGAATGATGTTCCCCGCTTCCTTGAGGAGTAAGGACAAAGCAGTGTCAACCACGTCGTAGGACGTGAGACCCCGGTGGATAAATCGCGAGTCTTCGCCCACGTATTCGGCAACGCAGGTTGTGAACGCGATCACATCATGTCGAGTAATCTCTTCAATTTGATTGATGCGTTCCGGATCGAAATCAGCCTGCTCTCGAATACATTTCATGCTTTCCGGGGGTATGATGCCTCTTTTTGTCCACGCTTCACAAACTGCCAGTTCTATGTCAAGCCACTTCTGATACCGATTCTTCGGTTCCCAGATCCTGGCCATTTCTTGACGGGAATACCGTGGAATCAACGAAATTTCCTTTCCTGAGCACCCAGATGCCGATCTTCTCTCATGCCGGTCAACAGATCCCCCGGAAGCATGCCGGACGTTTTCTGTTTTCGAAAAAGGCCTGCCATCAGCGGCGGTTCCCTGCCGGATTTCACTATGAATAACGTAATCTAAATCGTATGCGCGGGCGAGCCCATCGTACCCGGAGCGCCTCAACATACCACACAAGGCCCGCATGTTGCAATCGCGAACAGCAGGAAACTGCATCCGTCCAGTTGCGAGTAAAATAAAGCTGTGATTGCGAGTCAAGCGAAGCAATCTCTGCTCTTATAGCAGTTCTCTAAAGTTCTGTCGGATTCGCTCATGACTCTCGCCCACATTCGAACGATCCAATCATGTCATTGCGAGGAGCGGAGCGACGAAGCAATCTCGGTTTTGACCGGTTGAAGATTGCTTCGGGCTTCGCCCTCTCATACCAATGCGCTTTCAAAAGAGTAACATTGAAGGGCTGGTGCACGGCCTGTCCTGGCGGATCTCCTCCGCTACGAACGGAGCGGCCTGACTTCGCTTCGGAGACCCGCCAGGACAGGCTTCATCCATCGTCACTTGTCTGATAGCGCATTGGTATCAATGACTATCTCCCAATCTTTTCGCGTAACAAAAACCGACATTACTCTTGAGAATCCCTATAGGTATCGAGATCGCTTCGCCGTTTCACTTTTTGTAATGACGCGGAAACCATGGTTGCCTCGCGAGGCCGAATGACTGCAGGAAAACTCGAATGCCTGTAAAACGAAAAGACTCTGACGGTGCCGGGCTATTCCCGGAAATCACGTATTCCCGGCGACGCGAAACTCCATTTTTTGATGGCAGTGGAGCGCGGGTTTTTTTGGAACCCCTTGGCGAGGGAGGACATCTAATGTATTACAACAATGAGAAGCCCCTAAATGAGGAGGCGTTGCATATGAACAGAAACAGCAAGGCCGAAACTATAGTCAATGAAATGGAACGAGTCACCCCGTACATGTACGAGGGTCTATACGGCAACTTTTTGCGCAGCTTTATGGATTCGGACAGGTCCAGATGGACTTCCGATCTGTCCAAATATTTAAGCCACGCAAATCAGGATTGGGCCGACGTGGGAACTGAAATCGCGTCGTTGCTCTGGGAACGCTTCGAACGTCGGATTTCGTGCTAGAAACGACAGGGCTGTTGCAATTCCTGTGTGACCGAATTCCCCCAGAAAAAGCTCACAGAAAAAAACCGCGGAGGACCGCGGCATTATTACCAGTTTCGGGCATGGCTCTCAGCTGCGGCAGAACAATCAGGGATCTGCCGCAGCCGGAGACATTGCATTTCGATTGCTATTCTGGAGAAGCCTGCCTTGCCACGTTCGGCTCCACCGGGAATTTCAGGTCTCTCCCTACCGATTTTGACCATGCGATTGCTATGGTCCGGTATCCCAGATGCGCGAACTTGGAAAACGGCAAGTATAAAAGCAGAGCCAGCACGAACATGAGATGAATCGCGTACAGGACGTACGCCCCTGGAGCGGATCCGGCCCATCTCACGAGTTCCGTGAGCAGTCCCGTGATCCCGGTTCCGAATATCACAAACAGGAACAACCAATCGAAATAAGCGCTGTTTCCCGTTTGGTCAGGCGCAGTCATGCGGCGAATCAGCATGATACCGAGACCGAGCACAAACGCTATGGCACTCACATTACCCAGAATCTTTATGGGAACCGTTCCGGGTCCGTTCTGTGATGGCGGTTTGAGATGAAGGATATCGAAGTTGAACGCCACGATCGCCGTGGTCACGAACAGGCCGATCATTCCCCAAAATGCCATGAGGTGAGCCGCGTATCTGATATTGTTCGCTTCACACTCTTTGAACGTACTGTGGGGAAGAATCTCTTTGAGTGCCTCAATGAGGCTCGGCACAAAAGGTTTGCGCGATCCTCCCGCTCCGAGTGGAGTTGCGGCCTCCAACGCGGCCCAGTAGTTCTTGAGGCTCAGGCCGATGGATACCACCGCAAACACCAGCGCTGCCGTGAAAACGACCTGCACCGCGGGAAGGTAAATAAAGCTCGGGTACCTGACAGTTCCCTCGGGGAACTGCCAACCGCTGAAGTATGCCAACAAGAGAACGATCACGACTGGAATACCCAGCGTTAGCACTGCCATCGAAGGCTCGCCCACCAGCTTGCCCAGAAAAGAAGGCCAGGAATTCTCCTGGATGTTCATCTTCCGAATGGCTTTCAGCACATCCCCGGGATTTGCTCCCCGAGGGCACTGAACCGAGCAATCATTGCACTGGTGACAAAGCCACACGTCCGGATCGTTGAGCAAGCGGTCTTTCAATCCCCATTGGGCCCAGATCATTTCCTTGCGAGGATAAGGATTGTTGTCCGGTGCAATGCGGCAGGCAACCGCACAGGTGGCGCACTGGTAACATTTTTTCAAATCCGTGGCGCCAGCAGCTATGAGATCTTTCGTAAACTGAAGATCAGGTTCTGCAACTACTCCATTCGCCATCAGGAGAACCTCCTTAGAAACCTTTGTACGGGTTGGGACCGGATTCTTCCAGCGTTGACAAGAAATCCCCTATCAACTCGGGAAGTTGCTGGTACTCGTCTATAGCCAACTGATGGACGCGAATACGTTCCGAACCAAGCATGAGTCGCTCCAAGGTCTCGGAGAACTTTCCCATCCGTATCTCGGCGAGTTCACTCCCTTTGACGAAGTGGCACTGATAATCATCGCCGTACTTACATCCGATCAACATTATGCCGTCAATACCCTTGGAGAGGGCGTCGGAAATCCACACCATATTGATGTTGCCCAGGCACCTCAAGGGAATGAAACGGACAAACGGGCTGTACTCAAGTCTGTCGATACCGGTCATGTCCACAGCGGGAAACGCGTCGTTCTCGCACATGAACACCACAACACGGGGTTTTTCAGCATACTCGTCCGGGACTTCGATGGCCTTCACCATGGAGCCGATCATGTCAACGGAATGGTCCCTGAAGGAAATGATACGTTCCGGACACGACCCCATGCAGATGGCGCATCTGCGGCACCGGGTCGGGTTGGGCATAGGAGTGCCATCCGGCTTCTCGTCATACATTCCAAACGGGCATTCCTCGGTGCACCGCTTGCACTGGGTGCATCTCGTGACGAAAAGTTCGGGATACGATTCGTCGCCGGCCCTCGGATGAACCGCCTTGCCCTGCGACACGAGTTCCACGCACTGAATCGCTTTCAAAGCGGCTCCAGTGGCATCGGTTTCGCAGCCCTGAAAGTCCATGGGCGTCTTGACGCAGCCTGCGGTGTAAATTCCCGTTCTCTGAGTCTCGTAGGGGAAACAGATGAAATGGGAATCGTTGAAGCCGTACGGATTCTGCGGAAGGAACGGTCCCTGTCGATACTTCAGGTTTACAATGGCCGCATCCTGGGTCACGGGAACCATTCCCGTGGAGAGTACCACAAGGTCAACATTAACTTTGAGCTGATCGCCGAGAAGGGTGTCTTTGAGTTCCACCGCCAGACTCGACGAGCCGTTGGAAACGCTCACGGGAGTGCCCTTGGACAGAAATACGCCAGGATCGTCCTGCATGGCCTGATAGAATTTCTCGTACTGCCCGGGAGCTCTCATATTCTCATAAAAAATGTACGCCCTTCCGTCAGGATTCGTCTGCCTCAGATAGTGAGCCTGTTTCAAGGTCACCAGACTTGCGACGGAGGATGAGTACAGCAGGGGATTCTCCGCGCCCAGGTTTGCGCAGTCCACGAAGGCTATACTGTTCACCGCTTTGCCGTCCGACGGCCGGGTCAATTTGCCTTTTGCAGCCACTTCTTCGAATTCCACGCTCGTGATCACGTCGGGATATGTGCCATATCCCATCGATTCGTAGGCCTGTGTACCTTCGGGCCGCCAGCCGGCAGCGAGAATCACGGCCCCCACGGACACTGTTTCATGCTCGAAATCCGGAGATTCCGGAACTTCTTGCTCTGCTGGAGCGGCTTCTTGTTTCTCTTCTTCCTTCTGGCCCGATTCTTTGGCCTTCTTGGCTGCAAGCCACTCGTTCTGCTCTTTCACCAGAGCGTCGTTCCAGGGGCCGTCCGGACGGACGATCACTTGAAACATGCCCGGTGCACCGGATATGCTATAAACTCGGGAACTCGTGTATACCTTTATATTCTGATTCCCGTTTACCAGTGCTACTTTTTCCTGGAACGGGGAGTCGGCCACATCGTCGTAGGGAGCTTTTCCCGTGAATACCTTGTGGAACTTGTTGGCCCAGCCTCCGAGCTGCGGCTCCTTTTCCACCAGATACACCTTGTAACCTGCGGCAGCCGCTTCGATTGCTGCAGTCATGCCGGTCACCCCACCTCCGATGACCAGAATGCTTTTTTCCGCTGCGTCCAGGAAGGGCGGGCGATCATCGCATTTCTGAGCCTTGGTGATTCCCATGCGGAGGTAATCTTCGGCCAGCATCTGGGTGTCTTCGTGATTCGGCGGCTGACACCAGACTACTTGCTCACGGAGGTTCACTCGCTCGACGATCGTACCGTCGAACTTGAATTCCTTCTGGAACACTCTGGGCGAAGGACCTGCGATGACGAGGGTGGTCAGGCCCTGCTCGGCGATGTCCTTCTTGATTTCGTCCAGTTTGTCCTGGTCGCTCCAGTACGATTCGCTTTTGCAGAGTGCCACTTTGAACTCTTTTGTGGCCACGGCGCTCAGGGCTTCGATATCCAGGGCTTCGCCGATTCCGTGTCCGGTATCAATATAAACTCCGATTTTGTGGTCCATGGACTTACCTCCCCACCGTATCCTGAAGGGCTTTTAGAGCAGCTCCGGTAGCGTCCTGCATGCACGTGGCGACATCCATGGGTCGCTTGGCCACGCCTGCGCCGTGCACGCCCTGGTCCGAAATGATGAACCCGAATTCATCGTATTGCACGTTCTGAGCCGGAACCTTTTCCAAACTGGTGTTGGGCTGCATACCGGTGGCGAGAACAGCCATGTCGAAGGTACGGCGAATCTTCTTGCCTGAGAGAATATCTTCTCCCTCGAGTATTACATCTTTGGTAACCGGGTCTTCGGTAATATTGACGATCTTGCCCTTGGTAAGGAGAATCTTGTCGTCCTTTCTCACCTTATCGTAAAACACCTCGAACCGGCCATAGGATCTCAAGTCAATATAGAATATGTGGGCCTGCGCATCGGGGTTGTAATCTCGCAGGTAAGTTGCCTGTTTCAAAGAGGCCAGACAGCATATCGAAGAACAATACGGTAAGTGGTTCTTGTCTCGGGAGCCTGCGCATTGGACGAAGGCAAGATTGTTTACTTTTTTTCCGTCAGACGGGCGAATGATTTCTCCCTTGGTGGGGCCATTAGATGCAGCGAGACGCTCCATCATGACGTTGGTGATGACGTTGGCGCACTTGCCGAAGCCGAGTTTATCGAGCTTCATCGGATCGTAGGGCTGCCAGCCCGTAGCCCAGACTACGGAACTCACTTCCAGATCGAATGTTTCTGCGGTGGCTTCCAGATTGATGCGGATGCCCTTGGCATTCAAGTTTTCTATGAAAGCTTGATACTCGGGTTTGCCTTCGATTTTTTTCAAGGCATCTCTGTCTGCCACGAGTTTCATGGGATAGGCCATCTCGTAGCCCAGGTACACGGCTTTGGTTTTGTCCATGCCATAGTTGAATTTATTGGGGATTTCCGCTGGACAGTCTTCTGCGCATTTACTCGTTGCTGTGTGATCTTCCACGTATCTGGGCAGAAGCTTGATTGCCGCCTTGTAATTACCCGGTATGCCCGTGATGCTCTCGACCTGTGCGAGTGTGTACACCGTCAGGTCGGGATTTCGTCTAATACGTTTGTAGTTGATCTCCAGGCCGCACGTGGGAGGACACAGCTTCGGGAAATACTTGTTCAATTGTGCTACGCGACCACCGAGATACGGAAGCCGTTCGACCAAAACAACCTTGCACCCGGCTTCCGCTGCCTCCAACGCAGCCGTAATTCCGCTAATCCCGCCTCCGACGACCAGTACGGTCTTTTCTCCAGGCATGTTTCCTCCCTGAAAAGGGCTATGAGGGGCCAAAATGACCCCTCACTCGCTTGCTTCATGGTCTCTAGGAAAACTCCGGGTGTGTTTTGCGACACACCCGGAGTTTTATAGGTCAGCTATGAGATCAGTCAACGATGGAAAGAATGGGAACTTTCTTCATTTCCCAGTTGCCGTTCTTGTAAGTCGCGTTTACGAACACTTTCCAATTTCCCTCGTCCAATGTCGGGAAATCGTTCCTGAAATAGTAGCCGGGCCAACGGGTCTCTTCACGGAACAGAATGGTTCTGACGTGAACTTCGGCCTGCCACATTCTCTGGATGTTCTCATGGCACCGCATAAGCTCATGGAGATCCGCAGCAGCCAGTTTCTCGGAGTCTTCCTTGAGCCAGCCGAGGAGTTCCAGAGCCCTTTCCAGCTTCGGCTTGTTGGTCTTGAAGCCGGCGGTCACGCCTGCGGCATACTCGTCCATAATCTTCTGCAGACGGAACATGAACATCTTGGGTTTCATGAACTCGGGGTTGATGTCAGGATCGCTGGATTTCGCGCTGAATTCTGCGAACAGATCCATAGGCTTAAGAACTTTCTTCTTCAGTTCTTCCACCTGTGCGGCGTCCACTTTCGGCAGGGTGTTGTTTTCCAGCACGAAACGGACCATGGACTTGCCAGCCGCACGACCCTCGGCATGGGAGCCGGAGGAAAATTTATGGCTGGAGGCGCCGGATGCGTCACCCGCGCAGAACAGGCCCTTCACGGTAGACATATACTCGTAGCCCCAGAAATACTCGGGCGGAGCGAGGTCCTTGGGACCGCTGACCCAGGCGCCGGAGGCACCGGAGTGGGAGCCGATGAAATAAGGCTCTGCGGCCGCGATCTCGGAGGATTTCTCTTCAGGCTGCACGTTTGTGCCCGCCCAGAGAATAGCCTGGGAGATGGTCATATCCAGGAAGTCTTCCCATGCTTCTGCTTCGAGTTCCTTCATCTTCTTCTTGAAGGCCTTGGGGTCATCCGCATATTTTGCAGCGATGTTCCCGATGGCTTCTTCGGTTCTCATGTATATGGGGCCTTTGCCCTCGAACTCATCCAGCATACCCAGGTAGTTACGCAGGTTTGCGGGGATGGGTTTCACTTTTCCGTATGCACCCCAGTTGTCCAACTCGGGCTTGCGCTCGACCATGTACTCGCCGCCGTATGCGTTGGTCGCACGGGACTTGAACAGGAGGAACCATGCGCCGACCGGTCCGTAAGCGTCCTTGAAACGGACGGGGATGAAACGGACTTCCTGGCAGGTCTGCTCTGCGCCGGCTATCAGCGTGAAATACAGGCTGGAGCCGGAGTTCCAGGGCGGATACCATGCACGGCCGAGACCTTCACCGGCGCTCCTGGGCTTGAACACGTGAACCGCGCCGCCCATGGCCGCCAGAACAGCTTTGGCCTTGAATACATAGAATTTATCTTCACGGGTGCTGAAGCCGACTGCGCCAGCGATGCGATCGCCATCCAGCAGCGGATTGGTAATAAAAACGCGCTCGAAGTATTCACCGCCCTGGCTAGTAAGAGCGTTCTTCGCGGCCTCAGCCACGATGACTTTGTAGGATTCGCCGTTGATCATGAGCTGCCAGCGGCCTTCATGCACAAAGTTGCCCTGCTCGTCTTTCCAGATCGGGAGGCCCCACTTCTCGAAGAGATGCACTGAGGAATCCACGTGACGTGCAATGTCATACACCAGGTCTTCACGGGTAACGCCCATCAAGTCGTTGCGGACGTAGCGGACATAGTCTTCGCAGGTATTGTTTCCGCTATTGATGTCCACATACTGGTTGATGGCAGAAAGACCCATCGCCACGGCGCCGGAGCGATCCATAGCTGCTTTATCAACAAGGGTGACCTTCAAACCGTTCTTATTGGCCCAATAGGAGGCCTCAACCGCAGCGCCGCACGCAGCCATGCCGCCGCCACAGAGCAGAATATCAGTGGTTACTTCGACAGTCTCGAAATTCGCCATATCTTGGTACCTCCTAAGGAAATTACTTCTTTGTTGTGGGCAGCTCTTTGAGCCTCAAGGCCTCGGGCTCGTTATAGAGGCACTGACTAGCCAGATCGGTCGTGATCGCGCCATATCCGCCATCAGGCTTGGCCTGGCCTTCCGGAGTGGTTCGGATGGGGAACTTGAAACGCTTTACCTGACCGCTTCTGAACTTCACGGTCCACATAATGTCTTCGGAACCTCTCAAAGGCACAACTGATGCTCCCATAGGAACGAAGTCAGCATAGCCTCTCACGTCAATCGCCTGCTGCGGGCAAATTTTTACGCAGTTGTAGCACTCCCAGCACATTTCGGGAGCCCTGTTCCAGGCTTTCATCTTCTCTTTGTCGAGAATCATCAGGTCGTTGGGGCAGATGTACATGCAAGCAGTCTTGTCTTGACCCTTGCATCCATCACACTTTTCCATGATAACATAACTCGGCATGAACCAACCTCCTAGTTAGATTCAGGTTTTCTAGAGTTTGTAACTCCGTCGTCGATAGTGCGTTCAGCACGCTAGGTGGGTGCAGGATCCTCCTTTCTGTAAATGGTCGCTACAGTCCAGGTAGGCGAACCAGGACAGCCGGGAAAAATTGATAATCCGCCTCTCCCGGAGAATCGCCTCATGCTCGTTCCGCCACCTCCACCAACGGAACGGCTCCCGAATTTTGCCGGGAATTGAAAAAGGACCGCAATCGCATACACCTTCCAAGAAATACTTTGTCGCAAACCGTAAGACTTTTCTGAGTGTTCTCTGTAGCTATTAATTGTGGATATCCGAGTTCGGCCTCACAGACGACCGAAGCACTAATAAGGAATACCGGATTCAATCAAATACGGCAGTGATTGTCAAGATCTTTTTTGGGTGAAACCATTAAATTTTCCTAGCAATTGGGCGGTGTATCCCTCTTGTCACGAACGGCACGCTGTGATAGGCTAGGAGATTCAGACGTATCCCCAAGGAGTCCATAGATGAATTCCGCCGGCAGAAACGATCCTTGTCCTTGCGGCAGCGGCCTAAAATTCAAAAAATGCTGCATGACCGGAGAGACCATATCACAAGAATCCGATGAAGTGCAAAGACTTCGCGCCCTGGCGTTCAAAGATATGTCCCAGGAAAACTGGCTCGACGCCATCGACAGCTTCAAAGCCATTCTCGATAAAGTATCTGACCCGTACACGATTCTCGAAGCCATTGCATCGTGCCACGACGGATTGGAAAACTACCTCCTGGCCGCAGAGTACTATGAAAAAGCTCTCGCCGTGTGTCCCGAATCACGCCGGCTCAACATGCATTATCATCTGGGCGTGTCCAGGGCCTGTGCCAGGAGGATAGAAAAAGCTATTGATGCCTTTGAACAATGTCAAGAGCTCCAGAGGGACCCAGCGGCCGAGAAGCACATCGGGCAGATTCTGATTCTCCTCCGTCGAATTCAGGAGGGAAAGCAAAATCCTGATTCGTTCCTGGTTCAAGTCCAGATGCAACGGGCGTTCACGGACATGGAGGCGGACAAGTACGATTCGGCCGCACAGAGGCTCGAACGACTGGTCGGAATTGATCCTGAAAATCCCGCAATTTTCTACAATCTCGGGGTTGTCTACACGTTTCTCAAGAGAGAAGACGATGCCCTCGCCGAATTCCAAAGAAGCATCGATCTGTACCCGGATTATTATCAGGCCTGGTACAACATAGGCCAGATCTGCCTCATCAAGAAGAACGACATTTCCCGGGCATTCCATTGTTTCGATCGCGCCGCAGCCATCCGTCCGGACTATATAGGCGCACATCACCAGAAGGGCGTTGCCTGCGAACTGCTGGGAGACAAGAAAACCGCACTGGAATGCTGGGAGACAACTCTACAGCTGGATCCTGAAAACAAGCAGGCGAAAGAGAGCATCAAGCGCCTCGGCGATTCCGGCCCAGAAGAGTCGTATCCACAGTAATGGTTTATTGAAAGGATTACTGCGTACATGAAACTGAAAGATCAGCCGTGTAAACCCGGTCGAATGATGACGTGGGACGATACTTTTCGTTTCAGGTGTCATTCGGGCATTGATTGCTTCAATTCCTGCTGTAGGGACGTCACCATACTCCTCACTCCCGTGGACGTAATTCGGCTGCGCAAGGCACTCGACATGTCCTCTACCGATTTTCTCGAGTTTTATACCCACCGATTGATTTCACGCACATCGGGGCTGCCCGCCGTGGCTCTCAAGATGAAGCAGGACGAGTCCAAGAAATGCACGTTTGTGACGGACCAGGGTTGCAGTGTGTACGAAGCCCGCCCGTACTCGTGTCGGCTCTACCCTCTGGATACCGAGGAAGGAGTCGAATACAAGCTCATCGTTGACGAAAGCACGTGCCACGGACTCCGGGAATCGGACGAGTGGACTGTCGAACGGTGGAGGAAGGATCAGGACCTGTACGACTATGACGATCCGGACCACAATCTCAAGGACGTCATGGCCGCGGACGCTCTATGGGAAGCAAAAATAGAAGATCCGCGTATGCAGGACATGTTCCTCATGGCTCTCTACGATCCGGATCGGTTCAGGGAATTCGTGTTCAAGACGAGCTTCCTGAAGAAATTCCGCGTGGACGACGACATACTGGAAAAAATTCGGGAAGA
>DATHCX010000217.1:0-8623 GCA_035319325.1 Desulfomonilaceae bacterium
CTGGAAGGAAATGAGCCAACTTTGGTACCAAGCCTGGGTAGGGAGTTATCAGCGCACCAGAAAAACCAGATCTTGATGAAATCAAAAGCAGCTTCGGACATAGAACACCTTCTCCCCAGTTGGTAGTATGACCGGCTGGAACCCGTCAACGAAAATTAGCGTAGATAGAAAGAGAACATTTTCTATTAGAAAGAAGACCATAATTAACCTGACTTGTTAATCACTGAATGATAAATACGTCAAAATAGACTCTACGAGCGACATAACGATTCAGAAAGGCAAAAGAAGCGAACAGGTTAATGGTCAGCGTGCCGGAATGTTACACACGCAAGAAGAGTACGAAGAGAGCGAGGGCTATCCAAGTTGGTGGGGTGAGCTACACCCTCTTCAGAATGTCCCAGAACTTCTCTTACGTATTTCCCTTTTGCCGAGTGGGCGTCCATCTCATCAAAAACCAATCTTGGAGATGTGCCGATCCAAAGGCCCATGGTCGTTTTGGACATCGGATTAAGATATATATTCTTCTCTCTCTTGTATGCTCGTGCGCGTTTCATGGCACTCTGGTAACGTCCACTTTCACACCGTTTTGTTTGCCGTACTCAGTCAGAATCTAAAAGGCCGATTTTTGAGCTTTTGTACCGCCAGGAGGCACAACGAGGCGTAATACGCATTCGCCACAAGCTTTATAAGATTCCGGGCTGGGGGTTCTCCTGAGCGAAGTGATGAGAGGGCTCTGCGTCGTCCGCAGCGAAGGAGTGCCCCCAGCCTGTGCCCAGAATCGAGTCACCTGTAAAAAAGCGAATCCGTATAAAACCCTACCGGTCATGTCTTTTTCGGCCATAATTTCAAAGTCTTTCATGACCGCTCCTTCAAAATTTGCAACCTGATCAACATACTTCCGGCCCGTCTTTTGGTGTTATGGCGGTTTCTCCCCAGGGAGTCGTGCACCTCTCGGCCAATTCAAGAGTCTCTCGGAGTTTTCTGCAACCTCCTCCCATTACTCATCAAATGGTTCTCACCATTCAATTATTGGGGAATGTCCCGGCTTACCTCACCGGGTTGCGGACTCGTCGGTTGGCATTTGCCTTTTTTTGGCAGTGATGGTACACTCGCCGCCGCGTTCCCGGCAAAGTCCCTTCTATCGGGGGTGAGGTATGGAAGCGTTGGCAAATTTTTTCGAGTCGATCAATAGGCTCCTGGGTGTTTCCGGACCGGGAGAATTGATTCATCACCCAGTGTTCATCGTCATTTGCGTCGTATTGTTTTTCTATACGCTGTTCACTGGAATGAAATACTTTGCCGTCGGGATTGCTGCCGTGCTCGGCACCTCTGTCATCGTCCACTATCTCTATCCTACCGATACCTCGAACCTGGGGGACCTGCTCACCTTCATTGCTGCATTGGGAGTGATGGCCATCGTACTGGTGTACTTCGGATTTATTCGAGAATGAGACGTCGTTCGGCTCGCCTGACGCCCCACGTGCTTGCTAAGATTTTTCCATTCGGGTATTTCATAGTTTTATGATCCGTGGTGTAGAGCGTTTGCTGCGACTGTGTTTGCCGCGGTTCGCTATCGTTTGTCGGGAGAGCTGAAAAGGTTCATGCCATACCTGATCGACGGCAATAACCTGATGGCCCAGACCGTGGGGTGGCACAGAAACAAGGCCGCCGCTAGAAGAAAGCTCATTCATGCTCTGACCAGGTTCGTGGCTCTACACCGGAGGAAACTGAAAGTCGTCTTCGACGGCGTGCCCGACAATGAATTCCCGGAGGCGCTCACGTTCAAGAGCGTACAGATTTTCTATGCACGCCCCGGTTCTGATGCCGATTCCCGCATAAAAGAGATGTTGAGCAGATCTTCGTACAAACGAGACACGATTGTGGTCACCTCGGATCGTGATCTCGCATCTTTCGCGAAAAATCAGGGATCAAAGGTAATTTCTTCGGGACAATTCAGATCGATGCTGGAAGAAGCGGCCGCGACATCCGATAAAGTGAGCACGGCTGCCGTGGACGTGGAAGAATGGCTCGATTTCTTCAAGATTCCGGACTCGTGAGCCTATTGATGTTGCAACATGATCCGCCACAAGAAAAAGACATGTGTATCGAGGACGATGGACAACAACGGCGTCGCCATAACCGTGCCTGAAGCGAAACAATTTCAAGCAGTGGCAGCGTTTTCCCTGAGAACAGGAGGCCAATCACCTCGTCCTCTGGATTCACTGAATCTGTCGGTTAGCCAGGGTGACTCCCCGGAGAACGTGAGCCGCAATCTTTCGGTATTTTGTGCATCGGTGGGAATTCGTCCCGACAGCATCGTTACCTGCAAACAGGTGCATGAGGACACCATTGCCGTCGTGGACGCTGCACCTTCGCCCGTTCCCGAGGCGGACGCCATCATCAGCATCCAGCCCGGAATATTCCCGGGAGTCAAGACGGCTGATTGTCTGCCTGTTTTGCTTCTGGACCCCATAAACCGCATTTCGGCAGCGATTCACGCGGGTTGGCGGGGCACGGTCCTGAATATTACGGGCAAGACGGTGCGTTTCATGGTGAAGCAGTTCTTTGCGGACCCGGGCAAGCTGGTCGCGATCCTGGGGCCGGCTATCGGACCCTGTTGTTACGAAGTGGATGATACGGTGCTGGTGCCGTTTCGTAAGCATGTTCCCGATGCGGAGCTGTTCATCCGAGAGGAGAACCGGACTGGCGCGGCAGCATCTACAGGGAGAAAATCATACAGAGTCGACCTGGAGGGAGCTAATCGCAGAGAGCTTGCGATCCGGGGAATCCCTGAGGGCAATATCCATGCGTCCGGCCTTTGCACCTGCTGCAATCCCCACCTCTTTTTTTCGTACAGACGGGATGGCGCCCGCTCCGGACGACATCTGGCGGTGGTGGGGTTCAGGAAATCCGTGGAGGCCTCGAAAAAGCCCTGCGGTTGACTGAAGGGAAAAAATTTATTAGGGATTGAGGTTACCTTTTCTTTGTGGGGACGTACGTTTCGGTCCCCGGAGGACTTGAATGAAGCAACAACCCATGAAATCGGCTCCTGAGAGCGATGGCCCCGAGACGCGGCCGCGTGCCCAAACTGCAAGCAAACCTCCTCGCAGAATCGCCCGCTTCTTTTTTGCGATCTTGTATATAGCTTTTCTTGCTCTTATCGTGGTCGGCGTTCTCGCGGGAATAGAATATTACGCGTATCTGCAAGTCAAAGCATCGCCCGTCGGTCAGGCATATAAGGGCCGCAGCATGGATAACGCGCGGCTGAGTACCCAGAAAGTGGCCCCCCAGTATGGCTACGAGCCCACGCCCGGCTTTGCGGCGGTTCGCAATACTCGCCTCGGCAATTCCTTCGAGTACATCAATGAAGAGAGCTTCAAGGACTTTGAGGAGGTTCCGGTCGAGAAACCCGCGGACGAATATCGTATCATAGTCACCGGCGCATCGGTGGTGTACGGAAGAGGACCTGTGCCGCCTTCCGACGTTGTTGCGGATTTTTATGAGGTCACCTTCCGGTGGACCATTCCCCACCTGATGGAACAGATATTCAATGCTGACCCTCAGGTCCGCGAAAAGATCGGAGGTAAACGGGTTCGCGTCATAAACGCCGGGGTGCCCGGTTATGTGTACCAGAACAATCTCATGCGGTACCTTGCCAAGCTCCGCTTGTTCCAACCCGATCTGGTGATCTCCCTGGACGGGGCCAACGAACTCCCCGCTGTGGCAAGGCCGCTGAAAGACTGGAACTATTTTACCCACGGCCAGTACTTCGAGGTGATTACGGACGTCATGGATATGGGCAGCAAAGGGCTCGTCAACTATGTGGCGCTCTGGTTAAAACGGAATACGTATTTCTTCACGTGGCTGGCGATAAGAAGAGGGGAAGGCACTGGGACGATACAGGAGGACAGGGGGTTTACCGCACTGCCCCAGGACCCGACTCCCGAGATGATGGAATACCTGAAGAGAAATATCGCTCAAGTGACGGATATTATGGCGATATACCATAAGACCCTTGAGGCGGACCGCGTTCCGCACGTGTTCGCGGTACAGCCCATGTTCCGTAATTCCAAGAAGCCGCGCACGCCCATGGAACAGAAAATAGAGAGCGTCACGGGCATGGAGAAGGTTGGCTTCTTCTATGCCGCGCCGACGTACGATCTCCTGGTGGACAAAATAAAGACGCGGGGCCGGGAAGTTGGTATTGAAGTTGCCGATTTCACCGGGATATACGACAATGTTACCGAGTGGGTGTTCACCGACTGGTGCCATCTTACGAATGGAGCCAACTACGTCCTGGCCAAAGCACTGGTCAACCGTGTAAAGACCGATGTTTTCAAGCTTCCCCTGCAGCCGGACGATGAGATCAGGAATCCGTCGGATTCGTATTTCGTGGATTACGCAAAAAATTCCCGGGTTCTGGTGGACGACAAGCCTGCCGGCACCGGTATGCACATCCTGAAAGGATACCCGGGGACGGAACTCCTTGAAGCTCGGTCAGACGGCCGGGATGGTGCGCCGAAGGTTACGCTCGATTTGGGTTCCGTCCAGCCTGTGTCGCGCCTCAGGATTGTGTGGGGAGACGCGCAATCGGTTCCTCAAGCGTGGCAGGTGGATATATCCGAAGACGGCGCCACCTGGAAGAGCTGGTACAAAACGGACAAAACGAGCACTGACAACTATGACCAGTGGCCGGGCTTCGAATACTATGCAGGCCATGAATCTCCCGCGAGATTCGTGAGGTATACCGCGACAAGTAATCTCGTTCGCCTGCGTCAGTTGAGCCTGTTCAGATGACATTCTCGGAAAAAGTGGTAACCTGAAGCAAGGGGAAGTGTTTTTTTCCGGAGGATTGCACGCCGGATGCCGTTTTCGACTGGGAGGGTGGATTGTGGGTAATCATTCGGACTCGCGGGGGAATCTGCGTTTCCGTGTCATTGCGCGGAGTGAAGCAATCTAGCCCTTACGTATCGAGGTTGCTTCGTCGTTTCACTCCTCGCAATGACAGAGGATAGGTCGCTTCCGTCGAATACCTGAATACTTACATGCTATGAAAAAATTTGTTTGTCTCTGTTCGAGAAGTGCGGTATAAGAAGAAGTTTAATATTGTTTGTTTGCGGTCCCAGGCCCTGTAGCCGCCGCAAAGCTGGAGAGTCAAGATGCCCAAAATGAAAAGCAACCGCGGCGCGGCGAAGCGGTTCACCATCCTGAAAAGCGGAAAAATCAAGAGGAAAAAAGCGTACCACAGCCATATCCTCACGAGTAAGTCCACGAAGAGAAAACGAAATCTCAGGGGGGAAGCCTTTATCGATCCGAGAGACGCGAAACAGATCAAAAGGTTGCTTCCATACGGTTGACCAAAGCGCGAAATGTGGATTGCCAACCGGCGCCCGGTGACTATGATGAAAACCGTTCCGGCCGCCCCGAATCGAAATTGAGTGGCGCGGCAACGCCCGTAAAGATGCCCGAACGGTCGATTCCTGACCGTTGAACGAGTAAGGAGGCAGCAATGCCCAGAGCACGATGCGCGCCCGCAAGCAGGGCCAGGCGCAACAAAATCTTGAAAGCCGCCAAAGGATACGTCGGTGGCCGCAGCAGGACCCTCAAGCAGGCCAAGGAAACGCTCGAAAGAGCCTGGTGTTATGCATACCGGGATCGCAGAACCAGAAAACGCGAATTTCGGCGCCTCTGGATTACGAGGATCAGCGCGGGAAGTCGTATGAACGGTCTCCCGTACAATCGCTTCATGGAAGGTCTCAGAAAAGCCGAGATAACGCTCGACAGAAAGATTCTCGCGGATCTCGCTGTGACCGATCCGGCCGGATTTACCTTTATCGTTGAGCAGGCACGGTCGGCATTGGAGGCATGAACCCGGAGTTCCCCGGCGGATAGAGAAATGAGACTGACGATCCCGTTTCGGGATGCGAGTCTTTCGCGGACGGACAGCGGCCCTCCAGGGCCGCTTTTTTTCGTTTCATGAGGGAACACATGAAAGATCAACTCGAAGAGCTTAGACAACGCGCAATCGAACTCATTGCAGGTCTTCAGGACCAGAAATCTCTGGCCGACGCCAAAATCAGGGTTCTCGGCAGAAAAGGGGAACTCACCGCGTTCCTCAGGGGTTTGAAAGATTTGCCGTCCCAAGAGCGCGGGCGAGTCGGGCAGATGGCAAATCTCATCAAGACGGAACTGGAAGGGGAATTCCTCAAGGCTGAAGAATCGGTCCGGGAAATGGACGAACGTCAGAAGCTGGCTTCGGAATTCGTGGACGTTACGCTTCCCGGGCGGAAATCCGTGCCGGGCAGGACTCACATCCTCAATAGAGTCACGGACGAGCTTGTGGAAGTTTTCAGCGGTCTCGGCTTTCAACTGGCAGAAGGTCCGGAAGTCGAACTTGACTATTACAATTTCGAGGCATTGAACATACCCAAAGATCATCCTGCACGGGACATGCAAGACACCTTCTACTTTTCGGACAACGTGGTCTTGAGAACACACACTTCGCCGGTGCAGATCAGGACGATGGAAAAGCAAGAGCCGCCTGTGCGGGCCATATGCCCGGGAAAGGTGTATCGAAGGGATGCGGATATCACGCACTCGCCCATGTTCATGCAGATTGAGGGCTTGTGGGTCGACAAGAACATCTCCCTTGCAGATCTCAAAGGTATACTCACAGCATTCGTTCACGCGTATTTCGGGAAAAAACTCGGGCTTCGTTTCCGTCCGAGCTTTTTTCCATTCACCGAGCCGTCGGCTGAGGTGGATATCCAATGCGTGATTTGCGGCGGCTCCGGGTGCAGGACCTGTTCGCAAACAGGCTGGCTGGAGATTCTCGGTTCAGGCATGGTCGATCCTGAGCTGTACAGGTTTGTGGGCTACGATCCTGAAATATATACGGGATTTGCCTTCGGAATGGGAATCGAACGGGTGGCGATGCTCAAGTACGGTATTCCGGACATTCGGGCCTTTTACGAAAACGACATTCGTTTCTTGAACCAGTTTTGATCGAGGATTCGACAGTGTACGGCGTGGCCGACAGCGCACGCACGACTGAACCAATGCGTTTTCAAATAGGTGAAATCGGGGAGGAACTTCTTGTAAGACGTTCCTCCCCGAACCCCACCTCAAGAACTTTTCGCACTCGCCGGCATCTGCATTTCCTCAGCGGAAATGCAGATGCCGGCGCATGATAGAAGTTTCTGGGAGGGGGGTTGGGCGGGACACTCTTTACAGGGAGGGTCCCCCCAATCTCACTTTTTTGACAACGAATGCGTATGAACCAGCATAGAGGGGTGAAAAAACATGCTCGTCAGCTTGAATTGGCTGAAGGAGTTCGTGGAAATCGATCGATCGCCCGATGAGGTGGCAGAGCTGCTTACCATGGGCGGAATCGAAGTGGACAGCGTGACTCACGTCGGAAAAGGCCTGGACAAGGTCTTTACCGCAAGAATAGAACACATAAAACCCCATCCCGGATCGGACAAGCTGAGTCTCGCGACCATCGATCTCGGTGATCGAGAGCTCACCGTGGTCTGCGCTGCGCCAAATATTCAGGTGGGACAAATCGTTCCGTATGCTGCACCGGCCGCAATACTGCCGTCCGGCGAAACGATTGCCGAACGAGAGATTAAAGGCGTGTCTTCAGCCGGGATGCTCTGTTCGGAAAAAGAATTGGATCTCGGAGACGATGCTTCGGGCGTGCTTGTTCTGGATCCCCATCTGAAATCAGGGGTTTTGCTCACTGAGGCGCTGCCGTTCATCGAGGATTTCATCCTGGAGACGTCGGTGACTCCGAATCGCGGAGACTGTCTTTCAGTGCTGGGCACAGCTCGAGAAGTGGCCGCACTCACGGGTAGGCCGTGGAAAGTCCCGGAATTCGTTCTTGAAGAGGGCGATACAGATATCCGGCGACGATGCCAGATTGACGTCGTAGATGGGGATCTCTGTCCGCGTTACGTTGCAAGAATGGTGGAAGGGGTCACCATCGCTCCATCGCCCTTCGACGTACGGCTCAGGCTGATTCGGTCAGGCGTTCGTCCCATTTCCAACGTGGTCGACGCGACGAACTTGCTGCTCATGGAATGCGGCCAACCTCTTCATGCGTTCGATTATACGCTGCTTGAAGAGAGGCGAATCGTTGTCAGACGCTGCGATCCAGGCGAAGTGTTTACCACATTGGACGGGATCGAACGGCAGCTTCCGCCCAATGCGCTCACGATTCGCGACGGGAAACGTTCCGTCGCTCTGGCAGGGATTATGGGGGGCCTCAATTCCGAGATCAAAGAGGACACAAGCTCTGTTCTCATAGAAAGCGCGTGTTTCGAGAGGTTCGGCATCAGGCGTACTTCCAAGGCGCTGGGATTGTCAACCGAGGCTTCTTACAGGTTCGAACGTGGCGTCGATCCTGAAGGATCGCTCTGGGCCGCCCACCGTGCGGCCTACCTGATCCGGAAACTTGCCGGTGGCACGATACTCCGGGGGCACATAGACGCGCATCCTGTGCCCGTCACGCGAGCACCCGTCCAGGTGAGAGTAGACCGGGTAAATGGGTTGCTCGGCCTGAATCTGTCCGCCAGTGAGATGTCGTCTCACCTGACAAAATTGGGAATTCAGGTGGAAGAAG
>DATHCX010000218.1:0-4039 GCA_035319325.1 Desulfomonilaceae bacterium
CGTTTTCTGGCAGATTTCGGGAATGGGCAAAGTTGACGAAGGGGGCGGCGGAACAGTCGCCAAGTACCTGGCAAACGCCGGAGTCGAGATACTGGACTGCGGCCCGCCTTTGCTGGGAATGCACTCCCCTCTGGAAGTCGCTTCAAAAGACGACGTATGGATGTGCCATAGAGCTTTCAAGGTTTTTTTTGAAAGCTGAGCCGTCGCAACTCCCGCGGTCGCAGCTCCGGGAGTCACGCGGCCGTTACCGAAGAACTTTCCTGCTGTGGTTTAGCCGGGATACCACAACCGGTCTGCTCCGAGGGTCCCGGTCGGACCCGAGTTGCCCGGGTGGGCGTATATTCATTCTGCTGAAAATTGAAGAGGAGATAAAATCTCGGGTTCATGGACGGGCTGAATTCGGCAATCCGCATGAAAAGAGCGTTATGCTAATGGCTTAGCTGGAGCAGACGCATGCTCCGTCTTCACAAAAAATTGGTTGCTTCGAATCATTAAGATACGGTAAACTGAAAAACGGTGTCGAGATCTACGGGAGAGCTCCCGATTGGTGAGAAATAGTACGGATTTGGGGTGCTGGAGCGTCTTTTGCCGATTACCTCGTGGATGTCGATTGCTGGATAGCGATCATTCTTTTTGACGGTCCCCGTTTTTTCGACAGGAAATGTTGGTTCACGCGTTCCGGAAAAGACTGAAAGTGTAGTGAAGGACCGGCCAAATACGGGACCGTGCCGAAGTGTGCACGCCCGAGCGTCATCAGACCCGAATCAACAGCCGGAGGTAGTCACGTATGGATCGTAATGTGTGCATAATCGCCGGAGGGATGTCCAAGTGGGGGGTCAGGGACGGTAGCCAGAGGGATTTCTTCCAGGAAGCAGCTCGAGCCTGTTATGATGATAATCCCCAGCTGAATCCGAAAGATGTGGACGGCTTGCTTGTTGCGTCCGCATACACGGAAAGGACCTCCTATCAAACCCATTTGGCTCCGCTGGTAGCGGAATACGCGGGCATCAAGCCCAAGAACATTTGCGCCCGGGTGGAACTCCTCTGCGCAAGCGGCAGTTCCGCGATCATTCTCGCGTTCGGCCTCATCAAATCGGGCCAAGCGGACGTGGTCATGGTTGCAGGAGGAGAAAAGCTCTACACCCCGCAGAAATGGGAAGTGTTCTACAGCGAACTCGCTTCTGTGGACCACGACTGGGACGGCGGTCAGGGTTTGGGACTTCCGCCTCCCGTTTTCGCCATGGTGGCCAAACAGCACATGAAACAGTTCGGCACCAAAAAAGAACATCTGGGGGTGATAAGCGTAAAAAATAGGCGCAATGCCGCGAAGAACCCCAAAGCCCAGTTTCAGACTCCTGTCACGATGGAAGAAGTGATGACAGGCAGAATGATTGTGCCCCCCTTGACACTGTATGACTGCTGTCCCATCACCGATGGAGCTGCGGCCTTGATCTTGGCTACGGAAGAAAAAGCAAAGCAGATGACGGACAAGCCCCTGGTTTATATCCTCGGCACCGGCCAGGCTTCGGTGAACAACATGTCTGCGAACATGCCGGACTGGACGACCTGGGAAGCATTGAAGATCGCAGCGAAACAGGCTTACACCAAATCGAAGGTCAAGCCTGAGGACGTAGATGTGGCCATGACCCACGACTGTTTCACCATATCCGAAATCATCGAAATGGAAGACCTGGGGTTCTGCAAAAAAGGCGAAGGCGGATTCTTTGTAGGCGACGGGCAGAACGATTTCGGCGGGAAGATTCCGACCAATACTGATGGCGGACTCCTGGGCTGCGGGCATCCCTTCGGTGGCACGGGCATCAGGCAGGCCATGGAGGTCACCCGCCAACTGCGCGGGGACGCCGTTCAGCAGGTCCCCGATGCCTCCATAGGATTGACTCATAATCTCAGCGGATTTATCGCCGCCCACACGGTCCTGATCTACGGCAAGGAGGTCGCATGAGCACACCGGGAATTTCCATATTGGACGGCAAGTACATGGCTACCATGGACCTGTTCCCGCAGCAGTCCAAAGAGTTCAATCAGGTCCATCCCTTCTTTACGTACCTGAGAGAAGGACGTTTTACCACCACCAGGTGCGTTGATTGCGGTGCGGAGCCGTTTCCTCCGAGAATCATGTGCCCGGAATGCTACAGCACAAACATGGAGTGGATCGACTGGCCTACAGTCGGCACGGTCATAGATGTCACGGAAGAAGTGGTCGGTGTGCCTTTGGGTTTCGGAAAACCGCCCCTGGTACACGCTCTCGTCGATCTGGACGGCAAGAAGACCTTTTTTGTGCGGATCATCAATTGTAAGGAAGGCGAATTGAAATCGGGTGACAAAGTCAAACTGGCGGTCTTCGACGTTGATCCGGTGCCGCAGGAAGTAGGCCGCGACGTCGTGGAAATCCCTCGGGTCTTTTATGCCTTTGAACCGGTGAAATAGCACACACTTGCAGGAACCGTACGGTCCTGGGTTTCCATTTCCCGGTCTTCGGACTGCGTCTCAGTGAAGAGACGCTGCACCGGAAGCCGGCTCAAGTCTCACATTTCAACAGGAGGACACTATGTCATTGGACTGGCTACCGCGCGATAACAGCCACAAAAATCATCTCCTTATCGGTCCGGAACACTGGGGCACGGAAGCCCCGTGCACCGTTTACGAGAAGAAACCTCTTAAGAGCCCGGACGGCAAGGAAGTCCCCGGACTGTACGTAGCCTGGATTCGACTCAACAACCCGGCACAGTACAACTCCTATACCACGGAAATGGTAAAAGGGGTCATAGCAGGTTTTGCCGCAGCCAGCCAGGACCGCTCCGTGGTGGCAGCGGTGTTCACCGGCACCGGCGATATGGCCTTTTGCACGGGCGGAAACACCAAAGAATACGCTGAATACTATTCCATGCGCCCGCACGAGTACGGGGAGTACATGGACCTGTTCAACGGTATGGTGGATGCTATTCTGAACTGCAAGAAACCGGTCATCTGCCGCGTGAACGGGATGAGAGTCGCCGGGGGCCAGGAAATAGGAATGGCGTGCGATCTGGCCATTTCCAGCGATCTTGCCATTTTCGGTCAAGCCGGAGCGCGTCATGGGTCCAGCCCTGATGGCGGTTCCACAGACTTTTTGCCCTGGTTCCTTTCCATGGAAGACGCGATGTGGAACTGTGTGAGCTGCGAGATGTGGAGCGCATACAAGATGAGGGCGAAGAATCTTATTTCCAAAGCGATTCCCGTACTGAAGCAGGGGGACACATTCGTGCGGAATCCTCTCGTTATCACTGACACGTACGTCCAGGACGGCGAAATCGTGTACGGAGAGTTCAAGTCCGGCGCAGCAGCCAAAGAAGCCAAGGAAATGATGAAAGAATTGCCGAAGGATTTCGAACTGCTGGACCGTGAAGTGGATCGGGTCGTCTGGACGTTCGCCAACCTCTTCCCCGGCTGCTTGATCAAAGCAATAGACGGAATTCGTGCAAAAAAGAAATTCTTCTGGGATCAGACGAAACTGGCCAACCGCCATTGGCTGATGACGAACATGACATATGAGGCTTTCCTCGGATTCAACGCGTTCAACACCAAGAAGATCACGGGAAGAGACGTTATCGACTTCATCAAATGGCGGCAAGTCATTGCGGAGTCGAAACCGGCCACAATGGACACGTATGCCGAGGTGATGGGCAAGCCCAAGGAATAAATGACCATTGCCGGAAACGCCGAATCAATTCCGGTTCACTGATCGCTTGCGAGCCCTCCCGTACACGACGCGAGGGCTCAATTCGTTCAAGGGGAGAACAGCCATATGGACTACCGGTTGATAAAATGTGAAAAGCTGCATGGCGGCGCAGTGTTCAAGATCGTCCTGGCTGCGCCGAAAGCCAATATTCTCGAAGCCGCAATGCTGAAGGAAATTTCCGCAGCGCTGGACGATCTGGAGCGGGAAAAGGGCACGAAGCTACTCATCTTTGAGGGAGAAGGCAAACATTTCTCCTTCGGCGCCAGTGTCCCGGAGCATACCAAGGACAAGGCGGCAATG
>DATHCX010000219.1:0-5907 GCA_035319325.1 Desulfomonilaceae bacterium
CTCGGAGATCGCTTGAAACAGTACGGAGGTCGAGTTCACCACCTGGTCATCGGACACGTCCAGGCCGAATTGCCTGATTCTGGTGGCAATGTCCGGCGCGGTCCGGGCGGCGTTATTGGAAAGGAACAACCATTTGATGCCCTTCCGGGAAAGCTCTTCGTACGCTTCCTTGGCTCCCGGAATCAGGGCACCGCCTCTGTGAAGCGTACCATCCAGATCCGCGAGTATTGCGCTATACTTTTTCTTTTTCATGTGTGTGACCGTCAGGGGGCTTCAGGGATAATGTGAGGGTGTTCCTCTGCAATGGGATTCTCCATCACGTCTTGTCTCCCGAGGACCAGTGCGAGATTATATCGCGCAGTGTCATATTCCGGATCCAACTTGAGGGCTCGGTTGAAATCTTCGATGGCCGCTCTGTGTTCGCCGGTCTTATAATGAAAAAAACCGCGATTATTCCATATATACGAATCCTTGGGACCAGCCGCCACCGATTTGTCAAGATCCGTTTTTGCCCTGGATAGATTTCCGTTGATGAAAAATACGACTCCTCTCATGCTCAGAGCACGTGCTGCGTCCGGCCGTACCCGGAGAAGCGCATCGAGATCCGAAAGAGCTGCCTGCGGTTCATCTTTCTTGAGATAAGCCACTGCCCGATCGTAAAGAATGCGCGGATCTCCCGGAAGCAATTCGAGGGCCCGAGAAAAATCCGCAATCGCTGCGTCATAGAGCATTCTTTGCATGAATGTGGAGCCCCTCGTGGCGAAAATTTCGCCGTCAGCCGGGTCCAGATCGACGGCACAGGTCAGATCGCCCGCAGCTCTTACCGGCTCGTTCATTTCCACGAAAATTCTTGCACGTTCCTTGTACGCTTCCACGAGGGCGGGGTCTAACTCTATTGCCCTATTAAGATTTTCCAGCGCTTCATCGGAATTCGATTGTCTGGCAAGCACCACGGCTCTGTACAGGTACGCCGGAGCGAACGACGGATTGCCCGAGAGGGCTCGCCTCAGAATTCGTTCCACCTTGGAATAATTCCTGAGGGAAATGTAAGCTCTTGCCTGGAGCACCAGCGCCTCGATATCGTCAGGATGCCGCTCGAGATGCCCGGACAACGTTTCCAAGGCTTTTTCCGGCAGATCCATTTTGAAGTACACGAGCACTTTTTCCTTCAGCACTCCTTCATCGCCGGGTCGCAACGTTTCCACATAGCTATAATCCGCTAGAGCCGCCTTGTAATCCTTGAGCTTCACGTTTATGCGAGCCCTGAGCATGAATACTTCATGATTGTTTCGGACCAGGCGGGTCAACGCGTTCATGTCGTCCAGCGCTTTTCTCGGCTTACCCTCTTTCACCAGTATTTTCGCACGCATTTCCAGAGCCAAAGCGGACTGGGGCTCAAAGACGAGAGCCCTGGTGTATTCGTCCTCGGCTTTCGATGGGGAGCCTTCTCGTTCGCAAATCATGCCTTTCAAGACGTATGCCTGCGCACTCCCCGGCCTGCTCGTCAGCACCGATTCCACGACCCGGGACGCCTCGTCCAGCTGATCCAGAAGGATCAAACAGTGTGCTTTTTCCAGCAATGCAGGAGACGGCTTTCTGGAATGGGCCATGGAAGAGTTGAAATCCTCGATGGCCTTGAAGCAATCATTCAAGGCCTTGTGCGCCATGGCTCGTTCAAGAAAAATCGATGAAAGCAGGTCTCCTTTCAGAGACTGGTCCTTCAGAGCTTCATCCAGAAGTTCAACTCTCTTGGAAGGGTCGGATTGGTTCTGGGCCTGCTTCAGAATGCGGGCAGCGGTCTCCGCACGGAGCCCGCACGGAAACAGTCCTAGACAAAGGGTCGCGACCAGGAGGGACGCGATCATGCGTGACATGCTCTTTCGTATGATTTTCCATTGCCCCGCAATGAAATACCGACTCCCGGGCTGTTGCATCAGTACCATTGTGAAGTCCCGCCACGAGACTAGTTTAGCCTTTCATGTGCGTTTTCAGCTCCCCAACGAGCTTCTCGAGGATAAAATTGAATTGTTGCTGCATGCGTATCATGTTGTCTCTCATTTCCAAAATTACTTCCACTCCGGCGAGATTCACCTCAAGCTCTTTGACGAGATTCTGAATTATTCGGATTCGTTCCAGTTCTTCAACGGGAAAAACATGTTCCGGAACTGCTTCTACCCGGATGGAATGAATTAATTCCTCATGTTCCAATTCGCTGAGAAAATCTTCGTCTATTTCGAAAATCTCGATGATCTGCCGTCTATAGAAAAAATCCTGTGTCATGTCGGTTGTCCCTGCCTCGCAATTCGTTGGCCGGATCTCAGTATCACGTTAGCACGCAGACGCAGATGGGTCAAAGACGGATATCTCGTCGCAGATCTCCGTGATAGTACCGATCCAGGATCGCCGCTGCTTCAAGAGCTTCTGCGTCCTTGGTGACCGGTATCTGGACCCTCACCGTTACAAACATGTCGCCGGGTGTTTTCGTCTTGAGATTGGGGACTCCTTTGCCTTTCAGTCGCAGCCGCTGGCCGGATTTTGTTCCCGGAGGTATCTTGAGCTGCACGGAGCCGGTCGGTGTCGGTACCGTCACTTCGGCTCCGTTCATGGCTTCCTTTATAGTGACCGGGATCTCCACGTTCAGGGAGTCGCCTTCTCTCTTGAAGACAGGATGCGGCCGGACTTTCGTAATTATGAACAAATCCCCCGGAGGACCGCCTGCCAATCCCGGCTGGCCTTTTCCTGCAAGCCTGATTCGGGAACCGTCGTCTACGCCCGCGGGAATATTCACATCGATGGTTTCGGAACCGGGAACCACACCCGTTCCCTGGCATGCGCTGCACATTTCGCCACCGCGTCCAGTCCCGCCGCAATCGGGACACGTTTGCGAGAAATTGAAGGGACCCTGCGCCACTTTCGTCTGCCCCGTCCCCTTGCACGTCTTGCACACGGTGTCGGCTCCTGAAGAAATGCGGCCCGTTCCGCCACATCGAGAGCACGGCTGGTTTTTCTGCAGAATGATCCGTGTGGTACCACCTCGGAGTGCGGTCAGAAAATCCACCTCCAGAGACGATTCCACGTCCTGCCCCCTGCCGGGGCCTCTTGCAGCGGCAGCGCGGCCGCCGAACAGATCGCTGAAGATGTCCTCAAAGCCGGCATACTTGGCCGATCCCTGATCGCCGAAATCTGTGAAATATTCTCTGCCCGAACCACCGCCCGCCTGTCTCCATTGACGATACTGCCGGGCCTGCTCAGGATCGAAGCCGGACTTCAGGCCGTCTTCCCCGAACTCATCGTATATCTTCCTTTTTTCAGAGTCCGACAGCACTTCATTCGCATAAGAAATGGCTTTGAACTTTTCTTCGGCCTCTTTATTTCCGGGATTTACGTCGGGATGATATTTTCTCGCGAGCTTTCTGTATGCCTTCTTGATTTCGTTGACACTGGCATCACGCTTGACGCCAAGAACGCCGTAGAGGTCCTCGGCCATATGACAGCCTCCCGTGTAAGGTACGGACCGGTGAACAAGTCTCCCGAACCAAGCACCGTCATGCCGGTTCCTTTTCTCCGGCTCACTCCTGAATAATTAAGTACTCTCATCAGGTTGTCAAGCGCACTATTCCCGTAGAATGCCTACGGTGAGCGGTTTTCCTCATCAAATTCGTACAGTTTCTTGGAAATCGAGAATTTGTTCTTGACGAACATCATCAAGATATGCGAGAGTCTAGCTCCAACCTATTCTATCCCAAACCTACGAAATCCCCCTGGAAGCCAAGCATGCCAGCGGGGTACTTTGTACTGCCTTCGTTCGAATCACCCAGTACCGCATCCCGGCTCCCTCGCATTTCTTTTGGGTTGAAAAACGCGATGTACAGTCCTACGATGATTCCGGCATTTCGAGTGCTGCGGCAACCGCACAGCCGAATCCAATACTACCCGGGACGGGTCGGACATGATAATCGACTCACACGTTCATCTGCTGCCGAAAAAGGTTAGGGAAAATCGAACGCTTTTTTGCGAGCGGGACGTCAATTTCGGCGCTCTCTATTCCTCCCCCAAAGCGCGGATAGCGTCGGAAGATGACATTCTGAAGTACATGGACGATTCCGGCATCGAGAAGGCTGTTCTTTTCGGATTTCCCTGGGAGGATCACAAGCTGATAAACCTCAATAACGACGAGATATGGGATTTTCATCAGCGCTTTTCGGATCGGATCATTCCTTTCGCCGTGCTTTCTGCAGCTGGGGGCGACAGGGCCCACAAGGAGACGGAACGAACCCTGAAAGCCGGATTTAAGGGCATCGGCGAACTTGCCATGTATCATCACGGATGGAGCCTGGCCGATTTCGAGGCGCTGGGTCCCAGTCTGGAACTTGCGCAGAGCGCCGGAGTACCGGTTGTCATTCACGTAAACGAACCAGTGGGCCACCAGTACGCCGGTAAGATACCCGTTGATTTCGGCGGGTTGGTCAGTATTATCCGGGCAAACCCTGAGGTGACGTTCATACTCGCTCATTTCGGCGGCGGTATCTTCGTCTACGGGCTGATGCCGGAGATTCTCTCCGTTTTCAAGCGGACGTACCTGGACACGGCCGCTTCGCCATATCTTTATGACGCCAGAGTCTTTGAAGTCGCGTGCAGCATAATGGGACCCCACAAAATTCTTTTTGGCAGTGACTACCCGTTGCTTCCGTTATCCCGCTACCTCAGACAACTGGACGAAGCGAATATAAACGGCAGCCAACGCGACGCAATTCTTGGGGGCAACATGCTGAACATTATACGAGAACGTAATGCCCTTTCAAAAAAGTAAGATTGGGGGGCCCTCCTTCGTAAAAGGGACTTATTCCCTTGAGAAAGAATGTGACCGTCATTGCGGGGGCGTAAGCCCGTGGCAATCTCCTGACCGTTAAGAACAGATTGCTTCGTCGCTGCACTCCTCGCAATGACAGTGGTTCTATGAACCGATTCGTTGGCAAAGGCATAATTCGGTCGTAAAAAGTGCCTCCCCGATTTCACATATGTGAAAGCTCATTCGTATAAATAGGCGAATTGCGTCAGCGACATCTTTTTCACGGATGCGCGGCTCCCGGGTGTTTCGTTGGCACGAGCCGCGTTTCGCATGTGCATCGAGCCCGGTTTGGAAACGGGGATCCCCCATAGCCCTTTTCTACCCGATTATTACTTGTTGCAAAATCGAGTACTTGGCCGTACACAGTACAGTAGGGCGCGCAGTGATTTTGAGGACGAGAGAGGGGCGGCAAAGGATCCGGGCCGTATCTGAGTATGC
Organism: Desulfomonilaceae bacterium; assembly: GCA_035319325.1. Classification (GTDB taxonomy): domain Bacteria; phylum Desulfobacterota; class Desulfomonilia; order Desulfomonilales; family Desulfomonilaceae; genus DATHCX01. The sequence continues at coordinate 5,288 of DATHCX010000219.1, forward strand.
ATTCGCGCCCTTTTTCATGATGTTCACCTCTTCTGCCGGATGAGTATCAATCCCACAATGAGTGAAACGACGAAGCAATCTCTGTTTTGGTTAATTGGAGATTGCTTCGTCGCGTCGCTCCTCGCAATGACACTGATTCACGTGCTGGCCTACTCAGATTTGAACGCTATTTGAGGGACACCACACTGTAAGACATGTCGGCCGGCATGCAGATCCCCCGGGATTTTCCTTGCGAATGCTGAACATGACGATATAGTGACGTACCTTCACAAAAAAACACCGGACATAAGGATCATGCCGTATGTGACGTTCTCGATTCGATCTGTCGGGACGCCGCTGTTGCTCGGGTGAAGAACCGCCGGGGTCATCGGGAACCGGAGTCTGGGCCATGCTTAGGGCGGGTTGGTCTTTTTTCAAGTCAGCGATCTCAGATCTTTTTTTTCCGCGAACCTGCGCGTTCTGCAATTCTCCTGATGTCCCAGGCGATTCCTATCTGTGCCTTGACTGTTCGGATGCGGTTCGGCCGGTGGCTGGGACCGTTTGCACGATATGCGGTTTGGCCGTAGCCGGATTGACCTCCTCCGGAACGGGTGTGTGCGGAAGATGCCTTACAACCCCCC
>DATHCX010000220.1:0-34430 GCA_035319325.1 Desulfomonilaceae bacterium
GGCGCGGCGAATTCTCTGGTACGTACCGCATCGACAAATGTTGCCCGACATGGCTCTGTCGATGTCCTCATTCGTAGGTTTCGGTTTCTCTGCCAACAGTGCTACGGCACTCATTATCTGGCCCGTATGACAGTAGCCGCACTGCGGAACCTCCTCTTCGACCCAAGCCTTCTGGACGGGGTGATTTCCACAGGGCGAGATCCCTTCAATTGTGATGATCTCCTTGCCCGCCACGGATGACACGCGCGTACGACAGGAGCGGACCGCCTTTCCGTCCACGTGAACGGTGCACGCGCCACAGCTGGCTATACCGCAGCCATACTTTGTGCCGGTCAGGCCGATGTGTTCCCGGATTACCCACAAAAGCGGAGTGTCCGGCTGAACGGCAACCGTGTATTCTTTGTGATTGACGTTGAGTGCTATCTCTGGAAAGTGGCCTTCATCAATTCTCGTCGTCATGACTTTCCCCCTTCTTGATTGTAAAAATTTCCTCTTTTTCCGAAGACCCGGACACTGACCGGCCGGAGCGGAGCCTCATTCATCCTGCAACAGGTGTGCACTCAGTGCCCTGAATATTGCCTCATTCAGAAATTCTGCAAAGACCGGAACAGCAATTGCGTCGTTTGGCGGACATTTCTACTACTGAAAAAGTTCAGCCGCCTCGTTCCTGAAAAATTAGTGTGTTTGCTTCTTCGAGAATACTTCAGCCTGAACTCGCGGTCAACCGTTGGAGTTGCGCTCGTGCAACCACCCGAGTTCTTGCTGCGCACCAGGACGCCTGCCAGTGCCCGGTGGATCGTAGCCCGAATTTCCCGATCGTCCGCGACCGTTTCCTGTGCCTTCTTTTCGTCCGCTCCGGCTCCATCGCCTCTTCACGGATGCCCTCACGCGTTCTGGTGCCAACGCAGGCCTGCGGAAACGATCAGTGGACACGAATGTTGATGACACATCGCAAGTTCAGGCTCACAGACTCTCCGCCATGAAGTGCTTTGCACTCATACGCAAAATCGAGTATTTTTTGAACTGCAGGCAACCCGAGTGAGGGTTAGCGCCAGGAGAGGCCTATATAGGGGAGCCTTCCCTGTGTTTATTGGTATTGTGTAGAATCCGGCTTCACGTCCCAGGGGACAATTGGTCATGATTCAGTTGAAAAACGTCTCCAAGGCGTACGACACAACGAGGGCTTTACGTAACATCGATCTGACAATTGCAGAGGGGATGACCACCGTAGTAATCGGCCCGAGCGGTTCCGGAAAATCGACCTTGCTTCGGCTCATCATTGGGCTCACGTATCCGGACACCGGTGCAGTATATTTCAGGGGAACCGAAATCCTGCCCGACGTAGCTCTTTCGCTTCGGCGATCCATGGGATACGTCATACAGGAGGGAGGGCTGTTTCCTCACCTGACAGCACTGGACAACGTCACCCTTATGGCCCGTTATGTTGGTTGGAGCAACGATCGGATGGCAAGAAGAGTCATCGAACTCTCCGATCTCACGCAGTTTCCTCGCGATGGGCTGCGACGTTTCCCAGCCCAACTCTCAGGAGGCCAACGGCAAAGAGTCAGCCTTATGAGAGCTTTAATGCTTCACCCTGAAGTGCTGTTGATGGATGAACCTCTCGCCGCGCTCGATCCCATGATCCGTTCCGACTTGCAGACAGATCTTAAGAAAGTTTTCGAGGCATTGAAGCCAACGGTGGTTCTGGTGACTCACGACATGAATGAAGCTGCCTTTCTTGGCGACACGATTGTCGTGCTCAGCGATGGCCGGATGATACAAAGAGGTGCGCTGGCAGACCTGGTCCAATCGCCGGTTGATCCGTTTATTACTCGTTTCATCAACGCCCAGTGCAATCGCGTTACCGCGAACAAGCAAGATGCGAGATGAATACTCTGTGGACAGTCGTCCTTGTAGTAGCGTCTATCGTTCTCGTTCCGTTTCCGGCATGCACGACGGACATGGCCGCTCCTGAGGTGAAAGTCGGTTCCAAGAAGTTTACGGAGTCCGTCATACTAGGAGAGATGGTGTCGCTTGTCGTCCGCAATGCGGGCGCCCATCCCGTGCATCGGCGAGAACTGGGGGGCACGCGTGTGCTGTGGAATGCCCTGCTGAAAGGCGAAATAGACATCTACCCTGAATATACGGGCACGATCGGCGAAGAAATATTCGCGCACCGGGGGCTACACGGCGAAGACGCTATCCGTCACGCTCTGGCGAGACACGGTATCATGATGACGCGTTCGCTGGGTTTCAACAACAACTATTCCATCGGCATGAGGAAAGTCACGTGCAGCCGGCTGCAGCTTCACAAAGTTTCGGATCTGGTCAAACATCCGGACCTCAAGCTTGGCTTCAGCAATGAATTCATGGACCGAGCGGACGGGTGGCCGGGTCTGCGCAAACGGTACGGGCTGCCGCAGAGGTCCGTATACGGTATGGATCACGATCTCGCGTATCGTGGACTGGAAACCGGCTCTATCGACGCAACCGACCTGTACTCGACCGACGCTGAGATTCAGTATTACGATATCACCGTGTTGGAAGATGATTTGCACTATTTCCCCGTTTATGCCGCGGTACTGCTTTATCGGCAAGATTTGGCCGAACGTGCTCCGCTGGTGGTTGCCGCGCTCTCAAGGCTAGAAGGACTCATCACGGCGTCGGCAATGATTGAAATGAACGGCCGTGCCAAGTTCAAAAAAATCCCCGAAAGCACTATCTCGGGTGATTTTCTCGAGAGAAAGCTTTCTATAGGGGCCGGAATGCCGGAAGACAGTGTAGTGGCCAGATTTTGGCGATACACTGGGGAGCATCTCTATTTGGTGGGCATTTCACTGATTGCGGCGATCATGTTCTCGATACCTGTGGGGATTGTTGCCGCGAAACGGCCGAAGATAGGTCAGGTGATACTGGGTGTTGCAGGGCTTGTTCAGACCATCCCTTCTCTTGCCCTTCTCGTTTTTATGATTCCATTGTTGGGAATCGGCGGTCGTCCGGCCATAGCGGCTCTTTTCCTGTACAGCTTGCTTCCGATCGTCCGCAACACATACGTTGGAATCCGCGACATTCCCTCGGACATCAGGGAAAGTGCAGAAGCGCTAGGCCTGCCGGGGTGGGCAGTGCTCCGGCTGGTTGAACTGCCCATGGCCTCCAGAACAATCCTGGCCGGGATCAAGACCTCGGCGGTGATCAATGTCGGGACTGCAACATTGGGTGCTCTCATCGGTGCCGGGGGCTACGGCCAGCCCATTCTTACGGGCATCAGACTTGACGATATCGGTCTCATCATGCAGGGAGCAGTTCCTTCGGCACTGCTTGCACTGTTGGTGCAGGGCGTTTTCGAGTTTGCCGAACGGTTCTTTGTCCCAAAAGGTTTGCGATTGTGACGGCCGACCTCAATCTCGCGATCTCGTACCATTTCGCTTTCAAATACGGGAAATCGGCGAGGCACCTCTTGCAAGAGGTTGCTGCCTGAAGCCTACCTCAAGAACTTTCGGCACAAAAAGGTTCCGGAGGGGAGCTTGAAGGGACATTCAATAGCAGATCTCGAAAGTTCTGGCGGCTTCGTTGATGACTCTCGCCCTCATTCGAAGATCCAATCATGTCATTGCGAGGAGTGGAAGGACGAAACAATCTCTGTTTTTGGTGGGATTGATACGGATTCGCTTTTTTACAGTCAACTCGATTCCGGGCACAGGCTGGGGGCACTCCTTCGCTGCGGACGACGCAGAGCCGTCTCATCACTGCGCTCAGGAGAGCCCCCAGCCCGGCAATCTTATACATCTTGTGGCGAATGCGTATGAGATTCCTTCGGGCTTTGCACTCGCAATGACAGTCTTCGAATCTTTTCGCGTAATCAAGATCGACACCACTTTTGAGAATCCCTACATGCAAAAAGTGCCTCCCAATCTTACTTTTTGACATCCCAGGAGCATTACATTTTCGGAGGCAGTGCAGTCGCTGCGCGGAACGGCACGCTTGACAGGAAAGTGTGATGGCCCTAACCTGAATGTATTGAATGCTCATCGTAGTTAACGGGGCAATGCCCAAAGAATCCATGTGAATTGGCCGGAATGTGGTTCGAACTGAACCGATATAATTCATGAAATGCGAAGCATACATTGGAACAATGTTACCTGTTGGAACAGAATTCGAGAAAAGACCGATCGTGTATGCATCCGGGTGAATGTATTGAACGGGGATTCTCCTCATACAGATCGATGTCCTCAGGCGAGTGCCAAGAGTTCATGAGGTCGTGTTCGAGGAAGAATTTCTTACAAGAAGTGCCTTCCCGATTTCAGGTATTTGTAAGCGCATGTGTATGAGCTGCCACCTCGTTCCAGGCACCCCAACCAGTCGGCAATCCTTGTCCATGGTGTTTTTTGGGCTATAGGCCGCCCTGAAGAATGAGCGCGGAAGTGGAAGTTGTAACGGGGGTAGACGTGAAGATTCTAGTGGCCTTGGTAGGTGGGTGCCTTATCCTGGTAGTCCTGTGGGATGCCTTCGAGACCGTCATTCTTCCGCGCCGGGTAACTCGCCGCATTCGCCTCGCCCGTCTCTTCTTCCGGCATACGTGGGCAGTCTATTCCGGTCTGTTTTCTTTCTTGTACTCGGGCAAACGGCGAGAGGCCGTTTTCAGCTACTACGGTCCCCTGTCATTGCTGGTGCTGGTCGGTTTGTGGGCTTTAGGACTTGTTGCCGGCTTCGCGTGCCTGCAATGGGCAGGCGGCTCCGGACTAAACATTCCGGATTATCAGCGCAGCCTCCCCATAGACTTGTATCTCAGCGGCACGACTTTTTTCACACTTGGATTGGGGGATGTTGCCCCTTCAACCCCTCTCGCGAAGGTCCTCGTTGTGCTCGAAGCGGGAATGGGATTCGCTTTTCTGGCTCTGATCATTGGCTATGTTCCGCCACTCAATCAGGCTTTTTCCACTCGCGAGGTAAGTATTTCGCTCCTGGACGCGCGCGCGGGTTCGCCACCGACGGCAGCAGAAATATTACTCCGGCACAGGGACACCCACGGATTGGAAACGCTGGAAGAGCTTCTTCACGAGTGGGAACTGTGGTCGGCGCAATTTCTCGAGATTCATTTGTCCTACCCGGTTCTTGCTTATTATCGTTCTCAGCACGACAACCAGTCGTGGCTTGCGGCCCTTACCACGATTCTGGACACAACTTCCCTCGTGATGACCGGTGTGGAAGGCGCATGCCAGCGACAGGCCGAGCGGACCTTTGCCATGGCGCGCCATGCAGTCGTCGACCTTGCCATTGTGTTTTACACTCCTCCACTTCAGCCGGGCCTGGATCGGCTTTCTCTGACACAGCTAACTCATTTGCGCTCCACGTTAGCTGCGGCGGGGTTGAGAATGCGCGAAGGGGGCAATGCCGACCGAGAACTTGCAGACCTTCGCGAGATGTATGAACCTTACATTTGGTCGCTTTCCCAGTATTTTCGCATTACCCTTCCACCTTGGATGCATGAATCGAAACATCCTGACAATTGGCAGATGAGCGTGTGGGAGCCGCTATCTCAACCCTTCCGCAAACGCGGGCCGGGGCATTTCTAGGGCCGGAACCACGTGGAAGCTATAGGGCTGCGCATGAGGAATGCGTGTACGAGCCAGGTGCCCCCAATCTTACTTTTTTTAAAGCGCATTCGTATGAGTAGGTCCAACCGAACAGCCGGCGGTTCTTGACTGCAGAAGCACACTCATTTACGCTGGAATACATATACTGCGTCGGCAAATTGTTTAGTCAGCGGGACCCCATGTGGTACAGCCAGGCTAAGGGGCTACCGAAGTCGGGAGTTTTCTTCTTTACGGATCGCTTGAATTATACGGAACAAAGGAGCTCCTCATCATGAAAGACGTTTCCTGCATTCCTGAAGGACCGGTGGGTGCCGAAGAACTCCAGAAATTGGACTCGTATTGGAGGGCCACGCTTTACCTGTGCGCCGGCATGATCTATTTGCGGGACAATCCTCTTTTGAGAGAGCCGCTGAAGATTGAGCATGTCAAGACTCGGTTGCTGGGGCACTGGGGGTCGGATCCCGGTCAGAGCTTCGTCTGGGTGCATCTGAATCGACTGATCAAGAAGTACGGTCTGAACATGATCTTTGTCTCAGGTCCCGGTCACGGCGCACCCGCGGTACTCTCAAATGCCTACCTGGAGGGCACTTATTCTGAAGTCTATCCCGACAAGAGCGAAGATGAAGAGGGACTCCGCAGGTTTTTCAAACAATTTTCTTTTCCTGGCGGCATTGGTAGTCACTGTACCCCTGAAACTCCGGGATCTTTGCACGAAGGAGGCGAACTGGGCTACAGCCTGTCCCACGCCTATGGAGCTGCCTTCGACAACCCGGACCTGATCGCGGCCGTCGTGGTAGGCGACGGCGAAGCTGAGACGGGCCCCTTGGCAACTGCCTGGCACTCAAACAAGTTTCTCAATCCGGTGCATGACGGTGCGGTGCTACCGATCCTGCACCTGAACGGCTACAAAATAGCAAATCCGACTATCTTGGGGAGAATCAGCCACACACAATTGGAAAACCTCTTTCTTGGCTACGGTTACAAACCCTATGTTGTGGAGGGCTCCGACCCTTTGTCCATGCACCAGGAGATGGCCCAGACTCTGGAGTCGGCTCTGGCCGATATCAGTGCCATTCAGCACCAGGCACGTACGTACGGGATTTCTGATCTGCCAGAGTGGCCGGCGATTATTCTCCGAACTCCCAAGGGCTGGACCGGCCCAAAGGTAGTGGACGGCCACAAAGTGGAAGGTTTTTGGCGAGCTCACCAGGTTCCCATCGAAGCACTCGAGAATCCGGCCCATCTGAAGCTGCTGGAAGAATGGCTGAAGAGCTATAAGCCTGATGAACTGTTTGACAACAAGGGCACACTGATTCCGGAACTCAAAGAACTGGCGCCAATCGGACCCTCCAGGCTGAGCGCAAACCCGGTCACCAATGGAGGCCTGGTGCGTAAGGATCTGCGTTTGCCGGACTTTCGCGACTATGGTGTGCAGGTCACAAAACCGGGAATCATCAGTATGGAAAATACGCTCCCTTTGGGAAACTTCTTGAGAGACACCATTTCCCGGAACTTGACCAATTTTCGGTTCTTCTGTCCGGACGAAACGGCTTCCAACAGGCTCGATGCCGTGTATCAGGCCAGTCCGAAAGCGTGGATGGCAGAAATCAAGCCTGAAGACGCAGACGGTGGTTACCTGTCCCGAAGCGGCCGGGTGATGGAAATGCTGAGCGAGCATACGTTGGAGGGGTGGCTGGAAGGATATCTCCTCACCGGACGACACGGTTTACTCGCTTCATACGAAGCCTTTGTACACGTCATCGACTCGATGTTCAATCAGCATGCCAAGTGGTTGGAGAAGTGCCGCGACGTGTCCTGGCGCGCTCCACTGTCCGCACTGAATCTGCTCATCACCTCCACCGTATGGCGCCAGGATCACAACGGCTTCACCCACCAGGATCCTGGTTTTCTCGATGTGGTCACGAACAAGAGCGCTAAAGTCACGCGCATTTACCTGCCCCCCGATGTCAATTGCCTTCTATCTGTGGCAGATCACTGCCTGCGCAGTACGAATTATGTCAATGTCATCGTTGCTGACAAACGGCCGCATCTGCAATACCTCACCATGGAAGAGGCCATTCTGCATTCCACCAAAGGCATAGGAATCTGGGATTGGGCATGCAACGACCAGGGGAGCCAACCCGACGCAGTCATTGCGGCTGCGGGGGATGTTCCCACCATGGAGGCCCTCGCTGCGACTGCGATCCTGCGGGAACACCTCCCCGATCTCAAGATACGTTTCATCAACGTTCTCGATCTGTACAAAATACAGCCCCCGAGCGAGCACGAGCATGGTCTGCCCGATAGAGACTTCGATAGCCTGTTCACCACGGACAAGCCCATTATCTTTAATTTTCACGGCTATCCCTGGTTGATTCACAAGCTGGCATATCGCCGCAACAACCACAAGAACCTGCACGTGCGGGGTTACAAGGAACAAGGTAACATCAACACCCCCCTTGAGTTGGCCATGAGAAATCAAATCGACAGGTTCAATCTTGCCATCGACGTCATTGACCGGATTCCCGGACTGCAAGTTGCTGGGGCCCACGTCAAGGAGTGGCTCAAAGATCAAATTGTGGAGAATTTAAATTATGCACACGAACAAGGCATTGATAAACCGGCGGTCACAAACTGGAAGTGGCCGTTTTAACGGAACCCAAAGTGCTCGGACAGAACGGCATCCTTGAGACTGCCGCGTTGAGCCTCTACAGATCTTGGGCATACACCTGCTCAAGCATGATGACATTGCGGACCGCCAGCCCGTTTCCAGGCGGTCTTTCTACATACCCGATGAACGGAGGAGACACGCGACTCATGGGCATGACCCTTTATTTCGTTAGACACGGGGAGACCGAGGCCAGTCGGACCGGTGGTTACTGCGGGATCCTGGACGTAGACCTCACCGCAGAAGGGTACCAAATGGCAGAAGATTTGGCCGCAACCTACAAGTCGCTACCCTGGCAGGCGATCTTCGCAAGTCCGATGCGTCGCACCGTCGCCACTGCCAAGCCCTTGTGCGAGGCGCTAGGACTCGACATGAACCTCCGGAACGGCTTGCAGGAGATCGCATATGGCAGCTGGGAAGGCAAGACGGCGGAACAAGTGAGTAGCCAATTTCACGATGAATATGTGCGCTGGCTGGCCGATCCTGGCTGGAATGCTCCTACCGGCGGGGAAAAAGGGGTGTGTATTGCCCGGCGTAGCTCGCTTGTGATGGAAGAAATCGAGGGTGCCTATTCTTCGGGCAACGTCATGGTGGTTTCCCACAAGGCCACGATACGCATCATGTTGTGTTCCCTGTTGGGTATCGATGTGGGGCGCTTTCGCGACCGAATCAGCATGCCCGTCGCCTCAGTAACCATGGTGGAAATGACTGAACGCGGCCCCCTTCTGCGCACCCTCGCCGATCGCTCGCATCTCAGGGAACGCTTGCGCCAGCGATCCGGGACATGACGGGCCCTGTTGCCGCCAGGAGAAACACGTGTAGACGCATTTCTTTTAGAAACGAAGCACCTGAACCGCATCTTGTCTTCAGGCCGGACTACGGCATTGAGAACGCGATGGAAGTCGATGCACCTTGCAGTACGAGGAGGAAAAAAACCCGTAGGGAAAGTGGTTATTTCACGACCGCATCCTCGTTTTTCTGAAAATGCGAACGAAACATGGCGTAAATTATGCTCAACCACCCAATCCTCCACTTGGAAAAACCCTTCACCCGGGATAAAGCTTCAAGCCTTATATGCGGATATTTCGTGATATGTTTCAGTCACGGCATGTACACTCGTTTGGCACGAGCCATGCATATTTTCCGAAGGAGCTGATACATTAACAAAAACATTGTGCCATTCACACTTCGGATGTTTTTCCCGCGGGTGCACCAATGAAAAATCGAAAAGTCAGGCGTAAGAGCATTTTCAAGCATCTCACATGGAGACCGTCTGACGGAAAATTGGAAAAGTACACGAACAGTCACCAAAACACGTGGGTCTGATTTTGTAAAAACGAGTACTTCTGGCGCAGTCAGTCACTGAGCAATATACGGTTTATAGCGGTTGCGAAGAATATTGTCCGTTTGCGTAGGCGTATGAGATGCGAAAACGGTAACACAACATTTCGTGGACGGACATCGTTCCCGAAAACAGAAGGAGGTCAATTGCGATGGCCCTAGGACAAATGTTTCCCAAATTGATGGAGCCCGGAAAAATAGCTGGTATGACGCTGAAAAACCGGGTCGCTTCCGCTCCTATGATTACTGGATACGCCACACGCGACGGAATGGTGACGGACCGGATGCTCCGATTCTACTCCGAGAAAGCCAGAGGCGGAATGGGGCTGATCATTGTGGAATATTCGTACATAGATCGGGAAGCCAGCAAGTCGGCCCATTCTCAACTGGGAGTTTATGATGATGAATGCGTCATCGGTCTCGCACAGTTGGCGGAATTAATCCAGGAAAACGGTGCCAAAGCTTGCCTGCAGATCGAGCACTGCGGGAGGCAGAAATTTATTGGGACTTTTCCTATGGTCGCGCCATCGCGTGTCCCCTGGGAGGCTTTGCTGCAAATGGGTGCTGTGATCCCCACCGAACTCAGTATTGAAGAAATCAGGCACATTGTGGAATCGTTCGGCGATGCCGCGCGGCGGACCAAGCAGGCGGGTTTCGACATGGTCGAAATCCATGGAGCCCACGGCTATTTGATCACCAACTTTCTCTCCCCCCACACCAACAGACGCACGGACATGTACGGCGGCAGCCTCAAGGAGAGGATGAGATTTGGACTTGAGGTAGCAGAGAACGTGAGGAAAAAAGTTGGACCAGACTACCCGGTCTGTGTGAGGTTGAGCGGGACCGAATACATCGAAGACGGCGTGATGATTGAGGATACCATAGCCTTCGCCGCGCAACTGGAACAATTTGGCATTAACGTGCTTCATATCTCCGGCGGCAATCATCACACCATGCATTGTCAGGTGGTGCCGTCCAATCAGCCTCTCGCTTTCAATGCATGGGCTGCGGAGGCTGTGAAAAGAGCGGTCAAGATCCCTGTCATCGCATCTGGTTCGATCACCAGCCCTGAACTGGCCGAAAGCATTCTCCGGGAAGGCAAGGGAGATTTCGTATCCCTTGGCCGGCCTCTTCTTGCAGATCCATATTTCGCCAAAAAGGCGGAGCAAGGGAAACCTGAAGAGATCCGTCAGTGCATCAGATGCAATCAGGGGTGTCTGCAAAAAGGCATCATGTCGGGGAAAAGTCTCATGTGCTCTCTGAACGTTGCCATCGGCAGAGAAGATCGATTCGCGCGCTTGCAATACGACGAAAACGATCCCGCACCCCATGCGAAAACCGTACTCGTGGTAGGTGGCGGGCCGGGCGGCATGGAAGCGGCACGGGTGGCAGCGCTCAGAGGCCACAAAGTGACCCTTTTTGAAAAAAGAGACAAGCTGGGTGGTGCACTCCTCGAGGCGTCCGTTCCTGACTTCAAGCATGAAATTACCAACTTGATCAATTATCTTTCGAATGAACTGGGAAGGCTGAATGTGACCGTCCATCTGGATACCGAAGTCACGGCGGCTCTCATCCTCGAGAAAGGCCCCGACGCAGTCATTCTCGCTGCCGGAGGCAAGCCTTCCGTACCCGACGTTTCCGGAATCGACAGCGTACAGTGCGTCAACGGCCTGGACGTGTACAGAGGAAAGGAGGTGGGCGACACCGTGGTCATCATAGGCGGCGGAATGCTCGGCTCTGAACTTGCCCTGCATCTTGCGGCTCAGGGGAAAAAAGTGACTCTCACGACTCGACAAGACAGGGTCGCCTATGACATGGAGGTGGCTCATTATATCGTGTTCATGGAAAAGCTCCTGGCCTCAGGCGTCCAGGTCCACACCAGCAAGATGATATCCCAGATTACACCGGAGGGAGTTGTTGGTTTGGATCTTACGAAGTTCGGACAAAAAATGGAAATACAAGCGGACACGGTCATCGTCATGGGTGGTTTCGAGCCGGACCGGACCTTGTCCGAACAGCTCAGCGGAAATGGGTTGCAAGTCATTCCCATAGGTGACTGCGTCAAGCCGCGCGGCATACACGAGGCCATATATGAGGGACATGTGGCGGCCAGATCCATTTGACAAAAAGGACGGACGTACAAGGAGCGTGCACAATGAAATATGTGGTCGGAGTGGATATAGGAGGAACATTTACGGACTTGGTCTGTGTCGATGAGGCCGGAGAGACCATTATCGTGAAAACCCCTTCGACACCGGGAGATCCGTCTATAGCGGTGTTGAACGCTCTTCAAAGAACCGCAACCGAGCTTGGGCTTGGCTACGGCCCATTCCTGAAGGACATCACCCGAATATGCCATGGAACCACCGTAAGCACCAACACGGTGCTCACCTGGACCGGCGCCAAGGTCGGCCTTCTGACCACAAAGGGATTCAGGGACATCTTGGGGATTCGATTTGGCATCCGAGAAACACCGTACGATTACACCGTGCCAAAGCCCAGATCGTTGTCGCGTCGCCATCTACGGGTCCCCGTTGAAGAGCGTATCAAATGGAATGGCGAAGTGGTGACCCCATTGAACGAAGATGAGGTCAGAACGGCGTGTAGATACCTCAAGCAACAGGGAGTACAGGCTGTGGTTGTGGGTTTCCTCTGGTCGTTCAGGAATCGGGCCCATGAGAATCGCGCGGTAGAGATCTGCAGGGAAGAGCTTCCTGAGGCATACATATGCTCGTCATGCGACATTCAACCGGAGATTCGAGAATACTGGCGTTTCAGCACCGCAGTGCTCAGCGCTTATGTGGGGCCCAATCTTTCGGGGTACATACATAATCTTGTCACATCTCTTGACAGAGACGGCTTCAAGGGAGAGCTGCTTATCACTCAATCGAATTCAGGAGTGATTTCGCCCGAGATTGCAATCGAGCAGGCTGTGCGCACCATTCTTTCGGGGCCGGCGAGCGGTCCCGCTGCCGCTGCCTATTTAGCCTCACCCATGAACATGAAGAACCTCATAACAGTGGACATGGGCGGCACGAGCTTTGATGTATGTCTGATCAAGGACGGACAACCGACCACAACTCTGGAGACGGCCGTTGGGGGCGTGTATCACATGCGGCTTCCCATGATCGACGTTCACACCATCGGTGCAGGCGGCGGCAGCATAGCATGGTTGGACAACATGAACGTGCTGCACGTAGGACCGCAGAGCGCCGGTTCCCTTCCAGGCCCTGCGTGTTACGGTCGCGGGGGCTCCGAGCCCACCAGCACGGATGCGGACCTTATCCTCGGCTATCTCAACCCGGCCTTCTTCAACGGAGGCGAGATGCTGCTTGATGTCAGCCTGGCCGAAAAAGCCATCAGGGAGAAGATTGCGGAGCCTTTAGGCATAAGTGTGGTAGAAGCTGCCAAGGCCATACGAAAAATCATCGATCACAATATGTCCGATGCCATATCCACGGTTTCCGTGGAAAGAGGAGAAGATCCCAGAAGATTTACCCTGGTCGCGGCGGGCGGCGCAGGTCCCGTCCACGTAACGGATCTTGCCAACAAACTCGGTATTAAACAAATCCTTATTTCCAGAAACTCGTCAATATTCTGTGCCATGGGAAGCATTATCGCCGATCTCAGGCACGATTTTGTCACCTCTGTGGTCACCAAAACCAATGCGGCAGATTTGGATGCTCTCAACACATACTATCTAGAGATGCGGGCCGAGGGAGACCAATACCTTTCCCGCGAGGGAATAGCCGAGATCGACAGGTATTACGAGAAATCAGTTGACATGAGATACAAAGGTCAATTCCATGAAGTCGAGCTTCCTTTACCCAAGGGCCCCCTCAGTGACGCCATGAGGCAGTACATTGTGAAGGAATTTCACAGAAAACATGAAGAGCTCTACGGGTACAACGACGAAGTAGAGACAGAGATCATAAACCTCCGCAGATCTTGCTACGGTAAAGTAGTGGCCCCTGAGAGAAAATCCCTGCCTTGGTCGTCTCCTGACCCGATGAAATTCGTGAAAGGGAAAAGAGAAGTCCATTTTGAAGAAGAATTCGGCTTCGTCCCAACGACGATATACGACGGTGACCAAATGCAGCCGGGAAACATTGTCGAAGGTCCGGCAATAGTCGAACAAAAGACTACCACCGTGGTAGTTCCCCCGAAGGCCAGACTCGAGGTCACCACCTACGGCGACTATTTGTTGAGGTTGGGAGCCGAGGGCTAATTTCCTTGCTACGGAGGTAAAGACATGACTCAGCAAGATAAGTTCATGCTAAAGAGCGATGCCGCCGATTTTTCAATACTTACCTCGGCCATGTTCACTATTGCCCGAGAAATGGGCAAGAACATGGAGCGTACGGCCAGGGCACCCATCTATTTCGCTGCACACGACTTCGTAACCACCATAATTACCCAGGACGCGGAACTGCTTGCCCTCGCAGAATATATACCTGTGCTCATCGGCACTACACCTTTCGCCGTGAAGGCGGTCCGGCAATATTTTGGTAGCGACATCCACGAGGGAGACGTCTTCCTGTGTAACGATCCTTACACCCTCGACGGGGGAGGCCAACTGGCAGACTGGTGCATCGTGTATCCCGTCTTCTGGAATGGCAGGCAAGTCTTGTGGATAGCGAATAAAGCCCACCAACAGGACACCGGCGGCGGAGCTCCCGGCGGCTACAATCCAGCCGCAATCGACGTGTACGCGGAAGGTCTCAGGATTCCTCCCGTAAAGATCTTTGAAAACGGTAAAGAACGCAAAGACGTCCTTAACCTCGTCATGACCAATGTCCGTATTCCGGAAACGCAGCGTGGAGATCTCTTATCCATGATAGGTTCCGCGCGGATTGGGGAGCGGAGAATTGGAGCGCTGTACGACACGTACGGCGAAAAAAGAGTAGAAACGTTCATAGTCGATCTCCAAAATTACGGTGAATTCATGATGCGAGCAGAGATCGCTAAGATCCCCGATGGAGTGTACCGCAGCGAAATTGGCGGCAATGAAGGGGCAGCCCCCGTCGTCTGCGACTTGACCGTTAGCGGGAGCGAAATCACAGCTGATTTTAGTCGTAGCGGCCCCATGTCCAGGCAGTATATCAACAGTCCGCTCGCAAACACGGTGAGCTGTGTCTACATGGCGCTCATGACCTCCATAGGCAAGAGGATTCAGTACCGATGCGGCGGTTGCTACCGTCCCGTAAAGATCGTCACCCAGCCCGGAACCATTACTCACGCGACGTACCCCGTCACCCAGGGTAATTGCACCAACTTTATCGCCAAACAGATCATTGAGGCCTTTTGGAGTGCGCTCAGTCAGGCAGTCCCGCAAGAAGCTCCTGCAGGGTGGGGCTCAATCAATTACTGGGTGTTCGCCGGACTGGATCCGAGGCGCACGGAAGGTTACGGGAGCCCCGACTTTCAAGGTTGTGCGAGCGGCGCCGGAGCAATCTGGGGTGTGGACGGATGGCCCACCAACGGTCCGCAGATATGCAGTGGAACCCTGTACTATCCCGAAATAGAAGTAGTTGAGGGGTTGTATCCCATAATTTGGGAAAAATGGCAATGGGCTTCGGACTCCGGCGGCCCGGGCAAGTGGCGCGGCGGATGCGGCGTGGATAACGTATGGGTTTGCGATTCCGATCCGGAACCCATCCATCTGGCGTACGCAGCGGATCCTTGCGACTATTATCCTGCACCTGCCATCGCCGGAGGCAAACTCCCCGTTTGTAACTCGAAGAGTCTCATCCTCGCAGATGGAAAGGTGGAAACACCCGAAGACGTCCGCACAAAGATGATTTACATGCTGCGTACCGGAGACAAGGCGATTGATCTCGTCCAAGGAGGTGCAGGTGTGGGCGATCCTTTGGAAAGGGACATTCACGCTGTCAGAGAAGACGTGCGCGACGAATTGGTCTCTATCGAAAGCGCCAGGAGGGATTACGGGGTGATAATCGATCCGATAACCCTTGAAGTCGACAGAGAGGCCACCGACACATTGAGAGAGCAACTTGTCGCATCCAGGTGATATAGTGCTGCGCATGAGGCATGCATCTACCAGCGGGGTGTCCCCTCCGCTTCGGAGCGCCTGCCTTACGATGCGCTGCAAGGACAACCTGGCTGACTGCGGACGGAAAGCACCATTTTCAATGCGCAGCAATATGAAACGTTCGGCTTGTGGAGCGTGTCATGTCCACGACTGCGGCCCCGCACTCTTCCATGCCATTGCGACGATGGTGGTTCCATGGGACAAGACACTCCCAAGCGCCTGGTGAGATGCCGGCAACCGACAGGAGAACATCATGGTAGTTGGTGACGAATTGCGCAGGAGCTTCGAGAATCATCCGGACAAGCTTGCCGTAAAGGACATGTACGGCAAGCACTTCCCTGAGGGAATGAGTTTCACGTATAGAGAACTTGTTGAAGCTGTCAATCGCCTTGCCAACAGCTTCATGGCTATGGGATTGTCAAAGGGAGACAGAGTTGCCGTTCAGACCGGAACTGGTGTCGGTCACATTCTCACTCTGTTTGCTGCCGCCAAAGCGGGGATGGCTCTTACGCCGATTGATCGTTCCAATATGGCTGATGAAATAACGTATATTATCCAGGATAGCGGTGCCCGGGCATTCGTGGTTGATGCGGACATATTTTCGGCAAAAGTTGCTCCCATCAAACAACGATTGAGCTCGGTTCAATGCTATGTCGGCATAGGTGAAGACCATCCCTGTGAATTCGACTTTGGAACCCTTGTGAAGGAAGGGTCTTCCCATGAGCCGGGAGTGGTAGTCAACGAGGACGATATAGTGACCCTCATCTATACCAGCGGTACGACAGGAAAGCCGAAAGGCGTGCCGCTGACTCACCGGAACTGGACATTTAGCGCGTATATGTGGGCAGCTGAATTGGGAGTTCACCCTTATACCAAATGGCTTCTGGTGATGCCGTTGCATACCTCCGGTGGCACTGGTTTGAGCCTGGCCTCTGCCATCCGTGGTTGTTCCCTCATAGTGACGAATCCCGATCCAAAGAAGATCTTGCATTTGATCGAAAAAGAAAGAATAACGTTTACCCAGTTCAGCCCAACCCTGCTTGCCAACGTAATAAGGCACCCCAATGCCAAGCACTGTGATTTCTCAAGCATGGAAAGTTGGTTTACCTCGGCAGCGCCCATCTCTGCCGAACTTTTGAAAGAAGGCGCTCAATACTTTGGAAAGAAGTTCACTCAGCTTTTCGGCACCACGGAAACCGCATTGTTGGGTACAGTGCTGCGGCCGGAGGATGTATCAGTCCGGGGATTACTGTCCAAGAGGCTCACTTCTATCGGAAAAGCGTGTTTGGGTTACAAAACGAAAGTGGTAGATAGTGACGGCATGGAGATCAAACCGGGAGGCTCGGGGGAGCTGCTCATCAAAGGTGGTGGTGTTGCACAGGGGTACTGGAAAAGACCCGAGGCGGAGGATTTCAAGAATGGCTGGTGGCATTCCGGGGACGTGGTGAGGGTTGATGAGGAGGGGTTCTATTATGTTATCGATAGGATGAAAGACATGATCCTCACCGGCGGTACGAATGTGTATCCTCGGGAAGTCGAGGACGCGATCGCCGATCATCCGGCCGTCCATCTTGTCAGCGTAATCGGGGTTCCCGACGATAAGTGGGGCGAAAGCGTCAAGGCCGTCATCGTCCTCAAAGAGGGGTGCAGTGCCACAGAAGAAGACATCCTCGAGCATTGCAGAACGAAACTCGCCGCCTACAAAAAACCCAAGTCAGTAGACTTTATTGGTATGTCCGATATGCCTATGATGGGTGGAGGCTACAAGATAAGAAAAAGGGAGCTGAGGGAACGATACAGGACAGCATATGAGAAAGCGAAGAACGCCAAGATCGATAGTTGGGGAGCAGCTTTTTGATAATGTGATGGTCAAAGAACGGCGTTCCTGCGCGTGATAACCGTTTCTGAGACGAGGTTTGGGCGGGACACCTGCACAAAGAAGGTCCCCCCAGGTTTATTTTTTTGAAAACACATGAGTATGACAGATGTTCTTCGGGTGAGGTCTGGGGACCCAGCCAGACCCGGGGTTGCAAAAAGCGGCTTCCTCGTGTTAACAGTTTGCGTGCGAATCGGAATCACAATCGCAGGAGCTGGATATGGATTTTGAATTCACCGAAGAGCAACGAGAATTTCGAAAGCATATAGCTCGGTATGTGGACGAAAGAGTCGTACCGGTAGCCGAATCGCTTGACGACACTGAACAATTTCCCCGCGATATCGTCAGAGAATTGGGTGAACTCGGTTATCTCGGAATCAAATATCCTGAAGAATACGGCGGCAGTGGGTTGAAACACCCTCACGTGTTCCATTGCATCTTTTGCGAGGAGTTGGCTCGCGGCTCGCTAGGTGTTGCATCGGCCCTTGGCATGCATACTTCTACTGCTACTCACACCGTTTTTGCCTTCGGCACGGAGGAGCTGAAACACAAATACCTGGTTCCTGCCTTGTCGGGCGAGAAAATAGCCGCCTTCGGGCTGACAGAACCGGGGGCAGGATCCGATGCTGCGGCAATCAGGACGCAGGCGGTGCGAACTGACAAGGGCTACGTGCTAAACGGAACCAAGATGTTCATAAGTAACGGAACGGTGGCCGATTTTGTTACCATTGCAGCCAAGACCCTTCCGGACAAGGGCGTTCATGGCATCTCCCTGTTTCTGGTTGATACCAAGACAGCCGGCTTTTCAGTCGGCCGCCGGTTGGAGAAGTTCAGTAACAAATCGTCGGATACTGCAGAGCTTGTGCTTGAGGATGTTGAAGTTCCCGCGGATCATCTGCTAGGGGAAGAGAACAAAGGGTTTGTGAGCGTGTACGCGTCACTCACCGTTGATCGCATCATGACTGCCGCTCTGGCCCTTGGGCTTGCAAGGTCCGCGTACAGAGCTGCGTACGCGTACTCCAGGGAACGAGAACAGTTTGGCCGCCCCATATGCAAGTTCCAGGCAGTACAGTTCAGACTGGTGGACATGCTGGCACAGCTGAAGTCAGCGGAATTACAAACGTACTACGCGGCATGGGTGGCAGATAACCGGCAAAACCCCACCGAGGCGGCAGCCATGGCAAAACTGGTAGCCAGTGAAGCTGCCAACCGCATTTGCACGATGGCCACCTCCATCTTCGGCGGATATGGCCTAATGAAAGAATTTCCCGTTCAACGGTACTTGCGTGATTCGTTCTTCCCTCTCGTTGCCGGCGGGACCAATGACATCATGAAGCTCATTATTGCAAGACAGATCGGCCTTTGATACCGCCGCGTTTTCACATACGTAATAGCGCATGGGTATGAGAACAGCGTCCCATAGGGCCGGCCGATGCCATGCTCGCGTAGTGTCCTCAGGCGGTAGAGTAATTACTATGGCAGTTCTCCAAAATTCTGTCGGATTCGTTCATGACTCTCGCCCACATTCGAACGATTCAATCAGGTCAGTGCGAGGAGTCGAACGACGAAGCAATCTCTGTTTTGGTTATAGCCAGTGCCAAAAGTCTTGACCGTTTCTGCCGCCCTGTCAGAGGGCTGTCGAACGAAAGTTTAACGGCCTTGCGTTGTCCGGAGTAAGGGCAGCCCCCCGATAGGGCGCCTACCGATCGGACATTTCTGTTGGCAACTGCTATAATTGGACATTGCTTCGGGCTTCGCCCTGGCAATGACAGTCTTCGAATCTTTTAGCCTGATCAAAACCGACACTTCTTTTGAGAATACCCATAAACGCCAAAGCGGACTTGCCCCTCAATGGATCACTTATCCGCCGCGTGCTGGGGTACGTAATAACCAGCGCCGACGTAAAGGTTTTCCCCAGGCACCTTTTTCAAGTAAGATCTTTTCGGTGACGGATCTTTCTCGCCGGGTTTGGCCCACATGTATTCTACCCATCCAGATCCCTGCTTCTCCACGACTTCCTGGAATTTCTTAAAGATGTAGACCCCCCTGGCGTCTTGCGTATTTGAGAGGTTCATTTTTCGCAGGGTGTGTTCGTAAGGTTGGGCAACTAAGAGGTTCTCCATGGTCAGAGCGAAGACGTACAAATCGCCTTTGACCAAAGGCCCCCTCTTATCGTTGATGGCGCTCAAAGTTGCATCTCTGCCCTTGTCGTTGAACATCTGAACAGCTTGTTGAACAAGATTCTCGACATCCTGGGATTGATCCGCCAGCACCGAGCTCGCTACACTCAACAATAGCATTAAACTTACCGTCGACAGCCGCATGAACCTCATGTGCCCCCTCCTTAACGTAAGTAAGCACTCTATTAATAGAAATAGGGCAAGTACCCGAAAGCATTCATAGGCAATTGCCGTGCCAACCACGGAGGGTCAGGGGTCGATGTGATGTAGGTATCTGATATCAAGATGATTGATGCCTTCGAGAGCATCCTCGGGTGTAGAACAGAAACCAACTGCAGAGGCGCAAAATGTGGGGGTGTTCCACCCTCCATCCGGCTCATGAGGCACAAAACATAGCAATAGCATCTGATTGAACTGGGGCGTTTCCACCTATGGTCCTGTGGGAAGTGGGGGCCGGTGCCGTGCTCTTACTCATACGCATTCGCCACAAGATTTATAAGATTCCAGGGCTGGGGGCTCTCCTGAGCGAATTTATGAGACGGCTCTGTGTCGTCCGCAGCGAAGGAGTGCCCCCAGACAGTGCCCAGATCGAGCTACCTGAAAAAAACGAATCCGTATCACAACGCAAAAAACCTCAAGAAACCGCACCGGACGGCATCAAGACTATGCCTGGGCCGAAAATCTTATCCTTTTCACGTAGGTATTCTCAAAAGTGAGGTCTGTTTTGATACCCGCGCAGATGGCAAGATTGTCTTCGCCGCCGCCAGGCCCTACGAAATCTTCAGCAGACCAAAAAGGAAACCACCGGACCGTAGGATTTCCTTGTGACCATGTTCTTGGGCTTGTGGTGAGCAATTCTCATTCGGTTGGGACCCTGCTCCGTTCCGAGGATTCATGTATGGCGTCGAGAAGTTCTTCTATGTCAAATGGCTTCATGAGGCAGGTCTTGGCTCCCATTCGCAGACCTTCTTTTCCAATCAGGTTCATACCCATGTCCGTGAAAATGATGACCGGAATTTCAGGGTGTTCCGCAAGCAACCGTTTCAAATAATCCATTCCCAACAAGATGTCGAAAACGATGACATCGGGCGACAGATCCTCCAACAGCACGAATGCTTCTTCAGCTGAGGCGGCCGTTTCAACGCGAAAGCCCCTCAGACGCAACCGTTCTGCCAGCGTGGAAACGAAATCCTCATCATCATCTATGAGCAAAATATTTCTTTCTTGCACTGTGCTCTCCATTACATTACCTGGCCGGTGATGGGACACCGACGAAATAGAAGCGACGCTGAATCTTGTCTCATCGAGGGCATAGTCACATCGAGAACTTCGTTGCGTGCAACTCATTCTACGACAGCCCTCTCACGATTCCAGCAGAATAAAGCCGGGGCCCGTAGCGTTAGGCCTCTAGGTTGTCTGACCCAGCAGCTGCTCCTGCTTCGGGTGAATTCCCATCCATTCGATTCTACCATCTCGAATGTCGTAACAAGCGCCGAGGATCTCGAGACGCCCGGTTCTGACCGACTCCCTGATCGCGGGAGAGGTGTTCAACAACTCTTCAATCGTCTGCCAGACATTGGCCCGAACGACCGCTTCCACAAGTTCATTCCCTGACAGTCCGGGATAGGCCGCCCTCGTTTTGTTGACCGCGGGCACTATTTTGGAAAGGATGTGCCCGACACCGCCTCCAGAACCTTGCCCGTTCACAGCGGCGGTCACGGCGCCGCACTGAGTGTGTCCCATTACCAGGAGCACCGATATCCCCAGATGGTCCGCAGCGTATTCCAAGGACCCGCTCTCACTGCTACCCGCCACGTTTCCTGCGACCCGGACCGTAAAGATGTCGCCAATACTGCAGTCAAAGAGAACTTCCACAGGAACTCTCGAATCGGAGCAGGACAAGACAGCGACCGCAGGCCTCTGGCCCTCATTACTTGTCTTTAGCCGGTTCTCTTCGTGTCGCAGGTGACTCTCATGTTTACCTCTGACGTATCTGGTGTTTCCTTCCTTGAGAAGGCTCACAATGCGGTCGACCGATGTGCGATGTTCCATAAACGCGCCCTCCCGTAACAGGTTGCGAAGCAGCGGCCGAACGTGCACGGATGTTCTCTGGGCATTGAATCGTCCGCGGCGCTATGGTAAAAGTTAATCTGTCAAGAATGTCCGCTACGGCGGTCGGAGCAGAGGTAGTCCATGCGTGTTGCTATCCCTTGTGTCCTTGCGCTGTTGGTGCTGTTTGCCATTGGTGCAGGCCCTTGCCCCGCTGTTGAACTCGAGGTGGTTGCGCAACTACCGGTCGGACCGGGGAACATAACGGTAACTCCCGACAACAGAATCATAATCAGTCTTCACCCTTTTTATGCCCCTGATAATCGAGTCGTAGAACTGACCCGAGACAAGAAGCTGCTTCCGTTCCCCGATCCCACCTGGAATAGCGGTGACTTGCGCACCGATCATTCGTTTGATTCGGTGCTGGGAATTCAATGCGACAGGAAAGGCGTAGTGTGGATGTTGGACAACGGATTGAGAAGTGGATCGCCTCCGAAATTGGTAGGCTGGGACACTTCCGACAACCGTTTGGCAAGGATCATACACCTCAAACCTCCTGCAATTCCGATTCAGCAGATCTTCCCTGACAATGCTTTTTTCAATGACCTTGCCGTCGATCTCACCCACAACGCTATTTATATTTCCCATAGCGCCGGCATTGAAGACTCAGCGCTGATCGTGGTGGACCTGAAAAGCGGAGTGGCCCGGCGAATTCTCCAGGGTCACCGGAGCGTGACTCCGGAAAAGACCGACGTTGTCATGAATGGCAAAGCGCTGAATTTTACTCTTCCGGATGCCGGTCGTCTCAGATTGCTCATCGGGGTCAACCCCATTGCGCTGGATTCTTCCGATGAGTGGCTGTATTACGGCACGATGAACGGGAACGTCATGTACCGGATTCGGACCGCTGACTTGACCAATCAGGAGTTGACCAACGACCAACTTGGGCAGCGCGTCGAACGGTTCAGTGAAAAGCCTGTGTGCGACGGTATATCCCTGGATGACGCCGGCAACGTCTACGTGAGCGATTTGCAGGCAAATGCCATCGGTGTTATCACCAAGGACGGCAAGTACAGAAAATTGGTTGTGGACCCCAGAATTTCCTGGCCGGAATCGTTCAGCTTCGGGCCTGACGGGTTCTTGTATTTCGTGGCAAGTCAATTGCATCTTTCGGGTCCGCTGAATGAAGGTGTGAACAGGGCAAATCCACCGTTTTACGTCTTTCGCATCAAGGCTCTGGCACCAGGAGTGGTTGGACGGTAGTCTTCGACCTGGTGCGAAGCAAGTCGACGGTTTCGGCTGCACGAGAAGGTGCACCTCCATCGCACATCAGGAGCCCTCCCTTGCTTTTTGTGCGGCGGCAGTAATTTTTTCCACGAGTTCTTCAAATTCACAGGGTTTCATGAGATAGTCGAAGGCTCCTGATTCTATGCCCTCTCGCGCTGCCTGTTCCGACCCGTGGCCGGTAAGCATTATGACTGACACGTCAGGGGACATTTTCTTGAAGATTCTCAGAACCTCAATTCCGTCCATATCTTCCATTTTCAGATCCAACACGACTACGTCAAAATCTTGTTCCCGAAGTGCCTGAATACCTTGAATGCCGCTAAAGGCAGCGCTCACAGCGAAATTTCGCCGCACAAGCCTCTTGGAAAGAGCCTTCACGTAGGCTTCTTCATCATCCACGAGAAGAAGCTTAATTTGTCCGGAGGCCCGGGATTCACGTGTAGTCATGGTTCACCTTATTCTGGCTTACTCCAAGGCGTTTACGATGTGAATTCCACACTATCCTTCACGATGTCGAGGTCGCCTTCAACTCGCCGGAGGAAAAAATCCTTGCCGAGCAGCCTCTCGATACAAACAGTTCCAAGCTTCAGCAAACACTACGTTCATTCGCGACTGCATTCACGTCCCCCGGTGGGAATCTGAATGTGAAACGTCGTGCCTACCTCGATGGCGCTGTTGACGCTGATCTGTCCACCCATTTTGGTAATTATTCCATAGCAGATGGACAGTCCCAAGCCGGTTCCCTTCCCAACAGGTTTGGTCGTAAAAAAAGGATCGAAAACTCGGGGCAAGTAGGCTTCGGGAATCCCGGGACCGTCATCCGCTACGTCAACGATTACATGATCGCCGGTGAAGCTTGTTTTTACTTTTACGGTGCCTCCTCGACCATTTATTGCATCCATGCTGTTGTTGATGAGATTCATGACCACTTGCTGAATCTCAGTGGGAGAGACGCTTATGTGAGGCAGATCCGGATCAAGTTCCGTAACGATCTTTATCGTGGCATATCGTGCTCGTTGTTGACAGAGGCCCACAACTTCCTGGATCAAATCGTTCATCTGAATACACTGTGGTCTTGGGTCGGTTTTCCTGGCGAAGCTCAGGAGTTTGTGGGTGATCTGTTTGCAGCGCACTCCCTGTGTCCTGATTTGATTGAGCGATTGTTTGAACTCCTCGAGGTTGCTGCTTGCCTTCAAATCGTCATCCTCCAGGAGATCCTGTATCCATCCTGCTTCTTCCACCATTACCGCTACGGGGTTGTTGATCTCATGTGCGATTCCAGCGGCAAGTTCACCCAAAGAAGCCAGTTTTCCCGCCTCTATGACCCGCTCGTTCATCATTTGTTTTTCCCGGTCGGCCCTGATGATGCGTTTGACTACCCGTTTGGACAAAAGAATAGCAACGGCAACGATCCCCATAAGGCTCAGCGAGAATATCAGCACTGTAATTCGTCTGGCCTGGTACAGAGCCGAATACGCGTCGTTGGAACTTTGCTGAAACCCCAGGGCCCATGTTCCGTCTTTGAGTCCGGACATCACGTAGAGCACATCTTCGCCAGCACCGTTTGCCTTCTCCACCGCCGTCACATCGTCGGCGGCTGAGGCCGGGGACTGGAAGAAGCTTAAATACGGCTCGCCCGCTACGGCAATCCCCGAGCGAGGCTTTGTCTGAAACTCCCCTTTCTTGTTCACGATGAAAGCGAATCCTGTGGTCCCTATGCGGATATTTTCCACGAGAGAATTGAAAGAGTCAAAATCGACTGTGGCCCTCAGAATCCACTTGGTTCCGCCGGTTTCGTTCCGTACGGTGACAATGAAGTGGGGCAAGCCCCGCAAACCGGGAAAGACATCGCTTATGTACGCGTTTCCCTGCAAAGCTTGCTGGAACCACGGGGCTTTTGAATAGTCGGCTTCGCCCAATTTGAATGGACCCGCATAGGCAATCTGTATTCCGTGTTCGTTCACCACGCCGAGATCTACAAAGGAACGGCCATAAGCATCCTGCAAGACGCGCAAACGCTCTTTCAGGAATGTTTCGTCACTCAGCTGATCAAGGGTGTAAGACTCAGCCTGAACTTTGATGTCGGCAAGTTTCTCGTTCAAGAAGGTGTCAATGTTTTGGCGATGTTTCTTAATCAGGACCTTCAGATGCTCCAAAACTTTGTCCTGATAGGACGCTTGAAAATAGTAACGCAGAGTGCCCGAGATCAGAATCAGCGGTATCACCGACACCACCACGATGATAAGAATTATACCTCGCCTGAGCGACTTATAATAGCTATCGTTTTGGTCCACCTGTTCATCCATTGTATGCCTCTTGACCGCTTGGCTGTCTCATCTGTCAACCAAACATCACCACCTTCAGACGTCAGACGGTATGCCAGGGACAATACTCGACCTGCATCTCACATCGAGGCGCTATCTGCCTCGCTTGCCCCTTAGTTCCTTGCCCGAGGCTTCCAGTATCTTCGCTTGATGTGCACGGCGTTTCGATTTTGCTCCTTCCACTTTCGCAATCAGTTCCTCCAGATCGCACGGTTTCATGAGATAATCGAAAGCGCCCAGCTTCATGCCCTCGATTGCCGATTCAACGGTGGCATGACCGGTCAGCATAATGACCTCAACGATCGGATGAGCCCTCTTGATTTCTCTCAGCGCTGCAATTCCATCCATTCCCGGCATCTTCACATCCAGCAGGACCACGTCAATTTCGGGATCCTGGTCGAGTTTGGTCAAACTCTCTTCGCCGCTGTAAACCGTAACGACTTGCACATTTCGTATGGATAAACGTTTTGCGAGAGCGGCCACAAAACTTTGTTCATCATCCACCAACAGGAGTTTAGTCTCCAGCATTTCGGATTCTCCTTTTCAGGCCCAATTTCGAAAAACCATGCGTCGCCCCGTGACAGGGCTATGCGTGATAATCTCTCATAAGCCTGTGTCGTTCTTGCGGGTCCGCCTCATCAAACAGCAGAGCAGAGACCGTGTTGAAAATATCCGCCAGCTTGATCAGCCCCTGTAATTTGCCGTCCTTCATAACCGGTACCAGTGAAACATTATGTTCCATCATGATATCCAGGGCCTTCAATATGCTGTCGTCAGGCTGAACCACTGCGGCGAACGGCACCACCAGGTCCTTTATCAATGGCAACTGCTGGTCCGTATCGCACGCGGTCGCTGATTTTTCCCAAAGGTACTTGATGCTCTTGAGAAGATCCGTCAGGTGCACAAAACCCAGGAGATTGTAATGTTCATCAAGGACCAGCGGAGTGGAATGTCCGTGCTCCAGTTTTTTTTCTTCGGTAATAATTCTCAGGATCTTGATGGCGCTGCATACATCGGCATCGGCCAAGAGCTGGGGCCATTCGTTGCGGAGCACCATAAGTTTCGAAACCGGCACTGAATGCGGCATATCGCACCTCTTCCTGCGTATGTGTATACTATTTCAGGGTTTTCCGTCCTGTCTACCCGTGATGGAGTGCCATCGCGGCGTCAGCCCAGCGGGTACATGTTGGCTAATCGCCTCTCCGCAGAGCGATATTCAATGCCCGGGCCTCTGCGATTTTTTCTTCCTGTCGAGCCTTCTTGGCCTTGGCTTCTTGGACCTTCGACATGAGCACTTCCATGTCACAAGGTTTCATCAGGTAGTCCAACGCCCCTATTTTCATCCCTTCTATGGCAGTCTCAACGGTCGCATGACCGGTGAGCATGATGACTTCCACCATGCCATGGGTGCTCTTGATCGCCTTTAGCACATCAATGCCGTCCATACCCGGCATTTTCACATCCAGGACCACGACATCTATGTTACGGTTTTCGGTGAGCTTCTGCAGCGCTTCGGGCCCACTGTAGGCAACCGCGACTTCGAGGCCCCTTCTGTCAAGACGTTTGGCCAAAGCCTCCACGAACGGGGCTTCGTCGTCCACCAGCAACACTCTTGTTTTCATAGGAATCTCCCGTTATTGTTCCAGCAAATGCATTTTCCGTAACATGTGGGGATGAGTCGCTCTGCATCCCACCCGTATCACAGCGTGCCCGATATCCCGGTTCCGGGCGTGTGCGGCCGGCACTCATCCCATAAGATCCATTATGGTCAGGCGTTTTCCTGCCGAATCCCTAGTACCGAAGCAAGAGGAAAACCGATGAAATGATCAAGCTTATGATAGTTATGGGGGCAGCCTGTTTCATGAACTCATAGAACGTTACCTTGTACCCGGCTTTTTCTGCTATTCCGGTGGTGACGACGTTGGCCGACGCGCCGATTATCGTTCCGTTGCCTCCGAAACATGCCCCCAGTGACAGGGCCCACCACAGCACCCCGGATTCAGCTCCCGGCATGGTCTTGGTCAGGAACATGGTGATGGGCAGCATTGTTGCGGTATAGGGTATGTTGTCGACGATTGCCGACGTGAACCCGGATACCCATAAGATGATCAGCACCGCTACCCACAGTCTGCCCTGACATACTCTGAGTATCCAATCCGCAATCACCTGCAGGATACCCGTTTGTTCTGCAGCGCCCACCACGATGAACAGCATGATGAAGAACACCAGCGAAGGCCACTCGACTTCTTTCTCCAGCATTTCCACGATGTCCGTTTTCGTAACCAGGACGATCAGCCCCGCTCCGAAGAGCGCCGCAACACTCACCTCCATGTGGAACAGGCCGTGCAGAATGAACATCAGAATGACGGACAACAGGACTATACCGCCCAGGGTGAGTACTTTCGCATCGGTGATCTGATACTTTTCCTTTAGAAAAGATATCATTTTGGGAACGTCTTCCACCTTGGCTTTGTGGTAGTCCGCCCCATAGTAGAATTTATTGTACAAGATTTGTGCTACCATCACCGCAATCACGACTGGCGTCAGGTGCAAGACGAAGTCGTTGAATGTGATCCCGGCGTACGACCCGATCATGATGTTCGGCGGATCGCCGATCAGGGTGGCTGTACCGCCAAAGTTCGACGCGAGAATCTCCGGAATGAGGAAGACAAACGGAGACACGCCGAGCACAACGGCTATCTCCATGGTGACCGGCGTCAAGAGCAACATGGTGGTCACGTTGTCCAGAAAAGCGCTGACGACTGCGGTGACCACGCAGAGTGCCGATGCAAGCAAGAAAATGTTCCCTTTGGCCACCTGGAAGGATTTGTACGCGAGCCACTGGAACACCCCGGAAATCTTCAAGACGCCCACAATGATCATCATGCCCATGAGCAGGAAGATCACGTTCCAGTCAACCGCATGAAGCGCTTGATCGTACGTAAGCAGATTGAACTGGTCCGGATAGTAATGACCCAACGTGTGGGTTATGGCGAGCACCACAGCGGCTCCGAGAAAGGCCGCGAGTGTACGGTGAAGAATCTCGAACGCGATGAGTATGTAGACCGCCACGAATACCACCAGAGCAATCCAGAAAGGGGTCCCCTGGAAGCGTTGAAGAGACACGGTGGTACCGGTCACGAAACTCGGCAGCCCCTTTTCGTCGTCGGGGTGTTGAAAAACTTTTAGTGAGACGAGTTGAGATGGTCGAAAGCTCGGCCGAGTGATCTTGACCGCCCAATTGCCGTCTTTGATTTGGTCGGCAGCCGCGGAAATTTCCGTGTTGAATAGGCCGTTCCTACCCGTACTCAGCTGCTTTTCGTGCTCGGCTGTGTGGAGAGCAGGCATGTACGGCTTTCCGTTGAGATATGGAATGACGTTGGCATCTCCCAGGGGGTTGCCCGCGGGATCCAATACCTTACCTTGTATGATCAACACTGCCTGCTGGGAACCGGGCTTCTCCGCCCAGCACGTTCCCAATGCAAGGAATAGCATTGCCACAATCGAGGTGAGAATGAGGGAACTACGCTTCATTTTCCATTTTCCTCTCTAATGGGCTTCAAGAAGACACCCGCTTCACATGGGCTTCGGTATTGTTGTCGGCATTCCAAGCAGCGGCCAGATAACGTAACAGGCCAAACCGCAGACCACCATCAAGATGACGCTTGCAATGCAGCCGTACTTGAAGAATTCCCCGCTTGTAAACAGCTTGGAATCATAGGCGATCGCATTGGGAGCCGCACCCACCAGAAGGATGAAAGGCATTCCCGCAGTCATAAGGGAAGCATACATGACTACGTGAGGGGACACCCCTAGATACTGGGAAATAACGAGCGCCACGGGCAACGAGATCGCAATGGCAGCCACGTTCATGATGAAATTCGTCAGAATCATCACGAAGAAAGCAACGCTCAGGACGAAGACCAACCAGTGAGCTTTCTGGAACATGACCAGCCAGTTTACGGCCATCCATTTGGCGGCCTCAGTCTCCCACAGGCAATAGCCTATGCTCATGGCCCCCGAAAACAGCAACACGATATTCCAGGGGATCAGCTCCAGATCATCGATATCAAGAATCCTTATCACGAAAAACAAGATGGTGGATACCAAAATGATCGCGGTCTTGTCGAGTTTCTGCAACGCAGGAACCATCACCTGCAAGGACATGATAATGATCGCGCCGAAGATGATGATGAGCGACCAAATTTCGTTTTTTGTCATGGGTCCCATTTGCGCGCTGAGTTCCTTCACACGCTCCCTCAGCCCAGGAATGACATCCTTTTCCGGCTTGAAGAAGATCACGAAGAATAGCCACAGCAGGATAACCATGAGCCAGCCCACAGGCGCCATGTAGTAGGTCAACAGATAGAATGGCGTCTCCACGCCTGCCATTTCCTTGAAAAATCCCAGAGCCACAATGGCTCGAGCGGACCCGAGCAGGGTGATGATACTGCCGGCTCCGCACACATATGCCATCCCTATGAAAAGTGCCTTGCCGAATTTCGTGGGTTTGTCGTTTTCCCCGTACAGGCTGTAGATGGCCAGCAGGAGAGGATACATGGTTGCAGCCACGGCAGTGTGGGCCATGATGTGAGTCAGAACCGTAATAAGCACAAAGATTCCCAGGTAAATCGTAGTGGTTTTTTCCCCGATCCAGCCGAGCATTTTATATGCCAGGCGCTTCGTCAGCCCTGTCTTGGTGAATACCAGACCGATCACCAACGAACCGAAGATGAACAGAACCGCAGGATCCATGAAATCTTTGAATGCTTCTTTCGCAGGACGAATCATGAACAGCGCCTGGGCAACTCCGATAACCAGACTCGTCACCCCGATGGGGATCACCTCGAAGACCCACCAGATTCCTGCCAACAGAAAACATGCTATGGCGCCCTTGCCCGCCTGACTGAGAGGGAAGTGCTTGCCTACCGGGTCAACTGCATCAGGCCAAGGCGGCGAATAGTAAACTACAATAAAGAGACCCACACCCGTCAGCAAGGCAATAAGCCTTGTCCAATCTATTTTTATTCCTCCGGGAGAAGTTATGGCGTCCGCGCTCATTAAAGGAGTCCTCCTTAGACAGGTACTTCAGCGAATAGGGGTTAAATCCGGCAGGCCTTGATTCTGTCGCTCACTTCCTTGAAAACGTCGGTAAGCCTGAGAATGCCGACGATACGGCCTTTTGCAGTGACCAGGAGCGATTGATGGTGCCCCATGATCAGCTGATGAACGGCCTTGTCAAGTGAGGCGTCCGCATCCACGAACTCCCCTTCGAGCGGGGCTGCCACGATACTGCCCAACTTCACGTGCGCTGCCTTACGGCACAAGTCGTCGAGCGGAGCTTTCCACAGCTCGTATTCCTGCATCATGGACCGCATGAACTCAGCCGTGAGCCCGAACCCCGAGACCTTTTTCAAGTCCGAAATTTCGGAATAGCGGGGCTCCAGGCTCCGCAGCAGATCCAAATGTCCCATCTTGCCGACCACGTTGTTGTCTTTGTCGCAAATGAGAACGGCCCTGTGCGGGTACCCACTTGGTGCATTTCGCTCCTGAGCCGCTTCCAGGGCGACGAGCGCCTCATACAATGTGGCTTCTTCGGATAGGCAAGCATATTGGTCGAGCGGCACCATTAAATCTTTGACCTTAATGGTTTCCATAAAAACCACCTCCACAACACGAACCTCTTCTGGAGTTCTTGTTAACCTCCAGGGTGTTCATTCGGAACCGCCGAATGTCGGGTTCGGGTACGTTCGTGACCGTTTGAGTGCATGCGACACACTGCGCATTGCACTTCAGCCTCAACTCGGTACGTTATAAGAATGAATTGGATTCCGTGTTACTACGTGAAGGTCCGCTGATGTGGCGGATGCTCTTCCTACCACCCCCGTCTCTTGACGAGACGATCCACTTCCGCTTGCCGAATCCGTTCTTCCTGCTCTTGTTTTCGTTGCTGGGCCTTGGTGATTTTGTCCACCAGCTCGGTGGTGTCCGTCGGCTTCATGAGATAATCGTACGCGGCAAGTTTCATTCCCTGAATGGCCGTTTCCACCGTGCCATGGCCCGTAAGCATGATCACTTCGGTCAACGGCTTGATTCGTTTGATCTCCCGCAGGGTTTCAAGACCGTCTCTCCCGGGCATCTGAACATCCAAAATGACCACGTCGACATCGTGGCCGTTCACGAACTCGATGGCATCATCCCCGTTGAACGCCGTGTCCACTTTGAATCCCCGGGCATCCAGCCTCTGTGAAAGGACCTCCACAAACTGCTCCTCGTCATCCACCAACAGCACTTTCGTTGTCATGCACTCGTCTCCTTCGGTTCCTTTCTGGTGTTTCCTGGCGTACGAGACTCCAACGATTACGGAGGAGGCGAACCTGTTCCGGTCCATAAGAGCCCCGAATCTGCTCTTACAAAAGCTTAGTCACTGCGTTGCACTACCTGGTACTGGGCGAAAGCCCCTTGGAGAAAAGCTCGACGTGAATCGAACGCTGTTAAGGAGAGCAAGCATCGTGCCAAAAACAGTCGTTCAATAACAACAAGAGGTTAGCGTGAGGCTGGTTCTTGAAACAAAACGAAATGAAACATTATGAGACAGAGGCCGATACAATGTGGAACGGATTGACACGAAGGCCGCGAGGGTTAGGCGGCCATACGCCGGAACGAACCCCCCACTTGTCCCGTAAAAAATCCCGG
Organism: Desulfomonilaceae bacterium; assembly: GCA_035319325.1. GTDB lineage: Bacteria > Desulfobacterota > Desulfomonilia > Desulfomonilales > Desulfomonilaceae > DATHCX01. The sequence goes on from DATHCX010000220.1 coordinate 32,068, forward strand.
CGCGGCCGATGTCATACTCCATCACAATTTCGAAGAATGGACGGTGCGGGTGCCCAGCAGGTTGTCACCGTCTTGAAGGGTTCCCTTTTTCACTCTGTCGAGGATTCTTGCGGAGGACCCTATCACGGAATCCACGACCTTCACCTTTTTCCAGTTGAGATATTGATAATATTCATCGTCAATTCCGCAACACACCACAAGGTCGATTTTTTCCGTCAGGACCAGGCGGCAGAGTTCTTCCGCCGACGCCTCGGACAGGATGATCGTTCGTTCTTCCGCGTACGTGCCGTCGGGTCTGAGTACTGCTACAAGGGCTTCGGGTGCCAAGTCGAAACGCGGGGCCACGTCGTCACCCAGCAAAGGGATCAAAATCTTTGTGTTGGCCTGTGGATCAGCGGACGACGTCTTTGTTTTCTTTTTCATGACATGATTCCGTACCGCTTCAGTTTTCTCCACAACGTGCTTCTGCCCCAACCGAGAATCTTCGCTGCTTCGCTCCGGCGACCCTGAGTCTTGAGCATAGCGTCCAGAATCATTTTTCGTTCCGTATCCGTCCAACTCATGTCAGGCCCGACCTCGAGAAGCTTGAAAGAAGGCACTGCCGGAACTCCGTTTAGGACACCGTTGGGCTCGTGTTCGCCAGGCCTGTATTCCAGAATATATGTGGGCAGGTGTTCGAGCAGGATGCGGTTTCCTTCGCACACGTTGACTGCGTATTCCACTATATTCCGCAATTCCCTGACGTTGCCGGGATACGGATAATTGACAAGGGCATGTCTGGCTTCATCGCTCACCTCGGTCACCTTTTTCTTAAATCTGGGGCTGAAGGTTTGGAGGAAATGATCCATCAACATCCTTATGTCATCCCCTCTTTTTACGAGAGGCGGCAAGTGGAGGCGAACGACGTTGAGTCGAAACAGCAGATCTTCCCTGAATCTGCCCTCCCGCACCATTTGTTCGAGGTTCCGGTGTGTGGCGGCTATCACCCTGACGTCTACGTGAACCCCTTTTGTGCTGCCGAGCGGATGGAGAACCTTATCGTCCAGGAACGAGAGCAGCTTTACCTGAAGGTTCAGGGGTAAATCCCCTATTTCTGTTAAGTAGAGTGTGCCATTGTGTGCAAGACGAAATCGACCGGGCTTGTTCTCCACCGCGCCCGTGAAAGCGCCCTTCTGATGCCCGAATAGCTCCGATTCCAGCAACGATTCGGGCAAAGCGCCGCAGTTCACTTTGATGAATGGACCCTTGGCTCGATTCGATGCATGATGGATGGCCTCGGCAACAAAATCTTTGCCCGTACCTGTCTGGCCTGTGATAAGAACAGACGAATCGGTCTGTGCTATAACGGGAATGACGCGAAAGATCCGTTGCATCTCGTGACTGCGACCCACCATTCTCCCAAACAGGAAGGATTTACCGGACTCATCGACAATATCCTCGCACGAACGCAAATCTTCCACGGACTTTATGAATCCGGCCAAATGCCCTCTGCTGTCCAGTATCGGGCCGGTGGTCAAACGAACCGAAATCTTTTGGCGGTTTCTGTTTATTATGTTTGCTTCCGCACACACGGGCTCGGATGTTTCTCCCACCAGCTTCATTTGACAACCCTGCATGCAGAGGTTGCTTCTCAGAATGTACCTGCACGGTATGCCGTAGGCCTCCCGGGAGTGAAATCCCGTCAAAGCCTCGAGAGCTCTGTTGATAAGCACAACTCTCCGGTCAGGATTGAAAACGATGATGCCGACAGGAATCTCGTTGAGGAACTGAGGCAAGGCTACGGTGGAATCACTTAGACCTTTAATCTGAAGACCGCGGATCGGCGACAAGGAACTGCTCCTGTTTCCCGCAAGAATTCAGAAGCATACACCGTCGCGGAGATTATCGTCAAGTCCAAACCGCAAGTTCTTGGTAACCCTTCATTTGCTTGGGGGAAGTGCCTATCTTCTGTCATTGCGAGGAGTGAAACGACGAAGCAATCTCGATACTTGAAGGCGAGATTGCTTCGCTACGCTCGCAATGACGATCTTTTCGCACCCGTAACTGAATGAATACAGTTCCTGAGATCGACATGAGAGACCCCTGGTTTGGTGAACCCGTCCGTCATTTCATTTCCCTATTTGCTGATGCGCATTGAAAATGGTTATGTTCGCTCCAAGTCAGCCGGGTTGTCTCCGGAGCGCAGTCAGGCCGGCCGGCCGAAGCGGAGATGAGACCTGGCTGATGACTCCATTCCGGTTTGCGCAGCACTTTTATAGTTAATGGTTCTATCGGTACTCACCTTCGTGTTACACTCCCATTCCCTCGTCAGAACCGGATCGTGGATGCGTCGACTTTGTTAGATGGTGGGAGTTCGTCAATGG
>DATHCX010000221.1:0-7258 GCA_035319325.1 Desulfomonilaceae bacterium
GATCCCTTCGCGTAATCAAAAGCGACATTACTCTTGAGAATCCCCATATGCCAATTGACCAGAGCAGGCCCAATGACAAGAATCACTCTAATTGCTATTTCGCCTTCCACCCCGATCTTCAACGCTGCAGTATTCCCTGAGTCAAAAAATTCTGCGTTATGGCATAGAGACAATCGAGCTGGCGGATGGTTCCTTGCTCACCTGGAAGTTGGCGACATTCTCGCGGGCAACACCCGCAATCGGCCAGGTCGGGCTTTCGGAGTAAGCTCTCATGTGCAGGAAGCAGGATCAGTACCATGTACCCCGAGTGCTTTTGTTACGTTACCACCTGCCCGCCTTCGATTGCGACAACCCTGTCCGCGCAGTCCACTGCAGACTGCCGGTGCGAGATAAAGACCACGGTCATGGTTCCTCGCAACTTCTGCAGAGCCTGAATGATCCGGTGTTCATTGTCCGCGTCCAGATTGCTCGTCGCTTCGTCCAGCAACAGCAAAGTCGGCTTTCGCAAGAGTGCTCTCGCCAGGGCGATCCTTTGCCGCTGCCCGCCGGAGAGTCTTATCCCTCGATCTCCCACAATTGTGTTCAGCCCGTCAGGCAAGGTTGCAACGAAATCCGCGGCCGCGGCCAGACCAAGGGCTTCCCAAATGTCATCGTCAGAACATCCGGGCGAAGCCCAGCGCATGTTGTCCTGTAGGGTCTCGTGGAACAACAGGCTCTCCTGGGGGACGTAACCCACCGATTTGCGCCAGGAATGCAACAGACTTCCTTCCAGCCGCCTGCCGTCAATCAGGATCTGTCCCTTCTCCGGAGTCAGCAACCCGATCAACAGGTCCGCAAACGTGCTCTTGCCGCCACCGGACGGCCCAAGGACAACGGTTGTCTCCCTGGCTCGAATAAAGAATTCAATGTTGTTGAGAACAAAGTTCCGGTCTTCCCTGTTATACCTGAAAGACACACCTTGGAACTCCACACCGTTTTGCAGCTGCATCGCGCCGATTTCTCCGGAAGCCTGGGGCTCCTCTGCTGCGCGAAACGTATCGTCCATTTCCAGCACCGCCTTGTAAGCGGGCAACATATTCAGTATCCCCTGCCACGTCCTCTGCATCCACGAGAACTGGGGCACAAGGCCGGCAAAGAGGAAAACCATGATCAACAGTCTGGACGCGGGAATCTGAAGCACCTGAATTCCGACGAGAAAAAACACACCCACAACAACGACTCCACCGATTTCGTAATACATCCCCGTGGAAGAAAGGATACCAGCAAAGCGATTGGCCTGCTGCTCCAGTTTTCCGCTCAACGAACAGAAACTCCGAATGTGACGGTCTTCAGCTCCGAAGCTCTTGGCAACCTTCATTCCGGCCAAATGGTCCATCAGAACGCCAAACAACGCAGCCATGGTCTGGCGCCATTCCTCACCAAGCGTGTAAGACCGTCGATTAAGAGGCTTGAGGATCAGGAGGAGCGCGCCGGAGCTGACCATCGCCACGCACGTGAGAGGAAAAGACAGCATCATTGCTATCCCAATCTGCACGAGCACCACGAAGATCGTGCTTATCAGGGCGAACAGACCGTAGGTTCCGTTATCGATCGTAGCGAGATTTGCCGTCATGACATGGTTGATATCCGATCCCTTCATCTGAATGAAACGGAGCCACTGAACTCGCGTCATCGCTCTAAACAGATCGTCACGCAGTTTCCGAGTGAATGCGTGAGACAGCTTCGAATTGAGAATGGTGGACCATCGCTGTGTCACAGCGTACAAAGAAACTATGCCTACATAGACGACCAGCACAGCGGTCAAACTGAGTGGAAGCCCCGTGGCATTCCACAGCGTACCTATTATCGCCACGATACCGGTGGGTGCGGAATCACCGATTCCGATCAATTGCAGAAACGGAATCAGCATGAGCAATCCGACCCCCTGAGTGAGCCCGACCGCGATCAATACCGCGATAGCAAAGTATGCTTTCGTGCCCGCTTGATCGAACAACTCCCTCAAGTATTCGACGAACAGCCTGTTCTTGGAATAGTGTTTCATGAATCCATCCTGGGCGGGTGCTAATAATTCTTGAGATGAAGTTCGGGGAGGACCTTCTCCCCAATCTCACTTTTTTTGAATACGCATCCGTATGGCAAAAGGTTCCTCTCCGATTCTACAATTTTGAAAGCGAAGCCGTATAGAGCAGTTCTCGAAAATTCTGTCGGATTAGTTGACGACTTTCTCCCACATTCCGACCAGCCAATCATGTCATTGCGAGGAGTGGAACGACGAAGCAATCTCAGTTTTGGTTAGTTAGAGATTGCTTCGGGCTTCGCCCTCGCAATGACAGTCTTCGGATCCTTTCGCGCAATCAAAACCGACACAACTTTTGAGACCCCCTCTAGAGCTTCGTCGGAATCGCGTTTCGGGTGCGGTCACCTGCGTTTGCGCCTGGGCCAAGCGGATGGAACATTCGCATCGATTTCATGCATATCGGATATTCCGGTTGCCAAAAATATTATCCGTTTGCGCGGGCTCCGCCCTCAGGAGTTCCCCAACTTCGGACATCGCAGAGCAGTCATACCTTGGTTCGGGAACTCCTGATATCGGCTGGACGAACTGGCCCGAACTCTTGGCAACTGCCATAAAGACAATCGACCGGGGGAAGAAGCCTTTCCGTCCCGGACGAATCAAAAACTTTACAGAACGTAAAAACTCTTATCACCTTGCTTCTTTTTACTCGCCGGACCTGTGGAAGGCAGGCCTGCTCAGAGTGGCTGAACGAGTGGCTCGATTCCATCGAGACTGTTCAGGGATGATGGGCACGAATTTTGCTTCCCCGAGTAAGGTCCGTTTCAGCGCGTGGACGACTTCTTTCTTCATCAGGGATAGAATGAAACTGAAGGAGCGCGAGGACGAGACGGACCACCTTGTAAAACACAAAAAGACGGAGAAGTTTGCAGCACACTTATCGCGAAAATTGTTCTAAAAAATGAGAGGAAAATCTGAGAAAAAGGTCGCCGCCTTTTTCCGGAGCTGAACTCAAGACTGTGTCGAGCGTGGTCCCGGAGCAGTCCGGGCGCCAGGGGTCCTTTGCAGTCCCCCCATCAGCAGCCGGAAAACGAGTTCGCCACCGTGCATGAGGTCGGCGCATTCCCGGATTTTTTCTTTCAGATGATAATTACTGGCAGAGGGAGGAAAATAGGTCCATCTCACTGTTTGCGACTTCTTTCTTCATCAGGGATAGAAAAGACAGAAGAATTGAGGATGAGATGGACCTGTCTGTAAAATACGCTAATTGAATGGTATTTACAAGAAACCTTTTTGCAGAATTCTTCTCACCTTCGTAGAAGAACCGAATCAATCAAAGGTTCATGCCCGAACATGGCCGCTCGTTTCGCTCGTGTGGTGTCCCGCACATAGCTTTCAAATTACCGACTTCGTCGGCACGCGAATCAGTGTCAATTGCGAGGAGCGACGCGACGGAGCCATTTCGAGCCTTTATTCTGCAACTACGCGAGATTGCTTCGCTTCGCTCGCAAGGACAAAGCCGGCTTCCCTTTCTCGATGAAAACTTCGGGACAGACTCAGATGGGCGGTTCCGTAAACTGTAAAGGCGGGTTTCAAACCCGCCCCTACCGAAACCGGGGTTGCTACGACTCAAGCCATTTTTGAATCGCTTTACCAGTAATCATTCAATTACCCGGAGGAGGTGCCTGACCTCTGTCAGTGGGAGGAGCGCAACGACGAAACAATCTTATACCTGAGGGCGGAGATTGGCCGCCGCGCTCGTAATGACAGCCTTTTTCCACCCGCACGTGAATGGATACGCCCCCACTCTGGCTCGTCATCAGCACAAGATTCTTTGCCCTGCCCAACCGATCCGATTTTGTCCTGCTCGCTGGTGCATCGTTCGGAAAAGCAAGGAAATCAGGCTGTCCTGATTTCCTTAACACGCAGCTACGTCCATCTCCGGCGAAAGTCGCAAAACCCTCGACCGGTGAAGAGCCCGGTGTTCCGAGAGTTCTGCGCAACGATGCACCCGGTCTCGACCCGTGACAGAATCACCCAATGGCTTTCTTAATGGCTGTCAGGAGAAGTTCCTGGTTCACCGGTTTTTCTATGTAGCCTTCAGGTGGTTTGATGGCGCGTTTCTGAATCCACTCCTTGAAATCCATACTCGGGACGTCGTCCTTTGCGAATCCCGTAACCATCACGACGGGGATGTCCTTGGTTTCCTCATCCTTGCGCATCTCACGGTACATCTTGATCCCGGTCTTGTTGGGCATAAGAAGGTCTAACGACACGAGATCGGGTTTCTCCGATTTGACTTTTGCAAGGCCCTCCTCACCGTCCGTAGCGGTGACGGTTACATACCCGTTGTCTTCGAGCAGTGTGGAAAGAAAAGCAAGCATATCCGGTTCATCGTCGATGATCAGAATTTTTTTCGACATCTCTCCTCCTTGTTTTCATCTGATGCGAGTTCCGTGGGATGGCAAAGAATCCCGCTGTTTCGGCAGCCCGCGGTCTGTTCATCCTCTTCGGTCTTTCGGATAACCATGTGCACAGCGAGAGATTCCTGCGAGTCGCGGGCACCTTTCGAGACGACCCAAGGGGTTGTACGGCAATCCGAGCGGTTTCATGGCGATCTTTTTGTCAGCCATGCGAACCCTGGTCCAACAGTCTGACGCTGCGTAAGGACCGATCGGTGAACTAACGGCCAACCCTTAGGGTCCCAATCTACTGGGCCAAAGGTAACAACATGCGATCATAAAGTCTATATCCAATTACGGAAACGTGGCAGATATGTCGTTATACGAATGCTTTCTCATACAAGTAGAGGGATTCTAAAAAGTAGTGTCGATTTTGATTACGGAAAAGATTCGAAGACTGTCATTGCGAGGGCGAAGCCCCAAGCAATCTCCAATTAACCGATACATAGGTTGCTTCGTCGCTCCACTCCTCGCAATGACATGATTGCACGGTCGGAATGTGGGCGGGAGTCGTGAACGAATGCAACAAAATTTTCGAGAACTGCAAAAAGCTTGGCCAGGTCCTCTTCGGAGAGAGCGTCCTGTCCAACCCCCCTCACAGAAACTTCTCCCCGATTCTTCCTTGCAGACTGCGAGTGGGTATTATCCGGATTCGCAACAAGATATGTGAGATTCCTGGGCTGGGGGCTCTCCTGAGCGAAGTGATGAGACGGTTCTGCGTCGTCCGCAGCGAAGGAGTGCCCCCACCCCAACCTGTGCCCGGAATCGAGATACCTGTAAAGAAGCGAATCCGTATTACTGCTCCATTCGTTGCAGGGCAGCGCGACAGGCGGGTGTAAGCACATAGGGGCCCGGTTTTCTCCAGACAGGGTCGTCATAACGGTCGTGGCAGGGAAGGCATGGAGCGATAGCCGTTATTCTAAGAATTTCCTGCCTGTTAAAGCCTCGGGAAAGCTGGTGAGACGTACCCTGGAGTATGTTGCCGTCCGTGTCGACGACCGCGTCCAGGGGAAACGGTACATTCAAACCACCGGCGGGGGAGTCGTAAAGCTTCTCGAATTCGGGTGGTTTTTGACTCTTATGCAAGATCAGGCTGCCATCTCCCAGACCCAGAGCTTTCGGGTCGAGATGGCAATCCACGCATCGGGGCACCTCTTTTCTGGTGGTGTGCGGATGAGTCGGTCCCATTGCCATGGATGAGCGGCCGTTTTTCAGGCGCATGATTCGTGAATCGTATCCCCCCGCCACCTTGCCTTCGGCATCGACAACCGTGTTCCACACCTGGCACCCCGGCACGAGAACGCCTATCTTGCCCCGAGAATTGATCCCGTAGATATTTCGCTCGTACCGGAAAAAACCGCGGCCCTCGGACCATCTGCCATCCGTCATTTTTCCCGAAACGTGATCCTTGCCCTTTGCCCGAAAATCCAATGCCTGGTGACATCCGTAGCATTGAGGACTCCATGCGCTGTGACACGAATCGCATTCCAGTCTTTCATGCCCCTTGATCGCGTGACCGTCGTTCTTGGCGGTGATGATATTGACCGGATGCTCTTTCCCCGTGAGCTTGCTTGTGAGACGGAACCCTTTATCAGTGAGCTTCAGGTGAACCAGAGGCCGCCCTTTTGACGTTGCGAGAATGGTGTCGCCATCCGAGGGCTTTCCGAATGCAAGATTCTTCAACAGGGTTTGGACCAGACGATCGGCCGAGTCTACCGCCATGGTTCTTGGCGGACTCGCCGGCGTTCCGTGGCAATCTTCGCAACGGATCTCGATCTGATCCTTCATGTGCACGTGTATTGTGCCGTCACCCATCGTGTCCTGACCGGTGTGGCAGTCGATGCACCCCATGCCTTTTTCGTGATGGATATCGGGGATCAATTTCCATACGAACCTGCCGTCGGGGAATCTCTCATCTGATAGGCCTCCTCGTACGAACGGAGTGCCGTACTGGGTGCTCTCCATTTCCCCGTGGTAATTGAGTCCGATCCGGGCACTACGGTTGTGGCATGCCCTGCACCGGTCATCAGGGATGCGATTCGTTATACCGTGTGTTGCGGGGTGTCCGGTTTCGTTTCGATTGATTGTCGGGTCTCCGCCGACGTACTTTCCGTCCGGGTTGTAGGTCGCATGGCATGCGGGACATCCCTGAAGCCGGCCGAATTGTTCGCCTGTACGAGGACTCCACAGGTGGCACGCCGCGCAAAATTTTCTGAAATGGCTGTCACTAAGGCTGAATTCACCGTGAGCGTTCAGTTCAGCGGGAATCGCCTGCAGACTGGTTTTGCCGTCCGACACCGATTTGATTCCGAATCCTGAACGGCTGTCTTGCGCCACCCCCCACTGGAATTTCAGGATTCCGATAATGCCCGCGTTCGTTGCCATGAGGGATCGAGGCACATTGTCGGTCCTGTTCAGGAGAACGTGCTCCCTCTGGGAATGACACGCGGCAGCTCCCTGCTTGCCCGTTCCGCAACTTGCCGATGCCAGGTCCAGGGACGCGGGATTCTTGCCGCCCCGCAATCCACGATGCGCACCTCGAACGGTGAGATCCGGGCCGTTTCCTCCGTGACAGGCCACGCAACCAAAAACGGCATTCGGATGCGAAGGAGAAAGATCCTCTATGCCGAAATGACAGGTCATGCAACGTTCAACGGGAAGTTTGCCGCCGAAGGGACTGATTTCAATGATTTCCGGTTGCTTTTGTTTGAGAGATTCGACCTGAGAGATTCTATCCCGTCTCTCCCCCCCGTTTTTGTCCGCCAGTTCATTTTCCAGCTTT
>DATHCX010000222.1:0-10094 GCA_035319325.1 Desulfomonilaceae bacterium
ATGCCGGCAGGCTTGTCCACCACGATGAGGTCATGATCTTCCATGACGACGATGAAATCCGGGACCTCGGGTTCCATTCTCGCCCGGCCGGTTCCTCTGTCTTCGGGGAGCAACTCCACCTTGTCCCCGGGACTGAGAATTGTTGACGGCCGCACGGACCTGTCACGCAGCGTCACAAGCCCCTTGCGCATGAGCCGCGCCAGAGCGGACCGGGAATATTCCCCTGGCAGGTGAGCGGCAAGGATGCGGTCCGCCCTGTCGGGATTCACGTTTTCGGGAATAATGAACTCACGAATCTGCATGGAAATCTGTCGTCGCTCCCAACGTGAATTGTGACTCCGAGAGAATAAGCGACAACACAATAACATCTTTGTCGGCGATGGGAAAACGTATGGATACGTCGTTGATTACATGTCGCGTTTTGGCGGGAGGCTGGTGGGAAAGACTTGCGGCCTGTCGTTTCGGGCTCGGGCATCATCCCTTGTCGCCCAATTCCAGGAGATAGGCGTGCGCACCATTTGCAAGACCTTCAGCGATAACGTGCAGGTATTCCGGGCTGTGGAGTTTTTTGCTCTCGGCCTTATTGCTGATGAACGCGAATTCCACGAGAATCGCCGGCATTTTCGCGCCCACAAGGACATAGAACGGCGCCTGCTTGATCCCTCTGTGACGCCCCCTGGGGACAACCTCTTCCAGGGCGTTGTTCACTGCTGTGGCCAGCTTCTCTGACTCCGTCTTTTTTGAGGTCACCATGAGATCCAGAAGGGTTGCTTGAAGATCGCTCATTTTGGCCAGTGACACGCTGTTTTCCCTGGCCGCGACTCTCATGGCTTTTCGAGAACTTGCCTTGCTCAGGTAATAGGTTTCCATTCCCGTAGAGCTGGAATCAGTGTCGGAATTGCAGTGAATCGACAGAAAAAGATCCGCGTTGAGCGAATTGGCCGCAGCGGTTCTCTCTTCGAGGGTCATGAACGTGTCTTCCGAGCGCGTAAACTCCACCGTGATTCCGGGATGTTTCCTCTCCAGAATTACCTTCACCTGTTTCGCAACCTCCAGAGTCAAGTCTTTTTCCTTCAGACTGCCGTCCCGGGATACTGCGCCGGGATCTCTGCCGCCATGTCCGGGATCGAGAACCACGACGAACCCTTTCCCGGCAATCTCCGGTTTCTTCTCGGATGCGTGCCCGGGTGCCGTACTGGGACCTAGAGACGCTATTTTCTGCGGCATTTGAGTTGATGCCGGTTCGCCCGGTTTTATGGGAGTCGGCGGCTCAACAGCAGGCGAACGGGGAGTTTCCTGGACCGGGGGTGGCAGATTCTCAGGCGCGGATGTATTGGTTTCGGAAATCGCCGTGGCGGCCTGAGCCGGAAGGGTCCGAGAGGAGGGCCCCCTGTTTGGCAACACCTCCAAAGCCCCGATCCCGGCCGCGCCGCCGGTTGCCTCCATCCAAAACGGGTTGCCCGTGTACTTGTAAGCGGGTCGATTCCATGTGCCTTGGCCGGTTGCCGAAGCAGCGGACTTTTTTTCCGTCCTGATATGGTGCGGAGATGGAAGCTTCTTTGCAGCCGAAACCGGCTCTTCAGACAGACCGGCATTCTCGAAGGGATGGGGCGCACAGCTCAAACGCGGCTGATGAGGCACCGGTTGAAGTGTTTTTCTTTTGAGGGAGTCTGCTTCTTTGAGCGCCTTGAGCCCGCGGATGAAATAAGGGCCGTTTCGATGAATTTTGGTGAAAGTGCTGAGATATCGGATGGCAGCATCCAGGTCTTCCGTGTTACCGTGGCGACGATACAATGCAAGAGATGACGTGCCGGCACGGAACATCGCTCTGCATGCAATCGCCGGATTCCTGTCGATCCTGGGATTTTTGAGAAGGCATTGGATGGCCTGCGACCATTCCCCTCTCAACGTTGCAGGATTGGTCTCCAGTCTCTCCAGCGAGTTTATCGCGTGAGAATAGGACACAGCGGGAGAGAGGTCCGCGGAAGCCGATACAGAGAACATCAGCAGGACGATTGCCGGTGCTGCGATCTGTGCTCGAGTTAGAATCTTTGTCATGAGCCAGTGAATGGGATCGTTTGCGGAACAGCGTTCGCGGCGTACAAGGATTTCGGGACTGCTCCGACTCACCTAGACTCGGTATTTAACCGGATTGTCCGGATTGTTTTTTGCTGCCTTGCGTTCCTTTTTCTGCACTCGCCGGACTCTGATCACCTCGCTCTGGACTTCATCCAGCGGCGGGCAACACTTTCGCATCTTGTCGTGCAATTCTGACGGGATGGTTATGGTGGATTTCCGGAATTTCCAGAGCACGGGCTCACCTCCTCTGTGTCATTGAAGAGATTATAACACTTAAATAACAATAAGATCAATCGATTTTCTAGAAATTACATTAAATTAATTTCTTTGACCGCGGAACCGTCAATTGCTACACTCAGTGTCCGAATCGCCAAAATAGTTGCACAACGGCAACCTGTGTTACTGTTCTGGGCTGAGGCACCTGTGTCTCACGTGCGAAAATTTCCGGCTGGCAGGAATGCCGGATGTGAAGTGACCGGACCATGGCATACCGCTGCCGCGACCCTGTTGAACTCGCGAAAGCGGGGACTGCAGCGAAAGGGCTGTGGGTGGCCGGGATTACTGACAACTACGAGCGGGAGACACTCGGACACAATCCGGCGGCATGGAAGTCCGACAAGGCCATATTCAATCTTTTTTATGCACGTATCACCAACTCCTGACAAGAGAGCAGGCTGTGAGAATCAGGCATGCAAGTGAGAAATGAAAAATGAGTGAAACAAAAAAGAGCGGCTTTTTCAGCCGCTTGTTCAAGAGAGAAAAGATTGAGGAAGAGAACCGGGAGACTACTGCCAAGACCCGAGAGGAGACGGCTTCGCCTACGCCGGAACCCCTTGAACTGGCTGAAGCAGAGATTTTGAAATACGATGATCATGAAAAGGACCTCGTCAAGCTCAAGACAGGATTGAAAAAGACCCGCCAGGGATTCCTCGGCAGACTGGATAAGGTATTTCTCGGCAAAAAACAACTGGATGACCAGATGGTTGCTCGCCTGGAGGAAGTGCTTGTCACCGCGGACATAGGCGTCAAAACAGCATACGAGCTCTTGGAGAGTGTCACGGAACGCGTTAAAAGGCGGGAAGTGGACGATCCCGAAGCTGTGGTGGCCCACTTGAAAAACCTCGTACGAGAAATGCTTCTGGACGTGGAGGCTCCCCTCCGGGTGGGATATGGATCCGAACCCTTCGTGGTCATGGTCGTGGGAGTGAACGGCTCCGGGAAAACGACGACGATCGCGAAAATCGCTGCTCGCCACACGGCTGCGGGTCGAAAAGTGCTCATGGTGGCGGGCGACACTTTCAGAGCTGCGGCTGTCGAGCAGTTGGAGATTTGGGCCAAACGCATCGGATGTCCCCTGGTGAAGGGCAAGGAAAAGGCTGATCCGTCTTCAGTAAGCTTTGAAGCGATGGAACTGGCGCTCAAAGAAGACGTGGAACTGGTTCTGGTGGACACCGCGGGCAGGCTGCACACTAGGGTGCCCCTCATGGAGGAGCTGAAGAAAGTGAAGCGCACGCTCGCGAAAAAGCTTCCCGCTGCTCCTCACGAAACGCTTCTTGTCATAGACGCTTCAATGGGACAGAATGCGATTCTTCAGGCGCGCACATTCAATGAAGTCATACCGGTGACGGGAATAGCGCTCACCAAGCTCGACGGCACGTCAAAAGGCGGAGTAGTCGTGGGAATGTCCAACGAATTGAAGATTCCGGTGCGGTACGTGGGCGTAGGAGAAAAGGTGGACGACCTCCGAGAATTTAATGCTCGGGATTTTGCCGAGGCACTTTTCGCGGGAATCGACGTCTCCGAAGAAGATTGAAGGAGATGATCGTGAGGAGCGTGAATGAATGGAAACACTACAGGTAAAGACGCAGGCACGAATGCAATTTGTGGACATCACGTCCCGGGTGAAAGAAGCCGTTTCCAAGACCGGAATTCGGGACGGCATAGCGGTGGTGTACGTTCCCCATACCACGGCAGGGGTCACCATCAATGAGGCAGCGGATCCATCCGTAGTGCAAGACATTCAGGAGAAGCTCGCAAAACTGGTTCCGTATCGGGATGCGTACACACACAGTGAAGGCAACTCTGACGCTCACATAAAGACGGCCGTGGTGGGCAGTTCGGTCCACCTCATCGTTTCCGGGGGATCTCCCCTTCTGGGAACCTGGCAGGGAGTGTTTCTTTGCGAATTCGACGGTCCGAGGACTCGGAAAGTATTCATAAAGGCGATACCCGACAAGATTTCGTAGCCGGAGTGCTGTCTGGAGTCCTGAACGTGGCGGCAGCGGATGCCCCTGAAGCTCGCGGGGAGCTTCGACACGAGTCGAGCGTGAGTTCCAAGAATCCACCGTCTTCCGACCGCAATGCTCTTGCCCAAGAAGTCCCGGCGCCTCGTAATCCTTTTTTGCAGTAGAGACTCGTCATGAGCGGCATAGTGCACATATTTACGGATGGTGCTTGCAGCGGAAACCCGGGACCGGGAGGCTGGGCAGCGCTCTTGCGTTACAACGCGGCGGAGAAGATCCTGAGCGGCGGAGAAGCCGAGACTACAAACAACCGCATGGAAATGACCGCGGCCATAATGGCATTGGAAACCCTCAAGCGCCCGTGCAAAGTTGTTATCACCACGGATTCCCAGTACCTCATGAAGGGCATGACTCAATGGCTTAAGAATTGGAAGAAAAAAAACTGGGTGACCTCACAAAAAACTCCGGTAAAGAATGCAGATCTGTGGCAACGCCTGGATACGGCAGCAGGCCGTCATCATGTGGAATGGAAATGGACGCGGGGTCACGATAACCATGAAGAAAACGAACGAGTCGACACGATTGCAAGAAAGGCCATGGAAGCTTTCAAGTAGGGCCCTTCCGCAGTGTCCGCGCCTGGCGCCGAAGAAAGTATCTTCGTAGGGTTAGCGCTCCCCGGAAGGAGTCGCGGTCTTGCACGCGTATTGTTGCTGATGCACGGGAAACAGTGGCAATATTGGTTGTTCGGCCACGTGTTCGGAAAAGCAGGTGCAATTCTCCGACGACAACGCTATGCGAATGGCCTCTCCCACATCGCTTATGAAGTGAATTGTCATTCCGTCTTTCACGTAATCAGGTAAGTCAAGGATATTCGGTCTGTTTTTCTTGGGAAGAATGACCTCGCGGACTCCGGCACGTCGAGCTGCCAGGAGCTTCTCCTTGACTCCGCCGATGGGCAGAACTCTGCCTCTGAGTGTCAGCTCGCCGGTCATTGCAATGTCCCTGCGCACAGGAATCCCGGCAAAAAATGAAGCCAAAGCTACAGCTATCGTGATTCCTGCGGAAGGTCCGTCTTTCGGGATCGCTCCCGCGGGCACGTGAATATGCAGATCCGTCTGCGCCAATGACGTCTCGTTGATGCCGAACATATGACACGTGTTTCGCAGGTAACTCAGCGCTGCTCGCGCCGATTCTTGCATCACCTCTCCGAGGGACCCGGTCATGGTGAGGTCTTTTTGTCCTTTGAATCCCGTGACTTCGATGAAAATGATGTCTCCGCCGTGTTCGGTCCAGGCGAGACCGGTGGCAACGCCGACCTGATCCTCTTCCTCCGCCAGATCGAAAACGTATTTGGGCGGCCCGAGCAGCTCCTCAACCGTTTCAGGGAGGATTTCCGTTCTCGCGGGCAGCTCCTGGGTAATTTCCCGGGCTATTTTTCTGAAAACCGAGGCTATTTCCCGCTCGAGATTGCGAACTCCCGCCTCCCTGGTAAACGCCCTCACCAGAAATTGAATTGCTTCGGGCTTGAATTGCAAGGGATACTGACGAATACCGCTTTCGTCCAATACTTTGGGGATAAGGAATAACTCTGCAATTTTTTCCTTTTCTTCGTCCGTGTATCCCGGTATTCGGATGACCTCCATGCGATCGCGCAACGGCGAAGGGATGGTATCCAATTGATTCGCAGTAGCGATGAACATGATGCTGCTGAGATCGAAGGGAATATCCAAATAGTGATCCCCGAATGCGCTGTTCTGCTCGGGATCGAGCACTTCCAGCAGAGCGCATGCGGGATCCCCGCGGAAGTCCTGACCAATCTTGTCGACTTCGTCGAGCATGAATACGGGATTTCTTGTTCCTGCTCGTCGCAGCTCTTGAATGATTCTGCCGGGCATCGCTCCGACATAAGTCCTGCGGTGACCTCTGATTTCAGCTTCATCCCGCATGCCACCCAAGGATACACGTATGAATTTCCTGCCGAGCGCCCGTGCGATAGATCTTCCCAGGGAGGTCTTGCCTACTCCCGGAGGGCCTACGAGGCAGAGTATCGGCCCCTTATTGTTTTGTTTGAGACGGTGGACAGCCAAGAACTCCAGGATGCGGTCTTTGACGGATTCCAGGTTATAATGATCCTCATTAAGGATTCTCTGGGCCCTGTTAATGTCGAGATTGTCTTCCGTTGTCACGTTCCAGGGCAGGCTGGTAAGCACCTCCAGGTACGTTCTGGACACAATGTATTCCGGGGAATGGGGCGGAATGCGTTCCAATCTTTGCAATTCCCGGGTGGCCACTTCCACCGCATCATCAGACATTCCGGAAGTCCGAATTTTTTCCTGGAAACTCGATATCTCCGAACCGTTCGGATCGTCCTGCCCGAGATCCTTTTGGATGGAACGCATTTGCTGCCGCAGGTTGAATTCCCTCTGGCGCTTGGTGGCTGACGACGCTTGGACCGCATCGCCTGCCGCATTGATCTTCGGCTGCAGGCTCTGCACGTCCGTTTGGAGATAGAGGAAAACTTTTTTCAGTCTTGTGACCGGATCTTCTATTTCCAGGAGATCCTGTTTCGCATCGGCTTTCAACGGCAGATAAACGGCTATGAGGTCCGCGAGCTTTCCCGGGTCGTCGGCTCGTTCGATCATTGATATGGAGTGGTCGCTCATGGGCCTGGCGAGGCTCAACGTTACTCTGAACAGAGCGGCGACGCTGCGCACGAGAGTGTCCATCAGCTCCTGGGGCTCGCATTCTTCTTCGATGAGGCTTACCTCTCCCATAAGGTAAGGCTCGTACTGAACCTGTTTGACCATCTTGACACGGCATATGCCGTCGGCAATGGCTTTGACGCCGCCGCTGTCCAACCGAACCACCTGTTGAATACGCGCGAGAGTTCCAACTGCCGAGATCTCTTCGCGCAACAGATTCAATCGGTTGCGTGCCTTCTGGTAAAACAATCCCACGAGGTTGTCCCCTCCCACGACGGATTCCGCGAGTTTCACCACACGAGATCCCTTCAAGAATAGCGGGATCATGACGTTCGGAAAAACCACCATATCCCTCAAGGGCAGAATAGGCACAACCGTGGGTAAGGTCCCCACAAACTTGGAGGTTTTCATGACAACGTTACACCCATCCCATGCAGAATCAAAACGAATAGAAACGGATTTACGAATTTTGTATTGCTAACATAGCTGATTTTCACGGAAAAGTCAAGACTGGTTATGCGTAAGTCGATTTTCGAGAGACGAAAGCAGGTGTTTTTCGATAGGAAACATATTCAATTTATGCTTATTCGTTAAAGTGTTATCCCTAATGTTAAACGTAGATTGATAGAACCGCGAGTACCGGGCAGACCGACTTGAAAAAAGAACGACCTCCCCCCTCCGGCATCCGGAAAGGAAAACCCTTTATTTCTATGCTCATTTGCATCTCAAACATGAGACCGCTGCGAGCAAACGAAATACATTTATCGTTATGATGTGATAAAATAACCTCTGTTTTTAATAATTTTGTTCAATAATATGATCCGTTATTTCACGCATGTTCTTTTTCGACGTCAGAAACGCGTAACCACACGTCCATGTTCCGTTCAGAAAATTCCGACGCCTTTTCAACGTTACCAGTGACGGAAGTGTGCTGGATGCCCGGTCAGTGGATCGCTCTCGCAACAGTACTTTGCTGGTTGGGACGGATGTCATCGAGATCGCCTCTGACTATCCTCAGGGCCGTTTTTTCTTCGTGAATTTCTCCGGCCGTTCGGACCCCGATTTTCCTGATCGCCGGCAACAGCAGACACCAACCCTGCAAGGAATGCTGCACGAGGGACAATGCCGCAACTGCGGCCAGTATCAACCACAAACTATTCAGTCCGACACCGAGCAAAACCCCCGCAAGAACGAGGATCCCCGCAGTTGATTCCAGCACTCTTTCGGTATCCCATTCTCTATCCAATTGTATAATGCGGACCGAAATTTCCGCTTCACTCTTTGTCGCGTACGTAAAGGCATCAGCTATTATTTTCTCGCGAATCTGTCGATTAATTCTGCGGTTCGTGTGTCTTTCAACTCTTCCGCTCGTATCAGGTAGTAGATCTCGCATCATTATCGCTCTCCTCCACCCACAATTCTTGGTAACCGAATCTCACAATTTTTATTTAATTCCCGCATGTAATCCGGTCAAGGGAGACGGATGCCGCGCGGCCGGGACAGAGGAAGGACTTCACAGCTCCCACGGGCTCTCCCGGAGAATTCCATTTGACAATATTCGATTGACGGATACAATTCTTTCAACTGCCGAAAAGATACGCAAGGAACGAGCCGCGACCCGATCGGCGATGATGGAAGCGACCGGCTGACCAACGGCCTCGCGGTACAGGAGCCGGAATACGGATAGCCCGGTTCGCGGCAATCACTGTAATCCTGGAACCAAATCCTTGCGTATTCATGTGAGCTGCTTGCAATGCGATTCCGCAAGGGGAGGACCCATGGAGGAGAGATTACTGGCTGCGGCTGAGTCGGGGGACTATGACGAAGTCAAGCGGATTCTGAACGAGGGAACGGATGTCAACTGCGAGGGAAAAGACGGTTTGTCCCCCTTGATGAAAGCCACGCTGAAAAATCATGTTGACGTGGCAAAATTACTTCTGGACAAGGGCGCGCAGGTCGCGGCTAGGGACAATTACGG
This sequence comes from Desulfomonilaceae bacterium, assembly GCA_035319325.1. Classification (GTDB taxonomy): domain Bacteria; phylum Desulfobacterota; class Desulfomonilia; order Desulfomonilales; family Desulfomonilaceae; genus DATHCX01. Next base: position 9,003 of record DATHCX010000222.1, read on the forward strand.
GTGGACTGCCTTGCTGTGGGCTGCATCCTTGGGGAATCTCGACCTCGTGAAAGTGTTCCTGGAAAAAGGAGCTGACCTCGAAATCACGGACCAGTACGGCGCGACGGCTCTCATGAAAGCCTCTCGCCGTTGCTATCCCGAAGTGGTGAGATTTCTCATCCAGAGAGGAGCGAATGTTAACGCCGTAGACGGACTCGGCAGGACCGCCCTTATGAGGGCTGCTCGCCGGGGGTACGCTGATATTGCGGATCTTCTGCTGAGCAACGGGGCAAACCCGGAACTCAAAGACGAATACGGCGCAACTTCGCTGATCATTAGCGCTTCTGAAGGACACGTGGATACGGTAAAGGTTCTTCTGGACCACAAGGCGGACAAGCACGCAAAAGACAAGAACGGCTGGACGGCCTGGCTCTGGTCGTTCTCCGCGGGACATGCGGATGTGGTCAAGCTCTTGAAAAGTTATGGAGCCGAATACTGACGAGTTTTTCCTTCCCATCGACCGCCCAGATCGCCGGATATGACCGCGACCGTCGCTGAACTTCAGTGTCCGGTGGGTTACTCGGGGGAATTGCCCACACGTGTCATTGCGGGGTGTGAAACGACGCAGCAATGTCGATGTAGATGAGGAGAATGCTTCGCTTCGCTCGCATTGACGGCCTGTTCCCGCCTGTAATCGAATGGATACGAAATTCACCATTTCTTCCTTTACAAGCTGTAAAGAATTATAACAGGTTTGTTGACCGTATTGTTCGTCCTCTACGCAGAGTATCCCGATTCCAGCTTATTATTTCAGCGGATTTACACTTCTATGACTTTTTTATTGCTTGGCACGGCGATTGCTCAGGTCAGTCAATGACCGTGAGCTGATGGGGAAACCTGATCCTGTCGCGACCGCTGGTCAGGCATTCCCGCCGATTGAGATGGTAGAGGCCCGCGGTAGTTACGTGGTGAAAATTTCGGAGGAATTCGGATAGAATTTTTAAAGTTGCAGAAAATTCCTGGGAGGTGAGCATTATGTCCTTAACAGCTTGTTTCGAATGTAAGGGAAAAGTCTCCAGCCTGGCCAAGGCCTGTCCGCATTGTGGCGCTCCA